>CANQMD010000001.1 GCA_947624885.1 uncultured Clostridia bacterium
TCGAAGTGCTCGTAGGCTGCCTGAGGGGCATGAACTATCCCATCACGCCCATGATCCCGTCCTTCCTCTGCGTGTGCGTCTACCGCATAATTTGGGTGTACACCGCCTTTCGCGCCACGCCCACAACTTTTGTGCTCTACCTCAGCTACCCCATCAGCTGGGTGCTCAACATCATCATCGACGGAGTCCTCTACGTCGCTCTTTACAAGGTCATGACAAGGCCCAGCAAAGTCATGCGAGGCTACATCAAGACCGCCTTATATCAACGCTCCATCCCAAACAATTCCGCACAATCTACGCTTTAAGTCTGCATTTTTCGCAGTTTAACACCTGCTTTTGCAATATTCTCATCTCAAGGCCCTGCCCGCTCCTTTCATTTTTCTCGCCGCGCAGGCAACAAAAAAACGGCTCATATTCCGCCGTATTGTAAAATCGATCTTTTGCGTCGCAGGATACATTCATCCCACCGCGCCCCAAAAGCTGTTCCACTCTATATCGGTGATATCCGCGGCGTATTCGCCGTCGGGCAACGGATCTTCAAGCAATTCTTCAAAGGTATATTTCATTTCCATGCTTGCCGTATCGGAGTAAAACCTGTTGCCGAAAATATCCGTCACGACAAACACATAGCGGTAGTAATATTCTTTTAGCGGCATTTCGCTTATGTTGCCGCCGTCTTGGCCGATCACGATCGTGTCCCCGTCGCTCAGTTCCGCGTCCTCTATCGTCCTGTCCTCCGTGGGGTCAATGGATTTTCTGAGCGCGGTGATGCGATCCCCCTCTTTCAGCGGCACGATCTGCTTGTCGGCGAGGTTGTTTTCGCCAAGTCCGTTCCAGAGCCCTATGATCTTGTAATATCCGCCGTTGAAATAGCTGTCGTCCCACACAAACATGAAGCGCAGATTGCTTCTCACGCCGTTCGCCTTGACGGGCGCGGAAAACATGACATAATCGTCGTTGCTCTCCACCACGGAAAAATTGAGATACACGCCGTCAAGCGCCAGCCACACGCCGCGGAAATTGCTTTTGAAAGAGAGGCTGTCCCAATCCGAACTCAAATCGTTGTCTATCCCAAATTGGACGATCTCAAACGGAACGTCGGGATCGTCGTCGATATATGCCAGCAGCGAAAACTCCACAGACTTCAAATATCTTCTGCTTTCGTCGGTGAGTTTGATGTCAAAACTTCCGTCCTCGCCCTTGCTTCCCGCGTCCGCAAACCTTATCGTGTCGCCCACCGAATCCGAATATATCCCTTTCAGATAGCTTTTGTATTGCTCGCTCGAGCACATTTCAAAATATGCGTTCAACTCATCCGGCTCATACCAAAGCGGATAGTACAAAGAAATTCCTCCCACGCCCTCTCTTTCCTCGCCGCACGCCTTGAACGGCACGAGGCTTTCGATCGCCCGCATAAGTTCCGTTGCCGACGCATTTTCGCTTTGCAGCGCTTTTGCAAAGCCGTAAAGATCCATGAGGTTGCTTGCGCCCTCGTCGCGACTTGCCGCGCCGAATTTGCACGCGCTGTCAGACGCTCGCACGATATTGAAATTGCCGTATCTCTCGTTTGCCGCACTGTTCAGACTCCCGGCGAAATTTTCAAACGCGGCGGAAAATTTTTGATAATTTTTCAAATCGAACACAGACAGCGTCATCATATCTCCGCCGCCCGCGTTTTCGCACTTGTTCATATATGCTTGCGCCGCGGTTTCGCACGCCTTCTCAACGCTTTCGGCACTTGAAAACGCCTCGACAAACGCCTTGTGATCCCAACCTCCAGCAGGCTCTATCTCCTCGGAGGCGAGCATATATTCGGCGTGATCTTTTATTATCGCCGCCGTCTCGTTTGTCGCCATAAGGCACGCGTCGAAGCCTATCAGATCAAAATGCGCGTTTTTCGACTCAAGCGCGCCGCTCAACTCTTGCGGAGAAAGAGGATCCATGCCGAAATTTTCGTCGTAGCACACCTCGCCCAAGGCGCCGCCGCCGTGATCCCACAAAACGAGAGCGGACCTCTCCGCGGGATATTCCTTTAGGCACCACCCGACAAAATCGGCAAAAGTGCTTTCCGACCCCATGGAGGAATTTGCAAGTCGCTGTCTTTCTTGAAGTTTTCCGTCTTTGACTTCGTATCGCGTGAGAAGATCCGAGGATATGTCGTATCCTCTCCACTTTGCCGCCCCTCCCGTCTCGATTATCACCGATGTATTTTCATCCGTCTTTGCGCTCAATATCTCAGCGATATTCGCTGTCGCGGCGCTCTGCCTTGTCTCGAGGTCTGAGCCGCACATATAGATATATATCGCTGTCTTGCCCTCTCCCGGCGACGGCTCCCGCCGCTTCGGGTGGCACCCGACAAACGCCAAGCACAGGCAGAGCGACAAGACCGCCGACAATATCAACAAAGCAACCTTACTTTTCCCTCGCACTTTAAACCCCTGCTTCCAAAACGTCAGCATTCCCAGAATCTTGCGAGCGCCAAATAATAGGCTTCGTCGAGTTTGGGATCGACCGCGCGATTCATCGTATCGTTAAAGTCTCCGTACACTTTGCCTCTCTTTGTTTGTCCTTTCCAATCCCAAAGCATATATATCGCGTAATATTCCGTGCGATCTTTTGCGTGACTGGGGTAGAAGAGCTCGTCCACTTTTTCGCCGAAGTTGGCGCTCGATTTCTGTCTTGCGACCCAAAACGCCAGTCCGACGCAACCGTTATAGTCAAAGCCCGTGAATCCCGCAAGTTCCAATTCCTGCCTCAACGTCCTGCCCATCATTCTGCTTATGAAATCGTTGCGCTCGGAATCGTCAAAATCGAAATCCTCTTTTATGCCCCTGCCCGCGCGGAGCTCGTCGCCCCATCTCCAATTGTCTTGGTAGACGGGGAATATGTGGACATTTGAAAAACGGCTCAAGTTGAAATAGCGATACATCACATAGCTGTACGCTGCGCCGTCTCTGCTCTTGACGGGATTCTTCTCCTTTGCGGAGATAACCGCGTTGAAATCGCTTTGATAGGTATTTTTCGCATTTGGATCGTTGTCGCCGTAAACGTAATACATCAAAAGGTGGCTGAGCGCCCTTCCCAACATATATTCCGCTCGCGCGCGATAGTTTTCTCTCATATCCTTGCACTGCGTGTCAAAGTTGTAAGAGATAGTGCAAAGTTTGTCAAACGTCGCAAACGGATTTGACTGCCCCGACAATTTCAGAATTCCCACGGCGGTATTGAAGTCGGATTTGAGCGTGCTCAATGTGTCGACATAATTTTTCTTTGTTTTCATATCGTCGACCAATCTTTTCGCCACATTCGTCGCGTCGGCGTCCGCTTTGTTTTTGAGGTCGTTTGCGGATATCCCCGTGGATCTGCACGCCTGCGTAAGATAGCTGTCGAGGGTGTTGCACGCGCTCTCGAGCTTGTTGACGGTCACGTCGAAGTCTCTCATCTGATTGCTGTAGCTCAATTTGAGCGATTCCACCAACAGCTCGTTGTTTGCCTGCACGAGGTCCAAAATGGAATCCAACTTTTTGTATATTTCCTTTTGGAATTTCTCCGCATAGGAGTCGGAGGAGGAAAATTGCCCGAAGCAGCCGCATATCCAACCGATCGCCTCGCACACATTCTTTTGCCCTGTCAGCAATTTATTCAATTCGTTTGTGAAATCGGCGACGTCTTTTGCAACGCTGACCACCTTTTGGATCGTCACGCCCCTGCCGAGGCTGTCGAGCGAGTAATTTCTCATATACGACGTCTCGTCGTCCTTTACGTCTCCCCATGCGTTCACAAGCGACCCTTGCGCGAGGATGATCTCGCCGTCGAGATCCAACGCGTCCGTTGTCTTTCCGTTTGCGGGGACGGTGAGGCTGAGCGTCGCAACGGAGTCGCTTTCTCTTGTAAACGACGCTATCGTCGCGCCCTCGAGATCTCCTCCGAAGCTCAATTTATCCTTGCCGAGCTCTTCGGCAAACTTCCCGTTTTTCGCGTACAGCACGACGCTCATCACAAAATTGCTTCCCTGCTGTTCGACGTGATCGAACACGGGGTAGAACGCCGCGGAAGCAAATTGCGCGATCGTCTCGATATTTTTGACGTCGACCTTGACGCCGTTGAGTATTTTTGCGGCGGAATTTCTGTCCGTCGCGCCTTCTACGTTGAGGACGATAAAAACTTCGTCGTCGCTCACGGGCACAACGTTTTCCACGGTTATGCCGCTTTGTTCGTCAAAAACTATGTCCTCCACGTTCAACGTATCGGGGTCCGCAACGCCCATCAGCACGATCGGCACGTTGACCTTTCCGTTTGCAAAGCGAGTCCTGCTCGAATCGAAATACGTCGTTGGCTCATTCACGGGGATCCTTATATCGGCGATCGGGTCCACATTGTTTTCCACCGCGTCTGCCGCAAGCCTAATTATTCCGTCAAGATAAACTCCCGCAGTTTCATGTTTTGAAATGTTGCCGCTTATCAATGCGGTCAGCGTTCCTCCCGCCGCGGATACGCTCTCGACCGTCAAATCTTCAAACGATCCCGCAAGCGCAACGTCGTCCTTTGAAACGTCCGCCGCAAATTCGCCGTCGTTGAGCGTGAGCGTCAACTGCAAGTTTTTATCCGTGGAGAGGACGTACTGCTTGTCGCATGTCGCCGTGTATGTCGCAAATTCCACCTCCACCACCGCGGCGACGCTCAGCTTTTCGACGAACAGCACATATCTGTCCGCGTTGTCATCATCGACGTCGGAATCGCTGAAGATCACGTTCAGCATACCGTCCGTTCCCGCCGTTGCGCCCAGCACCTCCGCCTCTTTCACAATATCGGGATCGTCTGCATTTTCAGCGGGCACTGTATATTTCACTTTTATATCGTTTTTTCCAACGCCGTCCCAATCACCGCCGACCCTACTCACCGACGTCGTATAAATTCCGTCGGACGAGTAATCCACCGCCGTTGCATACGCCTCTTCCCACTGCGCCTTATCGGACTTTTTGTCACAACCGACCAAATTCACAAGCATCGTGGAAACCAACACTGCAACTACGATCGCCAAACTTGCGATCTTCGTCATGCTTTTAGCCATTTTAGCCATGATCTTTGTCCTCCAAAACAATTGAGTTCCAAAGTCATAGAATATTTTATTCTATGGCATTTTTCGGCAACATTATATCCCTACGCAAACATGTTGGCAACTTGTTTCAAAAAATTATTGAATTTTTTGAATATCCACCCGAGTATTTCCCTTCCCCTTCTCCGCGCGCCATATTATCCGCCAAGGATATCGTCCCGCCCAAAATTAAAAATCCTGCGCCGCGGAGGTTTTTGCGCTTTACTTTTTCTTTTGCGTATGTTAAAATGTTTTCATCAAATTTAGGAGATAAAATTATGCCAACCTACAGGGAAATTTTGAACCAAATGAAAAACATGAGCAAATATGAACTTCGCGGCGTTGTCGATCACTACACCGCCGTTGCGATGCGTGGCGTCAATGAAAACACCTACATGACCCTCAAGGAATCCAACGCCGCCATCCTGACCACCCTTCTTGCCGCTATCTGCGCCGACGGTTACTTTAACTCCGACGAGTATTATGTTGTGCAACCCGCGATCGACGTGTTCATCCAAGAAGGAATTTCCTACGACGCAACTCTCGACTTCATCAAGCAAGCCAACATCGACTCCAGCATGGCAAGAAACGCCGTCGACAACTTTGTCGATTCGCTCGATCCCGACACCAAGGAAGCGCTGATCTTTGCATGCGCCGCCATCTGCGCCGCCGATCACAACCTCAACGACGCTGAACTCAGTTGGCTGAACAGACTCCTCGGCTGATTCCTATCCTCATTCATTTGAATCATCAACGTTCAAGAGAGGTTTCGCGCAATGCGAAACCTCTCTTATTTTTTTATTTCTCGCTCATTTTCCTGCGCAGTCGATGAATCCCCCTAGTATCTCTCACTTCAGCCTGTTTTTGACATAGGTCAAAAGGTCGTTCAAATCGCCCTGCGCGTACCCGGATATATCCGCGCCTTTGCGATTGATGAGGCATGCAGGCAGCAAAAAAACGTCTATCCCCAAGGTTTTCGCAATCATATCCTCGTCCACGTCGTTGCCCACCATGAGGCACTCGTCCGCCGTCGCGCCAAGCAACGATAGGATCTCACGATAGTACAGCGGATTGGGTTTGGAAAAATGCATAAGTTCGTATGACGTAAACATGCAAAAGTCGTCGGGATCCGCGCCCGTCCATTTGAGCCGCGCCCGCTGCCCTATCTCCGGGAAGAACGGATTTGAGGCGAGCACAAGTTTAAGCCCCATCTCTTTAAGCGCTTTCAGTGCGGGCGCAACCGACGGATCAAACCCGCACACCGCCTTCACTTCCTCAAAATCGGACGTATAGTACCTGTCCATAACGGGCTCGTCCCGCTTCGCTTTATTGCCGAAGATCCCCTCCATGACCTGCCAAAACGCTTGGTAATTCGTCCTGCTCCCGTCGTTGTTCGTCATTGCAACGGTGCCCTTCCACATGGCGGAAACAAGTTCGTCCCTCTTATATCCGTGCGGCGCGAGGTGTTTTGACAGTGATGAAAAGTACGCCGCGACAAATTCCTCCAACACCATCGGAAGCAGCGTTCCGTCCAGATCAAACAACACGTATTTCAACATTATCCACCTTTTATCTAAACATTTTATATCAATAAACGTCCCATTCTGCAAATTGCGACGTATTTTCAGTTATTGCCCTTTTGCATCTCAACAACCGCATTCTTCTTGCGGCATGCTATGCGCAACCGTCCTCTCTCTTTTGTGGCAAAGCGTCAAAGTTCCGTTCCCGTCACAAACGCGATCTCATCCTTAGCGCCGTCAAAAACTCGTTTATCTTCCGTTGTTCTGACATAAAATTTCCCTTCCCTGAACGCCGCATATTCAAACAGCGCGTCCTGACTATACAAAGTTTCAAACAGGCGCAAGCGCTCATAGCGTTTGCAGAATATCCTGTCTTTGTACACGTCGACAAAAAACGGCGCGGTCGTATACATTTTGAAGTCCACTCTTCCGTCGATGGCGGCAAGCAACATCGGCACGGTGCCGCAATATCCCGATTCCACAACGGTCACTTTGTCAAACGGTATACCGTCAAGCAACCGCGCAAGCGTATCTTTTACGCGAGAATATGCTCGGAGCGTCTTTTTTGTTTCGCGCACAAAAAACTCCTTGAACTGCGCAAAGTCGCAAATTCCCTCTTCCGCGGCAAGATATATCGGCAACCTTATGATGTCGTCAAAGTTTTTCTCGCCGGATATATCCCTCAAAAACGCGCGACCAATCGGATAGGCATACAGCCCCTCCTTGCCGTCTTTTGCAAACCGCAAGTAAGGCAGCAAGCAATCCCTCAACAAAAACACGTATGCTTCGTCCTTTTCGCGACGCAAAAAACGGCTGTATTCTACGATATCAAACAGCAAATCGCTCCCCTTTCCCCGCGCGGGATCGGGAAGCGATACAGTCAGTTCGCTCAAAAAATCGCCAAGTTCCTTCTCTTGCCTGTCGTATGCGGGCGGACAGATCGCCTTCGGCACATCAAAAGGCGTTTCGTCGTAACGTTCCAGCACGGCTTTCAGCCTTGTTACGCAGTGAAATTTGTTTTCCAGACGCTCGCTCAGCGCCGTATAGCCCTCGTCCGACAGGTCGTCGAGCACCTTCAACAACTGTTTCGCCTCGTATATTTGCGCGTCCGCAAGCGCCTTGCCCTCGTATTCGTCGAGTTTGCGGGCATAATATTTTTCATTGAACGACAAAAATCCCATACTTGCCCATGCAGCGCGATCAAGTCGATTTGTCAAAAAAAACGTCAAATTTCGACAAGTTCGTATTCCCTGCTGCCCACGCCAAGCGCCGCCGCCGCTTCTATGGTATGCACGCCGTTTCTGCTCTCTATGCGCTTGAGCAGGTGCTTCTGCCCGGGGTCGTCCTTCGCCGCGTACACAAGATCTATGCACGCCTGATCTATCGCGACGGGATCCAGCGAGATGAGCGCTCCAATATCCTTCATGCAGGGGTCTTCCGCCACAGCGCAGCAATCGCAGTCCACGGACATATTTTTCATGACGTTGATATACACGGCGTTCTGCCCGAAATGCCTGACGACGGACGCAGCCGCGTCTGCCATGGACTCCAAAAACTTGTCGTGATTTGCCGTCCAGAGCATTTTGGGGTGCCCCGCTCCGTGGATATACGCCTTGCCGTAGGACGACGCAATGCCGATCGACAATTGCTTGAGCGCCCCGCCGTAGCCGCCCATCGGGTGCCCCTTGAAGTGGGACAGCACCAGCAATGAGTCATAGTTCGCAAGATTTTTGCCGACATAGTTCTTTTTGATCACTTTGCCGTCGGGGATATCCAGGATCATATCCGGGCCTTCCGCGTCAAGCAGATCCACGTCGAAAAACTTGTTCCAGCCATGTTTTTCAAAGGTTTTGAGGTGTTTTTCGGTGGTATTGCGCTCGCCGTCGTAGGCTGTGTTGCACTCCACGACGGTCCCTCCCACGTATTCCACCGTAGGTTGCCAAAATTCCGGGCGGAGGAAGTTTTGATTTCCCACCTCTCCCGAATGCACTTTGATGGCGACCTTGCCGTCGAGTTGTTTGCCCAACGTCTTGTACAGCCTGAGTATGCTTTCAGGCGTGATCTCTCTTGAAAAATAAACCTTTTGCGCCATAATGACCTCCGTTTGCACTCAAAATGATATATTTGAAAATTTCTACAACAATAATACTATAGTTGTCGCAAATTTTCAACCAAAAAAATCGCGGAAAGACAACGCGGACAAATTTATGCAATTTTAATGCCGCCTCTGTCTTCTTTATGTGATTTTTATATTGTCCGTGCGATAATATCGTGAGCGAGGAAATATGAAAGCCATTCTGAAAAGACTCACCAGCACGCAGCTGATCGCGCTGTCGTTTGCGGGGGCGATATTGATCGGCACCCTGCTTTTGCTTTTGCCGTTCGCGACAAAAAGCGGCGACTGCGCGGGGTTTATGAACGCGTTTTTCACGGCGACGTCGTCCATATGCGTGACGGGGCTTGTCGTGCAGGACACGTCGACGTTCTGGTCGGTATTCGGTCAGGTGGTGATCCTCGTTCTGATACAGATAGGCGGCATGGGCGTGATCTCGCTGAGTGCGCTTGTTGGGCTGCTCGCCAGGCGGCGCATAGGGCTTTTGGAGCGTAGCACTTTGCAGGAAGCGATCTCCGCGCCGTCGCTGGGCGGGATAGTGCGTATGACGCGCTTTGTGCTTATCTTCACCGTGACGGTGGAGTTTGCGGGCTTTGTCATGATGCTCCCCGTGTTTTGCAAGCAATTCGGCGCGGTGGGGATATGGTACAGCCTTTTCCACTCCATCTCCGCTTTTTGCAACGCGGGCTTTGACATTGTGGGCAAACAGTACTCCTCGCTCACGGCTTATGCAAGCAACCCTCTGCTCAACATCTCCGTAATGGCGATGATCGTGCTTGGCGGCATAGGCTTCACCACCGTGCGCGACGTGTTGAAATTTCGCCATCACGTCAGGTCGTATTCGCTTCAGACAAAGGTTGTGCTCATCACCAACGCCTTTTTGATCGTCCTGCCCGCGCTCTACTTCTTCTTTTTCGAGTTCAACGACAAGGCGACGGGGGAGAGGTTGCTGACCTCGGTGTTTCAATCCGTCACCACCAGAACGGCGGGCTTCAACACGGCGGATCTCACCTCGCTCAGCGACACGGGGCTTGGCTTTATGATCTTCCTTATGCTGATCGGCGGCTCGCCCGGCTCCACCGCGGGCGGCATGAAAACCACCACTCTCGCGGTGTTGATCCTGACGGCGATATCCGTGTTCCGCCGCAAGGATTACACCAAGTGTCACAACCGTCGACTGCCCGAAGCGGCGATCAAAAACGCGGTCGCGCTGCTGATATTGTATTTTTCGCTGTTCTTCTTTGGCGGCGTAGGCATAAGCGCCATCGAGGGGCTTCCCCTTCTCACCTGCCTGTTTGAAACAGCGTCCGCCGTGGGCACGGTGGGGCTGACGCTTGGCATTACGCCCACGTTGGCGACGGGCTCGCAGATCATACTGATAGCGCTGATGTATCTTGGCAGAGTGGGCGCGTTGACCTTGGTGTTTGCAGCGTTCACATCCAGAGCAAAAAACGGAGCAAAATTGCCCGAAGAAAAAATCACTGTGGGCTGAAGGAGGCCTTATGCAAAACATATTATTGATAGGACTCGGCCGCTTTGGGCGGCACATCGCGGAGGAACTCAACCGCATGGGGCACCGCATCATGGCGGTAGACAGCAACGAATCGCGCGTGAACAGCGTGCTGAGCGTTGTCACCAACGCGCAGATAGGCGACTCCACGGACAAGCTGTTTTTGTCCTCGCTTGGGGTGGACAATTACGACGCGGCGATAGTGGCGATCGGCGACGACTTCCAAAGTTCGCTTGAAACGACTTCCCTTTTGAGGGAACTCGGCGCAAGGCGAATCATCTCAAGAGCGTCCACCGATGTGCACGAAAAGTTTTTGTTGCGCAACGGCGCGGACGAGGTGATCTATCCCGAAAAGGAACTCGCAAAATGGACGGCGGTCAAATGCACGTCCACACACATTCTCGACTACATTCCCATCGAAAACGACTTTTCCATCTTTGAGATCATCGTGCCCAACGGCTGGCTTGGCAAAAGCATAATCGATTTGGACATCCGCAAAAAATACGGCATCAACATCCTCGCCATCCGCAACGACGGCAAAACGCAACTCAACGTCGATCCCTCAACGGCGCTCACCGACAAAATGTCGCTGTACATCGTAGGCGACATGCGCTCCGTCAAAAAGTGTCTGCATTGATCCTTCCCTTTTGCGCTCGCTCATTTGGGCGGGCGCTTTTTTATTTTCTTTCGCGTGGAGGGGCGCGATCGGCAAAAAGTGCGTGCACAACCGTACATATTGTGTTATAATACAAGTTATGCAGGAAAACTCATCGCAAAACCCATCCTCCCGGCAGGCGGAACACGTGTTGGCGTGTCTTTCGTCCGCGCCGTCCAACGCGAGCATAATCAAAACGGCGGCGCAAATGGCTTCCGCATACGGCGCGAAGTTCACGGCGCTGTTTGTCGAAACGCCCGATTTTGAAAAGGCAAGCGCGGAAAACAAAGCCCGCCTCGCCCGCAACATCGAGTTGGCAAAGCAGCTTGGCGCGGAGGTCGAAACCGTGTTCGGCGACGATATCGCCTATCAGATCGCGCGGTTTTCGGAGGCGTTTGCCGTCACAAAGCTGGTGATCGGTCGCAGTTCTTTCACAAAAAAACGCGCGTTGAGCCGCACCGACCTCATAGACCGCCTGCTTGTGTACGCGCCCGCCGTCGAGATCCACATCATTCCCGACAGGGACGCTGACGTGCGCTATATCCCCAAAAGATCGGTATCCGCCTGGCGCGACGTCCTCAAAAACTCCGCCATCTGCGCGGCAGGTTTGGGCGCCGCAACTCTGGCAAGCTATCTTCTCACCATGGCGGGATTTACGGACGAGGGAATGATCATGGTGTATCTGCTCGCCGTGCTCATCATATCCACTGCAACCTCCAATGTGATCTACAGCCTCATATCTTCCGTCGCGGGCGTGTTTTTGTACAACGGCCTGTTCGCCGTCCCCGCGTTTTCCTTCTCTTCATACGGCACGGGCTACCCCATCGCGTTTTTGGCGATGTTCCTCACGGCGTTCATAACGGGATCGCTCGCACAGCGCAACAAGCGGCAGGCAAATCAATATCAAAACATCGCGCACAGGCTCAAGATATTGTTTGAAACCAACAAACTTCTGCTTGCGGAAACGGATCGCGACAAGATCCTGACGCTCACCGCGCAACAACTCATCAAGCTGTTCAAAACGGACGTGCTCATCTTCGATGAAAATCTGCAATGCACTTATTTTGCCGCGGATCCTGCAAAACAAGCGGTTTATGACATCAGATCCGAGCGAAAAAATGCCGAATCTGCGATCAACGGCGCTCAAACCGACAGCGGCGACTCCTCCGCCGAAGCGCATTTTGTGTATATGCCGCTGAACATCAACGGGCATATTTTCGGCGCAGTAGGGATCGACTCGGTGGGGCTGAGCGCGTTTGAGCACGACACTCTGACTTCCGTCGTGCTTGAGTGCGCATTGGCGCTTGAAAACGAAAAGAACATGCGCGAAAAAGAGCAAGCCGCCGTCATGGCAAGCAACGAGCAATTGCGCGCAAACATCCTGCGCTCCATCTCTCACGATCTGCGCACTCCGCTCACGTCCATTTCCGGCAACGCCGCAAATCTGCTTGAAAACGGCGGCAAACTCGATCCCGAAACGCGTACGCAGCTTCTCAAGGACATTCTCAAGGATTCCGATTGGCTCATCAACCTCACGGAAAACCTGCTTGCGTCCACGCGCATGGAGGACGGCAAACTTCAACTTCGCCTGACCGACGAGTTGATCGACGACATAGTCGACGCGGCGGTGAATTACTGCCGTAAGGGCGCGGAGGGCAGGCGCATATCCGTATCCTCCGACTCCCCCATGGCGTTTGTCAGCGTAGATTCAAAACTCATCGTGCAGGTGCTTGTCAACCTGCTTCAAAACGCCGTCAAGTACACTCCCGACGGCTCGGACATCGAGGTGAAAGTGACCTCCTGCGACTCAAAGGTGCGGGTGAGCGTCGCGGACAACGGGGTCGGAGTCGCGCCGGAGGACAAGCCTCACCTGTTTGAAAAGTTTTACACCGGCGCGGGCAAACCCGCCGACAGTCGTCGCTCGCTTGGGCTTGGGCTGTACCTATGCAAATCCATAGTGGAGGCGCACGGCGGCGCGATATGGTTTGAGGACAACCTTCCCCACGGCGCGGTGGTGACATTCGAATTGCCTCAAAAGGAGATAAAGATCAATGAATAAGCCTCTGATTTTGGTCGTTGAAGACGACGCGTCCGTGCGCAATCTGATATGCGCCACGCTCAAAGCCAACGAGTACAGCTATGTGACCGCGAGTTCCGGCGCGGAGGCGACTGCGCAAGCGGCGACGCACAATCCCGACATCATACTTCTCGATCTCGGCTTGCCGGACATTGACGGCGTGCAGGTCATAGCGCAGGTGCGAGGTTGGGCGATCACCCCCATCATAGTGATAAGCGCCCGCAGCGACGATTCCGACAAGATCGCGGCGCTTGACGCAGGCGCAGACGACTATCTCACAAAGCCTTTCTCCGTGGAGGAACTGCTCGCGAGGATACGCGCGACTCAGCGCAGGCTGATCTACATGAGCAACGCCTCCCCCGCCTCCTCATTTGAAAACGGCGGATTGAAGATAGATTACGCCGCGGGCTGCGTCTATCTTGACGGCGAGGAGTTGCACCTGACTTCCATCGAGTACAAACTTCTCTGTCTGCTCGCGCAAAACGTAGGCAAGGTGCTGACGCACAAGT
This sequence comes from uncultured Clostridia bacterium, assembly GCA_947624885.1. Taxonomy (GTDB): domain Bacteria; phylum Bacillota; class Clostridia; order Christensenellales; family CAG-917; genus CAG-475. The sequence goes on from CANQMD010000001.1 coordinate 13,480, forward strand.
ACATCACTCAAAACGTATGGGGCAGCAGTTGGGACAACGACATCGCCTCGCTGCGTGTGTACATGGCGGCGCTCCGCAAAAAACTTGAAAGCGCGGACGGCGAAAAACAGTACATTCAAACGCACATCGGCGTTGGCTACAGGATGATCCGCCTGTGATCCTATCAAAATTTGCCGCACTCAAGGCGCGGTACGCTTGAAAACCGAACTTTTGTGTGGTATAATAGCAAATCGAAAATAAATTTTTGTTTGGGAGGTATATATGTTCATCACCAACGACATCAGATACGTCGGCGTCAACGATCGCGACGTGGACCTTTTCGAGGGGCAATACGTTGTTCCCAACGGCATGGCGTACAACTCCTACGTCATTCTCGACAAAAAGATCGCCGTTTTCGACACAGTTGACAGGCGTTTTGGCGACAAGTGGCTTGCAAACATCAAAAACGTGTTAGGCAAGCAGTCGCCGGACTATCTCATCGTTCAGCACATGGAGCCCGACCACTCCGCAAACATCGCCCGCTTCATGGCGGAATATCCCAAGGCGACGGTCGTGTCGTCCGCAAAGGCATTCAAGATGATGGAGCAATTTTTCGGCACGTCTTTTGAAAGCCGTCGGATGGTGATCGGCGAGGGCGATACGCTGTCCCTCGGCGCACACGAGTTGGCGTTTGTCGCCGCGCCCATGGTGCATTGGCCGGAGGTCATCGTCACCTACGACAGCACGGACAAAGTGCTGTTCTCGGCGGACGGATTCGGCAAATTCGGAGCGCTTGACGCGGACGAGGATTGGGCTTGCGAGGCTCGCAGGTACTATATCGGCATCGTCGGCAAGTACGGAGCGCAAGTGCAGGCTCTGCTGAAAAAGGCTGCAAACCTCGACACCAAGATCATCTGCCCTCTTCACGGCCCCGTGCTCACCGAAAATCTCGGCTATTACCTCAATCTTTACAACATCTGGTCGTCCTACGGCGTTGAATCCGACGGCATAATGATCGCCTACACCTCCGTCTACGGGCATACCAAAGCGGCGGTTGAAAAACTCGCGCAAAAACTCAAGGAAAAGGGCTGTCCCAAAGTCGTCGTCACCGACCTCGCCCGCGAGGACATGGCGGAAGCTGTGGAGGACGCTTTCAGATACGGCAAACTTGTGCTTGCCACCACCACCTACAACGCGGAGATCTTCCCCTTTATGCGGGAGTTCATCAACCATTTGACGGAGCGCAACTTCCAAAACAGGCACATCGCCTTCATCGAGAACGGCAGCTGGGCTCCCATGGCGACGCGCGTCATGAAGGGCATGCTTGAGGGCTGCAAAAACCTCACCTTCGCGGAGCACAACGTGCGCATACTCTCCGCGCTCAACGCGGACAGCGAGGCGCAACTTGAGGATATGGCGACGGAGCTTTGCTGCGACTACATCGCGCGCGGCGCGGACGCGGACAAGTTCGATCTCAAGGCGCTTTTCAACATCGGCTACGGGCTGTATGTCGTCACCTCCCGCGACGGCGCAAAGGACAACGGCCTCATCGTCAACACCGTAACCCAACTCACCAACACGCCAAACCGCATAGGGGTCACCATCAACAAGTCGAACTATTCCCATGACATCATCAAAAAGACGGGACTTCTCAACGTCAACTGCCTCTCGGTGGAGGCTCCCTTCAAGGTGTTTGAAAACTTCGGTTTCAGAAGCGGCAGGGATTGCAACAAGTTCGCGGACTGCGAGGAGATACTCCGCTCCGACAACGGGCTCATCTTCCTGCCCCGCTACATCAACTCGTTTATGTCCCTCAAGGTGGAAAACACCGTCGACCTCGACACGCACACCATGTTTGTGTGCACCGTCACGGAGTCGCGCGTGATCTCCCCCGTGGAAACCATGACCTACACCTACTATCAGCAAAACGTCAAACCCCGCCCTAAGACCGAAAACAAGAAAGGCTGGGTGTGCAAAGTCTGCGGCTATGTCTACGAAGGCGACGAACTCCCCGAGGATTTCGTCTGCCCCCTCTGCAAGCACGGCGCGAGCGATTTTGAAAGGATACAATAACGTCGATCTGCAAAGCGCCTCTGCATTTTGACATCAAAGCAGGCTCAAGCAATCAACACTCAAAAGCGACTCGGAAAACCCGAGCCGTTTTTGCATTATCTGATCCTCGATCCGCAAGACAACTTGAGATATTCCCTGAAACTGTCGGCTGTCGGCGGCAAATCATTTCTTTCCCCGCTTGACATACATTTGACTATGGATTAGAATATAATATATTCAAACAGGAGAATATCATCACTCATGACAAACGACGACAGAGAAACTTCATCGTACGAAAGTTGCTCAGAGTGCGGCGAGTCAAGCGAATCGCGGCATTCCTATTCGGAAAGCGCGCGTTCCGACGACGCGCGTCGCACCGACGAAACGCATTCCTCAAAACCTCCGACAACGCCAGTCAAAATTGTTCGCAAGCAAAGCAAGCAAAAAAGACAGGCGTTCTTTTCCCGCGTAGGCTCAGGTTTGTCCTCATTTTTCAAAAAAATAGGCTCCGCGCTCGCGACCTTTTTTAGCGCGGTTGGCGATGGGATCGGCGAAATTTTATTTTCCGGCACAAAAACCGGCATTCTGGTGACCAACATCGTCTTCACGGTTTTGGAGTTTGTTGGATTGCTGTTTATGGTGTCCTATCCTTTTGCGGTCAAGATCCTCTACCCTTCGCCGGAATTCAACGCCTACATAGGCGTTTGCGTCACGTTTGCGGTGATCACCCTGCTTCACATCATCTATTATGTTATCAACTCCTTGACCAACGGATATTCCCATTGTAAACGCGATCGCGGCGTATACTGTGCGGCGATCCTGCCTTCATACGGCGGACTTGCGATCATTTGCTTCTGCATAGGTTGGTACACAAACAACATGCACGATTGGCTGTGGGTGTTTTTCGCTTTTGGGCTCGCGCTGTTCGTCATGTTCACGATATTTGGCGCTTCCGGCGCAAACGTTGACGGCGACGAAAGAGTTTTGAGTTCATTTGCCATTGCGGCGATATGTCTTGCCGCGCTCACGTTTGTGGGAGGATGGCTGTATGTCAAGCAGACCACCAACGACGGCGTGGAAAACGGCTTTTACTACTACATTCGCGAGGACGGCACGCTCAACGTCTGCATGCATGACTATGACGACGTTGAGGACCTTGTTATTCCCGACAAGTTGTTGGATCGCCCCGTACGCGTGTTCAGCAAACCCGCCGTGCTTGGAGGCTCCACACTCAAAAGCGTGACCATGAGCGACGAGTTGGTCGAGATCGCGGAAAAGAGTTTTTACAACTGCACGCGACTGTCCAAAGTGGAAATGACCGACAACGTGCGCTACGTCGGCAAAAAAGCGTTTGAAAATTGCAGATCGCTCAATGTGCTGACCTTCTCGCAGTCGGTGACGCACCTCAGCGACAATCTGTTCAAAAATTGCGAAGCCCTTCCCACTTTCGAAATGTCCGACAGCGTGACAAGTATGGGCAAAAACGTCTTTGAAAACTGCTATTCACTCATCTCGATCAAGCTGTCCTCGTCCCTCAAAACGGTGGGCAAAGCCGCCTACAAAAACTGCATCCGCCTCACCCGCGTCGAGTTCCCCGCCAGTGTGGAAACCATCGGGAAAAACGCCTTCCACGGATGCGCCAATCTCAACAGCTTCGTATTTCCCGAAGGCAGCGTCTGGGAGGTCGGACTTCCCCGCAAAACCGCCTTCTCGTGGGATTCTTTGCAGGACGATATACGTCGCATTTTGACCTACGACAGCGACGAACTAAAAAAGAAGTGACGCCTCTCTTCCCCGCCATCATCCTTATATCCTGAGCGTCCGCGTTTTGACAACCCCCGTTGCAAATTTTCAAGGCCCGCACTTCGCGAGCCTTTTCTTTTTAATTCATTCAACTTTGCTCCGCCCGACCGCGCTTCACTCCAAATCCGCGCCGTCCGTTTCTCATCAAAGTTTGCCTCAACGCTCGTCGCCGTATATTATCAAATTTTCACTCCAAACAGCGGCAGCACCGTCACCACAATTCCCAGCAAAAGCGTGTATGCGGCAAACGGCAACAGCGAGTGTTTTTTGACAAGTTTCAAAAACAAGGTTATTGCCGCAAGCCCCGTGAAAAACGCCGCCGCTACGCCCACAAGCATGGGCAGCCAACCCACGTCCATCGCCGCTCCGCCTTGCGCAATCTGAACGCCCTCCAACAGCGCGGAGCCGACGATCACAGGCACGGACAGCAAAAACGAAAAGTCCGCCGCCTCGCTTCTGTCCACCCCGCACAAAGTCATTGCAGACATCGTCGCGCCGCTTCTTGACACTCCGGGCAAAACGGCGATACCTTGCAAAACGCCTGTTAAAACGCTTATTTTGGGTGTAAGAAGTGTAGATTTTGTCATTTTGAGCCTCTCGCCCGCATAAAGCAGACATGCCGTCAACACAAATCCAAATCCCAGCAATCTGCCCTCCAACAGCGACGGAAACGCAAACTTAAACACCGCCGCCAATATCACCGTAGGGATGGTCGCAAGCAGAATATTTCCCGTCAATTTGCAAAAGGGTCGCTTCATCAATTCCCACACCCGCTTGCGCGTCGCGATGAGCACCGCGACAAGCGTCCCCACGTGCACCGCGATATTAAACGTCAAACTTTGACTGCCCACGCCCAATTTTTCCAACAGCAACAGATGCCCTGAGGACGATATCGGCAAAAATTCGCTCGCCCCCTGCGCCACACCGAGAATCAACGCTTCCCACCAAGTCATATTCGTTCCGAAAGCGAAATTTTCCGCTTTACTATTCTCCCCGATTTGATTATAATACTTATAGATATTCTCGAAGTAGCGCTTTTAGACCGCGCGGTCAAAAGCAAAGGAGTTTTTATGAAGCTGGGAGTTGTCGGATTGCCCAACGTCGGCAAAAGCACGCTCTTCAACGCGATCACCAAGGCGGGGGCGCAGGCCGCCAACTATCCGTTTTGCACCATCGAGCCAAACGTAGGCGTAGTTGCCGTTCCCGACGAAAGGTTGGAAAAACTCGCCGCCCTCTACGACAGCAAAAAGATCACCCCAACATTTTTGGAGTTTGTGGACATCGCGGGACTTGTCAAAGGCGCAAGCAAAGGCGAGGGATTGGGCAACAAATTTTTGTCGCACATCCGCGAGGTGGACGCGATAGTGCACGTGGTGCGCTGTTTCGACGATGAAAATATAACGCACGTTGACGGCTCCGTAAACCCCGCTCGCGACATCGAAACCATTGATCTCGAACTCATTTTTGCGGATCTTGAAACCCTCGACCGCCGCATGACAAAGGCGCTCAGCATGGTCAAAGCGGACAAAAAATATCAAGAGGACATCGATCGTCTTAACATCATGAAAAAATGCCTCGAAAACGGCAAGCGTCTGAGTTCGCTGTCCGTAGACGACGACTTCAAGGCGTTCATTGACGCGCAATTTTTGCTCACGTCAAAACCTGTGATCTACGTCGCCAACACCGACGAGGACGGCGTGAACGGCAACGCGTATTCCGCCGAAGTCGAGCGCCTCGCCTCCGCGGAGGGCAGCGAAGCCATCACCCTGTGCGCAAAACTCGAGGAGGATCTCTCCTCCCTTGCCGACGACGAGCGCGAACTGTTCATGGCGGAGTACGGCCTCGCACAGAGCGGCCTCGACAGGCTTGTCAAAGCGTCCTACAAATTGCTCGGCCTCATCAGCTATCTCACCGCTGGCGAAAAGGAAACCCGCGCGTGGACGATCGTCAAAGGCACCAAAGCGCCGCAAGCCGCTGGCAAGATCCACAGCGACTTCGAGCGAGGCTTCATCCGCGCCGAGATCGTCGACTACCCCACCCTGCTCGAATGCGGCTCCTTCAACGCCGCCAAGGAGCGCGGCAAAGTCCGCAGCGAGGGCAAGGACTACGTCATGCAGGACGGCGACGTCGTCCTCTTCCGCATAAATGTGTAACCGCCGTTTCATCCGCCGCCCGCCAAGATTCCTACCTGTTTCCCTCCGCTCCTATGAAAGCCTGCGCTCCTCCTCGCCGCGCCTCTACGCTATTTTCAGCCTTTTTCCTTATGTGAGCCTTAAAACGCAGTGAATATGCCCCATGCTTTCAGTTTTTCCCCTGTACGCCAATGCTCTGCCTCGCTCCAACCGGTTTTCAGTTCCCGTCCGTTTCTATTTGTTCCTCCCCTCCGCACCGCTTCGCAATTGTCCTCCTCCTTCCGCCCCTACGCTAGCTTAAAACTCACCGAATATGATCTCGCTCCGCCCCGCCCTTTCATACCCAATCTCCCGCCTCAAACTTTTATTTTTGCAATATATTTTGCAAGTTGCTTGTCAAACTCAAAATGATAATGTATAATCAAAACCGACTCAAAATGTTTCCGTAGCTCAGTAGGATAGAGCGTCCGCCTCCTAAGCGGAAGGTCGTGGGTTCGAATCCCGCCGGGAACGCCACAAAAATCCTACCAACAAGTAGGGTTTTTGCATTTTAAAAGCTAATGTACATAACACGTATCGTGTTTTGTATTAAATTGGTATTATTTTCTAAAAATTTGTAAATTTACAGATCTAATATTTGCAGACTTTTGCTTTGCTCAAAAAAGATCAACGCTACCATCGCAAAGAGAGAACAAAGAAAAATATGGTGGTGATTTTTACGCATGGCACGAACAAGGTTTACCTTCGCCCGTTATATCGGAACAATTCGGACCGGAAAGGACTGTCTTGATACTCCCGTTGGAAAAAGTGGCGATAAAAAGCGGCGATAAATCCGATACCGCAAAAACCGCCATGCACAAAGAACAAATTATTAAATACATGACCGACCATGCCACAGTAAGAAGTTCGGAAATAGCGACGCTTCTTGGAATAACCGTTTCCCGTGTTAAGGTGTTGCTTGCCGATTTGCAAAGCGACGGTATCATAATGGCTGAAGGAGCAAACCGCAACAGAGTATACAGGCTGAAGTATTAATGTGTCTTTTTATAAATGCTTCCCGCAAATTTTCAACCGGCGTATGAAAAATTTTTTGCATTGCTGTCTTGGTCGCATTTCGCGACTCATCTTGAGATTAAGATGAACGCGCACGATTATGATATGTCGACAGTCTATCTGACTTTTTTTTCGATTGCAATATCCGGCTTGCATTTACGCAGTTCTATGGACGATTATCATGTTTTGTTTGGCAAACTGCTTACAATATGTTTTCAACAGAAAGCGCGCTTTACAATGTGTAAATTGACATTTAAAGTTGCGATTTGTGAAATGTAGCGATGTTTTTCTACCCCGCGCGTTAAAAACAAAATACACAACATTCTGCCTCGCATGAAAACTTCGGCGGGAAACGTTTGGGCGCAATTTCATATCGCGGGAAGGTTTGTCCGAGGATATTTTACACAAAAAAGAAAAACTGCGTGATTTTTCGATTTGTTTGACAACAGCAGTATATATCAGTATAATATGCGTATATAGTATGGCATTGACTTCGCGCGTAAAATCTGCGAGCGCCCGCACGCACGGTGGAGAGATGTGATGAAAAATTTGACAAAAAAAGCGCCGCTCATATTTATGATCCTGCTGCTTGTTGCGATATGTTTTGTTGGGTGTTCCAAAAAGCCCTCCGCCCCTGCCGGACCTATGGGGGAAAAGGGCACGTGGGGCATATTTGTTTATCTTTGCGGCTCAAATCTCGAAACAAAGACCGGAGCGGCGGGCAAGAACATCGACGAACTGCTATCCTCGGAAATCCCCGACAACGTCAATGTGATCCTGCAGACCGGCGGGGCGGCGAGGTGGCGTTCGCACTACATACCGAGCGACGGCGTTTGCCGTTTCAAGATATCCGACGGAAATTTGTCGCAGCTTGAAAAGTTGCCGCAGTCCAATATGGGCGCGGAAAAGACGTTTGAGGAGTTTTTGACATATTGCGTAAAAAACTACCCTGCCGAAAAGATGTGCGCGATAGTCTGGGATCACGGCGGAGGCAGTCTTGGCGGCGTTGCAAACGACGAAAACTACGATTTTGACGCGCTCTCTCTTGCCGAGATGGACGAAGCGATCCAAAATGTTAGCAAGCAGATGACGGACAAATTCGAGTTGTTCGGGTTTGACGCGTGCCTGATGGCGAACTACGAAACCGCCGACATGCTTTCGCCTTACGCGCGTTACATGCTCGCGTCCGAGGAGATCGAGCCGTCAGGCGGATGGGATTACGGCGCGTTGATAGACTCGATAGCAGGCGACAAAAACATTTCCGGAGGGGATCTGTGCAAGGAGGTTGCGGACGCATATTTCAACAAGTGCCGCAACAGCGACAAGGATGCGACGGCAACGTTGTCCGCACTTGACCTTTCAAAGTTCGGTGCGCTCAGGCAAGCGTTTGGAGCAGTAGCGCAAAGCATGAAAGAGGACGCGGTTTCCGCAAAAGGCATACAACAAATTGCACAAAGCGCCAAACTTTCGCAAAAATACGGCGGCACCACGGATATTGAGGGCTACAGCAACCTCATAGACTTGGGCCATTTTGCAGAAAACTTCACGGCTTGCGAGGAGGCGCAAGGCTTGGTCGCCGCAATAAACGACGCTGTGATATGCAACGTTTTCGGCAAGGAAAAGAGCCAATCCCGCGGGTTGTCGTTTTTTTATCCTCTGCATTACGACGCAAAACAGTTGCAACAATATTTCGACGGAGTTTGCCCATCTGAAACCTATGAGGAATATCTTGACTTTGTGTACACAAACATTCCAACTGACCCAATCAAATTCTCCGACAAAGGCAGCAAGCGAGAGGACGGCTCGTTTGGGATAAAGTTGGATCCATCATCCATTGACTACGTTCTGTCATACGACTTCGATCTTGTGGAATTCGCTCTGCTTGACAAAGGCGAAAATCTTGAATATATCGATCTTGCCTACTCTCGCTTTGGGCGCGACAACGACTTATTGGGCTCGTGGGCGGATCTGGACTGTCACAGCAATTTCCGCGGCATATGGATCACGCTGAACGGATGCAAACTGTTTGTGACTCCGATAGAAACCACGGCGGAATATGTCATTTACACAGCGCCCATCATTTTGAACGGCAAAAGAACAAACCTGCGATTCGCCTACATTTGGGACGAAGCGTTCGAGATGGGCGGGTATTACAAGATACTTGGCGCATGGAACGGTATAGACCCTGTCACGGGCATGTCCGACAAGGAACTCACACTGCTCAAATCCACGGACTCAATCCAAGTGGAATATCCCTACCTCATGGTGCACTATTACGATGAGGGCGACGGTTTTGAGGTCGGCGATGTCGTCCCGTCGCAGCGCACGGTAGACGTCCCCGTCGGCACAAACGGCTACGAGGTCTATGAGGACCCGCTTGAAAACAATGTGTACGTGTATCAATTTGTGGTCACGGACATTTTCGGTGTGGAGCACTACTCCAACGCTGCGATAATGCAGATGAACAAAACATACGATGAACTCAAAGCCAATCCCCTCCCTGACGGGGTGTATGCGGCGGACGTCTTTGGCATTATGGAAATGGACGGCGAATCCATCATGGTGGCGTGAGCGCCCATCTATGCAACAAAAGAGGACATGAAACATTGAAAGCGAGGACAAAATGACCCTGAACGAAGGCATGCTTTACGGCAAGCGACAAAGTTTCGTCTTTTTGAGATATGTCGCGATGTTTTTCTTCACCTTGACGTTGATCGCGTCCTACTTTGTAATCGTCAACGCGCTTACGCAAGCCACAAAGTTGTTGAATTCTTTGACGTCCGTAGATATGCTTGGCATACTTCAAGCGCTCACGTCCTTCAAATTGGAGGGGCAATTCGGCGTGTTTATCGAAACGTTGCGCAATCTGAGCGCCGTTGTCATTCCGCTGTATTTTGTCGCCACAGTGACGTTCGTGTTCAACCTCAATCACGGCAAGATGGGCAGCACCATTCGCCGCGTGGCGATCATCGCGTTTTTGATGTTCATCGCGGAACTGCTGATATATACGGTGATCGTTGGCATGGTGACATTGCTGGTGCAGGAACTTTTCAATTGGATATCCTCCAAATACACCGACATCACCGAGGCGGTCTACGAAATTCTTGTGGCGATCAACATCGATCCCGACATCCTCCCCACGGGAAGCGTTGCGGAGATGATCGCGGGGGCGCGGACGCTGGTCACCGACAAATTGGTGGTAATGCTTTTGAAAAACATCCCCTCTTTCAACATCTATTTGGATCAATTGCTTTGCTTGTTGATGTGTTTCTTTTTCTGCACACGTCCCAAGTGGGTCAACAACAAGTTCAAACTGTTCGTCTTCCGTTCGCTCGGTCTTTTGCCTATAGCGTACGTGATCGCTACGTTTGTGCTCAACGGACTGACGCGGTCGGGCGAAATGCCTCCAAAAATACTCATTCTGTGCCTATTCCCGTCAAAAGCGCTGCCCCACTACGTATTTATATTCAGCATTCTGGTTGCCTTCCGCCGTCACAGGAGGAGGCCGTTGCCATACGACGGACCATGCAAGTTCTCGCCCGACGGCAAAAAATGGCTCCGCCCCACCACGCTCATCTACGAAACCGCCGACGAAGCCGCCTCCAGAGCGCTTGACACCGCGACTTATCTCAGCATATGGTTGCTCTTCCTTGCTGGCGTGGATTTCTTCCTCGGATCGCTTTCGTTCGCGTCAAATTGGGGCTTCGGCAAGTCCTATTACGCGCTGTTCGCGATCCCCTTCCTGTTCTTCTTCGACGCAAACAAACCCGTCCTCAAAAAGGAGTACAACGGCTTCTCGCTTATGTACATGTTTGTGATATTCATGATCGTGCTAGTATATCTGTTTGTCTGAGATATCTTCCCCCACTCTTGAAGTTGCGCGACCGTCGCCGCTGTCGGAACAACCGTCGCCGCTGTCGAAGCGGAGTCGGAACTCTCATATGCAAAACGCTCCCGCACAGGAGCGTTTTTTGCGCCTCATACGGCGCGTGATTTTAAACGATCGATCCGCTTTGCGGACAGCGCGTCAGGCGGGATCCTCTTCGCTCGGTTTGGGCAGCTTGCGCTTTTTGCGGAGTTTCAGCGCGACCGCCAATGCCACGCCTGCCAGCGTGACGGTGCTCGCGGGGATCGCCACCGCCATTGCGACGGTTTCCTCAAAGCCTATCGGGCGCGGATCCACGACGGTCATTGTTATGATCAGATCGTCGTTTGTGCCGTCCTCCCATGTGTAGTTTGCTTTGTCCTTGATCGCCACGGTCACGTTGTAACTCCCCTCCTTTTTGACGGAGAGTTTCCCTTCCTTGACGTCGCCGCCGGAGAGCACGTATTTCTCGTCGTCGTAGCCTGCGATGTCAAATGTTTTGTTTTTGCCGTGCATCTCCGACGAAAATTGTTGCGAGTTCAGCTTGGCGAGTTTGGCTTTTGCCACGTTGTAGGTTTGCGAAGCGGTGGTCATGACATAGTTGTTTGCATAGACAGTATCAAGCAACTGCACGCTGACGGAGTAGCTGCCTGCGCCCACGGGCAGAGCATCCCCTCCGTTGTACCTGACGACGTAATCCTCTCCCGCGATCAAAAAGTCATCGCCCGACAGCCCGCCGAATATGATATTTGCAGCTTTTTCTTCGCCGTCGTACACGCCTTCGCCCGTCGCCTCAAACGTCAGCGCCGCGCGTGCGATCTCAATGGTCAGCGTGATGGGATCTTCGCTTCCGTCCGCCCATTGATAGTCGTCGACATCCGCAATGGAGATCACAACCGAGTACGTCCCCGCATTTTCGCCGTTGATCCTATCTCCCAAAAAGTCCTCGATGTCCGCGGTCATAGTTGCGTAATCAAATCCGCTTATCCTCGCAAATTGGATCTTCCCGTTGTAGGTGAGGTCCACGCTTTCGACAGTGGGTTTTTCAAGCGATTTTTTGGTGATGGAGTAAGTCTTTTCCTGCGTGGTCATTTCGTAGTTGTTTGCAAGTTTGGTATTTAAAAGTTCCGCTTTGACTCTGTAAACCCCGACTTTTGTCGGATCAGCGTCCAAACCGTTGAACTTCAGCTTAAAGTCCACTCTATTCACCAGCACGTCGCGCGACTGCCCGTTGATCGCGTTTAAGATGTCGTAGCCGTTGGGGTCGTAGCTTTCGCCCGCCGTCAACTCAAAGTCCAGCGCCGCCTTGGATATGGCGATCGCAAAGCTGACGTCGTCGTTTGAGCCGTCCGTCCACTCGTAGTTGTTTTTGTCCGCAATTGCGAGTTTCAGTTCGTAGCCGCCGTCCCTGAAGTTTTTCGCCCCGAATCTTCCCGAAAACGTGCCGAACGACGCGCCGTCGGTGATGGTCGCGCTCATAAATTCGGCAACAAATCCTTCGATCTGCATCGACTGAATTTCGCCGTTGTACACAAACGACTGCGAGGACTGCGGCGCGCTAGGTCTTTGCAGTTTCGCCTTTGCGACGGTATAATTTTTCGCGCCGTCGCAGGTATAATTCTTTGCGAGTTCGGATCGCGTCAGTTCCACCGTCACTTCATATGTCTTCGCCGCGACGGGCAGATCGTCCGTCCCGTCAAACTTGACCTGATAATCCTTTCCTCTGATCAGTACGTCGTTGTTTTCGCCCCTCAAAGTAGGCAACAGCAAAAACTCTCTTCCGTTGAAAACGTCGCCTTGCGGCACCTCAAAATCCAGCGCGGCGGCAGCTATATTCAGCTTAAACTCCGAGTCCTCATCCTTGCCGTCCTTCCATTTGAAGTTGACCGTATCTGTTATTGAGATCGACAGCGAATGTTCTCCGACGTTCATTGCGGAAAACAGCCCGCCCTCAAACGAAGCGCCCGCTGAGGTCATCGCCGCCATATGCTCGGCGACAAAGTCGCTTATTTTCAAACTCTGCTCCGCTCCGTTGTATGGCAGCGTCGCGCGTCCGCTCGCCGTGGGCCTCTGCAGTTCCGCCTTTGCGACGGTATAATTTTTCGCGCCGCCGCAGACGTAATTGTTTGCGAGTTCGGATCGCGTCAGTTCCACCGTCACCTCGTATGTGTTTGCGGCAAGGGGCAGATCGCTCTTTCCGTCGTATTTGACGGCGTAATCTCTGCCTCTGACCAATATATCGTTGCCTTTTCCGGGCAGCGTCGCAAACAGGTCGAACGCATTGCCCGTATACATGTCGTTTTGCGGCGTTTCAAACTCCAGCGTAGCGGGCGTGATATTCAGCGTAAAACTCACGCTGTCGCTATTGCCGTCCTTCCACTCGTAGTTTTTGGCGTTAGAGAGGGATATCGTCAATTTGTAGCCGCCGTCCTTGACGTTCTTTGCGGAAAACAGTCCCGACAGCGCGTTGAACACGCCTCCCGTGACTTCCGCCCTCATGAGATCGGCGACAAAACCGCCCACGTTGATCGACCTATCGCCGCCGTTGTACTCCAACGTCACGTTTTCAGACTCGGCGCTGGGTTTTTCAAGTTGCGCCTTCCCGATGACAAATTGTTGCGTGGCGGGGATGTTGTAGTTTTTCGCAAGCGCGGACGCAGGCGCAAACTGAATTTCCACCTCGTATGTCCCCGCGTCCTGCGGCAAGATATCTTGACCGTCGTACTTCACAAAGTAGTCCACGCCCCTGATCAACACGTCGTCACCCTCTCCATTTATGGTGGCAAACAGCGCGACTTCCCTGCCGTTGTAGATCGTCCCTTGCGGAACGGCAAGGTCGATGTCCGCCTTTTGCACCTCAAAGTCTTTGCTTGCGTTCTCTTTTATCTTGTAGTTGACGGCGAGGTCGGAATCCAAAAGTTCCACCGTGACCTTATACGTCTTCGCCGCGATCGGAAGGTCGTCCGTCCCGTCAAACTTGACGGCGTAGTCCCTATCCTTCGACAGATGTTCGTCGTTTTGCAGCCCCGCAAACGTCACGTCCACATCAAACGCGGCGCTCGCATAGGGTCGTTTGTCGCTGCCGTCAATCTCAAACGTCAGTTCGCGTTTGCCCACCTCAAAAGCAGGTCTGCCGTCGCCCTCCGCGCCGCTGAGTTTCCACTCGAAGGTGATATACTTGTTTTCGTCGCCCTCTGCGGTGATGTAGCTTGCGTGCACGCTGTACGCGCCGATCTCAAAGGTGTTTTTGAGATATCTTGCGCCGTCCTTCATGAGATAGACGGTGAATTTGCTGTCCGCAAACAGATCGTCTTTCAGATCCGCTCCGTGCATATCTCCCGCGGACGCAAAGATGGACTCCGTCTTGCTCTGCAACGCGGATTTGATATCTTCCGCGGATATCGCCTCGTCACCGTAACTCTTCGCGCCCAAGCCGAGGTCCTTGTCAGACAGCGTGATCGTGTACAGCGCGCTGTAGACGTTGAGTATGTAATATCCAAAGTAAGTTTCGTGATATTGCGCCTCGATCTTGAAGTACACGCAATAGCTTTCGGGGGCTTGCGCACTTCCCGCGCTATCTTTCCATTCATTGTCGCATTCTCCCGCCTTGAGTTTGTTCAGATACTCGATTATCTTTTCGGTATCGGCGTGTCCGCCGTCCAACCCATAAGTTTTGAGAATATACTTCACGCTTGCCTTCTGTCCGCCCACGGTGGCAAATGGGAAACCTTCCGCTCCATATGACGGGAAGTCAAGCGAAGTCGACTTCGACGGCTCGTAAATTTGCTGTTTGCCGCTCTTGTACGGCGCAAAGCTTGCATTTTCGGTCAACTTTGCGTTTGCAACGATATAATTTTGGCTTTCGGAGCAGGTATAATTCTTCGCAAGAGCGGACTCCGCCTTAAGTTCCACCGTGACGGCGTAAGTTTTTGCGGCTACGGGCAGCTCGTCCTTGCCGTCATATTTGACGCTGTAATCGGTGTTCTTTTGGAGGACATCCTCTCCTGCGCCGCGTATTGTTCCAAGCAAATCTTTGCCCGCGCCCGTGTATACGTCGTTTTGCGGCACGGTGAAGTTTAGCTCCGCTTTTTTAATGGTCAGCGTGAACGCGGGGTCGCCGCCCTCTGTCCACTCGTAATTCTTCTTGTCCAATATGGAAATCGTAAGCGTGTATCCTCCCTCTTTGAAATTTTTTGCGGAGAACAGACCTTTTTCGAAAGTCGCGCCTTCGGTAACGCTTGACGTCATACGATCGGCGACAAAGCCGTCTATTTCCATTGCCTGCGTGCTTCCGTTGTAAACAAACTCCTGCGACTCTTTTCCCGTGGGTCTTTCGAGTTTTGCCTTGCGAACGGTGAAGATCTTCTGTAAAATATCGCTATAATAGTAATTGCTTGCGATCTCGGTATGCATGAACTCCACGCCTACGGTGTAACTCCCCGCTTCTTTGGGAAGCGACTCGGCTTTGCCATTGAATGTGATGTTGTAATCGACGCCCTTTTGCAGGGTTTCTCCGTTCGCTAAGCCGTCGAATATCAAATCGATATCCTTCACTTCCGTCCCGTTGTACACACTTTCGGATGTGTTGAGTCTGAATTTCAACGACTTCGGAGTCACTTTCATCAGTATCACAAGCATGGGCTTTTCTTTGTCGAGATCCGTAGATATTGTCAACTTGTAATATCCTGCTTTCTTTATCTCGTTCGTCTCTGTCCATTCGCTCGAACTCTCGTCTTCTGCGTATTTTATTTCCTCCTTATATCCATCGATATGCTCTCTGAAGCCGTCGACGTCGGATATAATGAGTTCATACGGTTTGCCGTCGTAGACGTACGGCACTGTATCTTCATGACGCTCAAGATTTTCATATCTGATAGTTAGGCTCTTCTTACCGTCTCTCGTCTCGTCGTGCCCTTTGTTTGCGCATGTTGCCATCGCTATTCCATATCCTTTGTCGGGCGTGAGACCGAAATCGGGTCGTCCTTCCGATATCGCGATTTCCCATTTGTGACCTGTAGGCTCTCCGAAAGGAGCTTCATAAGAGTTTGAATATGACTCCGTGACACTGTAATATGTCACATCTTCGCCCAAACTTTGCTTTATCGCGTCCGTTGTCAGCTCAAAATCATAGCGCTTTGTTCCTTTAGTTGTGCAAGACGGCTGCACCACCTCTTTCTCACTCTTCGGCGAAATTGTGATATCATTTCTTTCCTTGTTGCAACGCTCGCATTTAAGACTGTATGTAGCCTTATGATCTTCGGCATTGAATTTCACGCCGCCCTCGTCAAGCGTGAGCGCGTGGGTCTTTGCGGTTTCAAGCAGATCGTTTGTCAAAGCGCAGCACAATGTCACGCCTTCATACGCAGCATACTCAAAATATTGTGACACGTTGACGTCGCAATCTGCCGATTGCTTGCTCACAAGCGTGCCCGTGACATCCTTGCTTGAATATCCCACTTTGATTTTTCCGCCAAGCGGAGTCTCGTCCGCCTTGAGGGACGAAGCAAGCGAAATCTTGCAACTTTCGTTTTCAAGCGTTATCTTCGCGCTACCGTTTGCAAGCGAAGCGAGCGCCGCAATGCTCGATATTTCAAGCGTGCCTTTTTGGTTGACAAATATATGGTTGTCGCCGCCGCTATCCGATATTGTCAAGCCGTTGTCGGCAAGCGTGACCTTGCCACCGCCGATGTTCAGCTTGTCTTCATTGAGAGCCAGCCCTTTTATCGTCATTTCGCCGATAGAATAAAGCCCGTCGGAGTTGCCGCTCGCCGTGTTTTCGCCGATGATCGAATTTCCGCTTATCTCAGAGCCGCCTTTGTCTTGCACATTAACGCCTCCTCCTTTGCCTCCGGACGTATTTTTGCCTATATTGACGTCAATAAGTTTCAAGTTTCCGTTTGCAAAAACGCCGCCGCCGTCGCCCGTGGCGGTATTGCCTGAGATGTTCAAACCTTGTATCGTTGCGCTTGTTTCGACAAAAATGCCGCCGCCTCTGCCCGAGGCTTTGTTCCCCGTAAAGTTCACGGGATCGCTCGCAGTGATACTTCCTTTTTGCACATAAATTCCGCCGCCGTCATTTGCCGAATTCCCGCTTATCTCGCCGCCGTTCAAAGTCACGTTTCCGTCCGCGACAAAAATGCCGCCGCCTCTGTTTTTGGCGGTGTTATTTGCAAGCTTAAACGATCCGCCGACGGTGACGTTGCCTTTTTTTACATAAATGCCGCCGCCTTCCTTCGCCGAATTTCCGCTTATCTCGCCGCCGTTCAAAAAGAGGTCTCCGTTCTCTACGTAAATAGCCCCGCCTGTTCCTTGTGTCGACTGTGCCGACAATGAACTTATTTTGCCATTGTTCATTGTGAACGAGCCGGATTCCACATACACTCCAACGCCCACGAAATTCGATTTGTTGGTGCCGGTGGTAGATATATTGATATATCCGTTGTCCACTGTTTCCATGGTCACGTTGCCGCGCACCGTCAACCCGGTAAGTATTTCGCCACTGGCACTATTTCTAAAACGGTACTCTCTGCAATTAAATATCACACAATTATCGTTAAGAATGATAGGTAAATGACCGAGACGACTCGACATAATGCCGATATGATATCCGTTAAGGCAAAGTCTGGATCCCGCGGCGAATTCTATGCTTGAAAAATTTAATATATCTTCCGTAAGATAATAATTGTCTTTCGGCATTTTGTAATTATATTCGTCCATGCCTTTTCTCGATAAAGGTTTATACACTAAATTGCCGTGATTGTGTGCGTCTCTCCAAATTGCTCCGCCGGCATATGCATACAGTTCGGCAGTATACAACCCCAACTCGTCGGTGAAAACTTCGTGCGGCTGAAGCTTCTGCGCATCGCGATCCCAACCGTTTATATCAAGCACAGACGACATAACGATGCGTACACCTTCCTGAAAAACGCCTCCCACTTCTATGGCACCATGGTCTTCCTCGCACCTGATGTTGAAGGGATAACCTTTGTCCTCGTCCGTATTGTCGTAAATCTGTGCCGTGCCCGAAAGCAGAACGTGCGCGGAAACGTTTGAGTCCGCATTGTTCACAAAATATACGCCGCCGCCTCTTATTGCGGAATTGTTGCGTATGGTGCCCGCGCTCATCTCAAATCTTGCGCCCCTTGCAAGATACACTCCGCCGCCGCGGCTATAATCTTCCATAGGCACGCCGTTGTCCCTTATCGTGCCGCCCTTCATCAAAAATTTGGTATTGTTGCCCATCGCGACGCCCGCGCCGTACCAGCCCGCCGTGTTGTACATGACTGTCGCCGTGCCGTACATTCTGAACTCGCCGCTCGTCACGCTCACTCCGCCGCCGCCGTAATAGCTTTTATTGCCCGCGATCGTGCCGTTATATATGTAAAGTATGCCGCTGTATATGCTTATTCCGCCGCCCTTGCCGCCCGTGATGAGCCCGCCGTCCACGGTCATTTCCTTGTTGTCCAAGGGGTTTTGAAATTTATGCTGTTTATGCGCCGCGTCGTTGCAGTTTGAGGGATGGCAATCGAATATCCTGCAATATTCGTGCGACTTATGCTCCGTAGTCGCTGAGGAAACGCCGTCGTTGACCGTTATGACGGGCCCCGCCTCCGTGGTCAGCTTATATCCGTTGAGGCAAAAGTTGACGGATCCCGCAAAATACAGCTTCTTGCTCAAAGTCATATCGCTTCCGAGATAGTAGTTTCCCGACGGTAGCGAATAGTTCCCCTCCTCGTCGATATGCGAATTGAGAAAGCTGTCCGTGAGCCTCGTCCCCGCGTGATTGTCTCCGTGATTATCGTTGCCGAAAAATTCGGCGTGCTGAGTTGCCGCATACGCCGTCTCGCTTACGCTGTCAAATGAAAATACAAATGCAAAAACCGCGCATGTTGCGATCAAGATTATTGCAACAGCCAACAATATTTTGTCAAAACGCTTTGTCATATCAAGCCTCTTTGATCTTAAAATTATGTTTTCCCTCTTATTTTCAAACTTTTTTGTTCAAAAAATGCCGCCCGCAAAATCCGCGGGCAACATTTGTCAATTTAACGCATGAAAGTAGTAAACGTCGTCAAAGAAGGTATATGTCGTGTTCAGTTTCACGTTGTTTGGATTGAAGTTGCCTTCGTGCATGGTATTGTTGTTGGCGTCGTACTTTAGCTCCTTCGACGTCATATCGAGCTTCACGCCTATCTTTTCAAAACTCATCAAAAAGATCATCGAATCGTCGATCCTGTCCCAAAATTGATCGAACGTCGCCACCATGCTCAAATAATATTTCACATTCTTATCGCTATATCCCAATGACTTGAACTCGTCCGCAAGCGTGCCGCCGTGCATTCTCTTGTTGAAATAAGAGCAAAGCGTGCTGTCGTTTATGTTCATGGGATATTTGATCGTGCTCTTGTCAAACCAGCCGTACTCCTTGCTAATCGACGTCCTTGACGTGATGGCAAAGTTTTTGATTATCTCCACGTCCTTGCCCGCGGCGTACATATAAAAGTGTCCGTCGTCCCTGCGATTGACGGGATTTGTCTTTGTGAGATAGGTCTCGACGTTGTTGTATTGCGTGGTGATCGAGTTTATTATGTTCTGCTTGGGCGACTGCTTGAACTGATTATACGCGCACAACAAATAGTAGGTGCTATGCAATTCCACGGCTATGGAATCGCGGAACTCCTCCCTGCAATCATAGCCCTGCGTGTCAAAGTTATTGTAGTTGGCGACGTACTCGTCAAACGTGGTGACGATGCTCTTGCCTCCCATCGTCGCGGACACCTCGCCGCACACCGACGTATACAGTTCGAGCAGCTTGTCGAAGATCGCGCTGTCCGTCTCGCTCACGCGCAGGAATATCGTTTGCACATACTCCGTCCATTCCTTGCTTTGCATTTCGCCGCCTTCCACGCTCTCGATAGGCTCTTGGGTCAGGTTGTTGTCCGTGAGGTACGCCTTCGCGTCCTTTATCGCCGCTATCGCATATCCGCGATATTCTTTCATCATGTAGAGTTTGTTTTGATAGAAGGACGTTATCGCGTTTTCGTTCAGCTTGGATTGCGTCTCGCGCATCAGCTCGTCTATCTTTGCGGACAAGGCGACAAGCTCCTCGTGCATGCCCTGCAAATAGTTGAATATCTGGTTGAGTTTTCCTTTCACGGAGTCGATGATTCCAAGCCACTCCAATATCGTCGTCACCTGTCCGACGCCCGTGAACAGCTTGCTGCCCACGTTGTAAACGGTCAGCCAATTGTCCACGTTTGTCACCGCGTCCGCGATCGTGCCCGCGACGTTCTTTATGGTGTCCACGGCGCCGTCCAACGACCAACGCCCCATCGTGTCATAATCGTACGCCCTTGTGCACTCCGTCTTGTCCGACGTCTTGCCCCAACGGTTGGTCATGCTGCCCGCCGCGAGCGCCACCGTGCCCTTCAGCCACATATCCTCGAGTTTCACGCCGTTTGACGGCAAAGAGAATTTAAGTTCCGCCGTCTTGTCTCCCGTAAGATTGAACGATTTGAACTCGGCGCCTTCAAATGCGTCCGCAAAAGTGATTGAGCTTCGCTGTATATTGTTGTTGAATGTCCCGTGGCTCGCGTTCAAAATCAGCGTAAAGTTGTATTTGCCGTCAACTTCCTCGGCATAATCGAATACCGCATAGAAACTTGCGGGGTCAATGTCCACGCTGCATGAGAGGTCGTCCTGCGCGCCTATCGCCTGAGCCGCAACAGTCAAGACGTTGCCGCTCAACTTCGCCGCGACGGAGTTTTCGCTGTCTGCACCTTGAACTTTCACTTTGAGAATTCCGCTCGAAGCGTCCTTCCTTTCAAATTCCGTCACGCTCACGCCCTGCATATCTTGATATTTCACATCGCCCTCTTCGGACTCTTCGTCGTACGTCCCTTCAACGTCCAACTGTTTGAAAACAAAATCGCCCGCCTTTGCGCTCTCGGCAAATGCGTATCCGTACAGATATACGGGAATTTCCGCTGTGCCGCCTTGCACTTTCAGTTCCTCCGCGTCAAACACAAACGACACGTCCTCGACGGGTATGCTCGCCTCTATGTCGTACATGCTGTCGTTGACCGCCGACGCCGCAATTTTCACGCCGCCGTTGTGATAGGAGCCGTCCGACTCGTCGCGATACATATCGCCCGTAAGTTGCAAAGTCAAATTTTTGTTTGCCGAACTTACGCTTGCTATGTTCAATTTTTTGAACGCGCCCGTAAGAGTGATGTCCTCTGCTTTTACGCCGTCCTTATACGAACTCTCGTCAAGCGTGAGCGTAAGCGTAAGCTCCTTGTCAAACGCCGAGACCGAACTCAAATTGGGAGTCGCCATATACTTTGGATATTCAACCCCTACGACCGTATTCACCGCGATTTGCGCCTTGCCGCGCTTTGTCTTGGTGACAATAGTCATGTAATAGCCGCTCGGCTTGTTCCGATTTGCGTCCGCGTCCTCAAACGTCACTTCAATCGTGTGATCGTCCTTGCGAGAAATGTTTTTTACCTCGGCATATTTGACATCCGCTTCCGTCTCGCCGGTATCGCTCACGACCGATACGTCTCCCACGCCAACGCTGCTCGGAATATTGACGTCGGACGCGGTCACTGTCGTAGTGTACACGCCGCTCGCATTGAAAGCCACCTCTGTAGCTATGCCCGTAAAATATACCGTTTCATTCAAATTATTGCAAGCGGAGAGCGTAGGCAGTACAAACAGCGCAATTATAGCCGCACACAACACAATGGTCACAGTCTTCAACACCTTTTTGGTCATTGTCTTATTCTCCTTCGTCGATGTGGATTCCTCGACCTATTCTTTCAGGCTCTCGCATTTTCACGCAAGTTCCGCTCTCTTCCGCTTCGCCTCCGTCAAGTCCTGACCTTGCTTGCCTCGCCTTTGAATTGCGTTCGCTCGCTCTCCCACGCTTGACCTTCGCTCGGCGCACCGAATAGCGGTCGTTTTGGCTGCAAATCTCTTTTCCGCAGCCTCCTCTCCTCGCCAAAAATGCGCGGACTTCCACAATCAACGCCATTATGTTACCCCCCCCCCGGTTAAATGTCAACCTTTTGCCCTCGCTTCTCTTAATTTTAATATATTAAGATTTATTAAGATTTTACATTTTTCCACATTTTTTGTTATCATCCGTTCCCTTTCGCCCCTCCCCAATCCCTGTCCTAGCCTTGCTATACACCCTCTCTGCCCTGTCCGAGCGACTCTTTTTACGCTGTCATTCTGAGCGTAGTCGAAGAATCCCCCTTTACAAAGCCACCCCCTTCTATTCCCTCGTCACAATTTCTTGACAATCGCGCGTTCGGCGAGGATAATGACCTTTGCAAGATAGCGTTGGACGCTGAGCAATTCTCTCGTGTCATTCTGAGCGCAGTCGAAACATCCCCTTTACAGAGGTTTAACGCCCGTTCCTCGCCAAAAATCCTCCATTTCTCCACTCAAGGCGCCCCTTCGGGGTCCCCAAAAAATTACAACGTGATTTTTTGGGGTGATTATAAGGGGAGCCGTCCGCCAAATATCGGCGGACTGAGGGGATTGTCGAGGGCGACAGCCCGCGCCCCCAAGCGCAAAAATCGCCGAGCCATGACGAGCGTCTTGTACTGCTTCTTGTCTAAAATTTATAATCACCAAAGTGTGTCCGAGCAAGAATGGGGTCCCCACAAAATTACGTAGTGATTTTGTGGGGTAATGTCGCGGAGTAGCTTCAAAATTGCGGTGCGCCCTTAACGCTTTCCTCAGAAAACCGGCGGGCGCTGAGCAATTCTCTCATGTCATTCTGAGCGTAGTCGAAGAATCCCCATTGCAGAGGCACGGCGCAAGTTCCTCGCTACAAAACAAGCGGGCGGCAGCCCGCACCCCCAAGCACAAAAATCGCCGAGCCATGACGAGCGTCTTGTACTGCTTCTTGCCTAAAATTTATAATCACCAAAGTGTGTCCGTGCAAGAATGGGGTCCCCACAAAATTACGTAGTGATTTTGTGGGGTAATGTCGCGGAGCAGCTTCAAAATTGCGGTGCGCCCTTAACGCTTTCCTCAGAAAACCGGCGGGCGCTGAGCAATTTTGAAGCGGATATTGACTTACTATTTTTGCGTTGGTATAATTGATCTATACGAACAAAAACGATTTGGAGAGGTTTTTATGAAGAGAAACGGAATGTGTCCTATGTGCTATCTCAAGCAGCTGTTCACGGCGAGCAAGCCGACGAGCGTCAAGCCACAGCTTGAGGATTTTGAAAACGGCGTAGCAAAAACGCCGCCGATGGGGTGGTCCAGCTGGAACACCTTCCACAACCTCATCGACGAGAACATGATCTACGAGATGGCGCAGGCGCTCAAAGCGCAGGGGCTTGACAAAGCTGGCTATGTCTACGTCAATATGGACGACAATTGGCAATCCAGCCAGCGTAGCCTCGGCGGCGATCTTGTGGGCGACCGCGAAACATTTCCGCACGGCATACCCGCGTTGGTCAAAAAGATCAACGATCTTGGGCTGAAACTTGGCACATACACCTCAAACGGCACCTACACCTGCGAGGATCTGCCCGCGTCGCTCGGCAGGGAGCGGCAGGACGCGTATCGCCTTGCCTCCTGGGGAATAGAGTATTTCAAATACGACTTTTGCCATCACAAATACATATCTGTGTACGCGCCTCTCGTCTACAGCGTGAGCGTGTCGCACTTTGACGGCGTATCCACCGAGTACACCGTGCAAAACGCGCGGCTGAGCGGACTTGCCCGCTACATGACGGACAAAAAACTTCCCGCGGGCTGCTACGTCGGCGGATTGGACAAAAACCTTGGCAAACTCACCTACGACAACATCGAGGCGCCCGAAGACGGCGACTATGTGCTCACCGTCAACATCAAAAAGTACGGCAATTATGAAAAATATCTCATTGTTCGCGTCAACGACGACAAGGAGTACGAGATCGACTTTCCCCCGCAAAAAAAGTTCAATCTCACGGCGCGTTTCCAGACGATCGTGACTCTCAAAGCGGGCAAAAACAAGGTCGAGTTGTTCAACCCCGTGGCGTGCAAAGCGGACAGCGAGATGTATCAATATCGCCGCATGGGCAAGGCGCTCAAGGAGGGCGCGGAGGCGGTCGCGCAGGAAACGGGCGCACCCGTCAAACCCATTGTGTATTCCATCTGCGAGTGGGGCTGGGGCAAGCCGTACAATTGGGGCGCGAAGGCGGGCAACCTGTGGCGCACAACGCCGGACATTCGCCCATGGTGGTGGTGGATCAAGATGATCTACGAGCACAACGTCAAACTTTACAAATATGCCTCCGTCGGGCACTACAACGACCCCGATATGCTTGAAGTCGGCAACGGGGATCTGTCCTACAATCAAAACGTTTCGCACTTTTCATTGTGGTGCATGATGAACTCCCCTCTCATTCTCGGCAACGACCTGCGCACAATGAGCGAACAAGTCAAAGCGATCGTCACCAACAAAAACCTCATCGCCATCAACCAAGACCCGCTATGCAAACAAGCCAAGCGCGTCAAAAAGGGCGCCGTGGACGTGTTGGCAAAGACCCTCGCTGACGGCACGACGGCGATCGCGTTTTTCAACAAGACGGGCTCAAACAAAAAAGCGAGTTTCGATCTCGCCAAACTTGCCGACGACAAATATCTTGATTTCACCAAGCGGCAGACCTATCGCCTTGAGGAGCAATGGAGCGGCGAAACGCTCGATTGCGACGGCAAGCTCCGCCTCTCTCTTGAAAAGCATCAAACCAAAGTTTACATCATCAAGTGACAAATCAAGCACTTCATCATGCAAAATCGACACGTAAAACACCCGTTTGGTCCTGTCATAACAAAAGAGGCGCGCGTCCTCATCTTGGGGAGCGTGCCTTCTTTGAAGTCTGTCGAGCACGGGTTTTATTATATGCACCCGCAAAACCGATTTTGGAAAGTGCTTGAAATTTTGCTTGAGGAGCCGCTGTACTCCGTTCCCATTTCTCAGCGGATCTCCACTCTCAACCGCCGCAAGATCGCCCTTTACGACAGCGTGGAGGAGTGCGACATCCTTGGCAGCAGCGACAGTTCTATCTCCGACATAATTCCAGCGGATCTGCCTTCGCTGATAGGACCCACCCACGTCGCGCACATCTTCTGCAACGGCGGCGCGGCCTATCTTTACGCAAGCAAATATCATGCCGATCTTTCGCCCATCATGACCAAACTTCCCTCCACCTCACCCGCAAACGCCGCCTATTCTCTCGACAGGCTCTGCGCGGAGTGGAAAGTCATTCTCGATTGGCTTGACTGACCGTCCGAGCGTTAATTGCGGTGCGTTCTGCCAAGGCGCACGTTGTCGCTTGTGCGGTCGCGCAAGGACGGTACGGGGTTTTCGGCGTGTTCGGCGCGGTAGTCCATTCCCGTACGGTCGATATGCGCCCTGATCACCTGGTGGCTGGGCAGCATTTTTTCGTTTGGCATGACAAGTTTTTGATATCCGAAAAAGTCCGCGTCGTCGTTAAGCTGATTGACGTTGATATATCCCTCGCGCAGCGCGGTATTTTCCACAGTTTGCTCCAGCACTTTTCTGATATACTCTTCCTGCGGCGAAAATTGGATCAATTCCGGAAATTCCCCGTTTGGGATCACTTCCTGCCACTCCTTTCTGCCGTATTGTTTGAGCGCGTCCGCGGCGATATGCAGGTGGGCGATCTCCTGAAGCAGGCACTGCTCCCACAGCTTTTTTATTTTTTTGTCCTTCTCGTCGCGATAGCACGAGTAGTACAAATAACATTCCGTATATTCGTGATTCAGCCAGCACTCCAGCCACCCCTCGCTCACGTCCATAAGCGAGCCGTATTGGGTGACATGCTCCTCCTCGACCAACGCGATCTCCTGGTAAAGTCTGCGGCCGAGGTCGCTCTCGTAGAACGCGCACTGATTCATATAGTAGTTCATGGTCTGTTGTTCTGCGGCGGTGATGATGGCAACGTCCAGCTTGGTGATGGGCGCGCACTTTTTGAAGTTGACGGGCTTGCGGATCTCGTCATAGGGATGGCGATGATGCGCGACCGTCGGGCGACCGGGGGTGATCTCGGTGTATCCGCCCACCAGCTTATCCGCCTGCACGCCATGCTCCATATCCAGCAGATCCGCATAGCGATACAGATGATCGAAGTCCTCCAACAGCGCAAAATCCAGCGCCGCCTTGACGTGCTTGTCAGGCTCGCGTTGCGCTAGGATTGCGGTGAGTTCCACAGCCAGCTGCTCATAGGCGATCGTGGTTTCCAGCACGGTTTCGTCCTTGGGTTTGAGGCAGGCTATCTTTTTTTGTTGCTGTTGCTCGCTGCGGCGCACAAATTCAAGCTGTCTGCGCAGGTTGTTGTCCTTGCAGTGGCGCGAAAATTGATGCGAGTACCACACCGCTTCATATTCGGTGCCGTTCATCAGGATGATCCTCGTCTTGGTGAAGGGGTCCGCGCAGTCTTTGAGGTAGCTTTCGGGGTAGAGCGATTTGAAGTCCAAAAACAGCTTTTCACTCTTTTCGGGGGTTTCGTTGAATGGATTGAATGACATGATTTTTCTCCTTTGCAATGATTATTCTCAACCGTTCTCGGTTTTAAACGGCGCATTTCGGCGATTTTTTGAACAAGTGTCAAAAAAATATGTTGCGCCTGCAGGCGTGTTGTGATAAAATTATACCAACAAAAAATATAATGACGGCGGCGCAGAAGTTCGCCGTCGGGGAGAAATTATGAGCGAGTTTGAACAAACCGAAACCGCCGCAAGCAACATCCACCCCACGCGCACTCCCGCCGCAACTCCGCAGAGCATAGTTGAGGACGGCAAAGTGCATTTCGGCACATTCGATCAACCGTGGCAAAACCTCAATCTGCTTGACGCAGACAAGCCGTGCGGGCCTCGCATGCCGGACTTCCTCAAAAAGAGCAGGCTGACGGAGTGGGAAGCGTTTGAAGTGTGCATGGACGAGGGCGCGTTGATCAGCGCGGTGTACAAGATAGGCGCGATCCGTTTTTCCATCTTCGTGTGGTACGACAAAAACGAAAACAAAATTTACAGCTGGCGCAACATCGCGCCCAAAAAGCGCGTGCACGTCGCCTCTCAGCTTATAAGCGACAGTTGCTATTGCAAAACCAAGCGCAGCGAGTACACGATCGAAAACGATTTTGCAAACGGCAAAGCCAAAGCCAAGGGCTACACCAAAGGCAAAAACGGCGAGTTTTCCATCGACATGAGTTTTGAGCGCATCTCCCCTCTTGCCAACGGAGTCATGCCGCTTGCCAAAAACAAGGACGGCACCTTCCGCAACGCGCTTTACAGCGAGAAGGACTTTTTCAAAGCGACGGGCGACATCACCATCAACGGCCGCAGCTACCGCACCAACGAGCGTTCCGTCGGCATCATAGACGACCACAAGGGCTTCTATCCCTTCCACGCGCACTACGATTGGCTTACCGCCATGGGCAAGACGGACATTGACGGCGAAAGCAAATATTTCGCGTTCAATCTCACGCGCAACCAATCCGTAGATCAGGAGCAGTACAACGAAAACGTCATTTGGCTTGAGGGCGAATCCTTCCCGATGCCCCCCGTTGTGTTCTCTCACAAGGACGGCAAAAAGAAGGCGACCGAGTGGCACGTCACGGACGAGGCGGGCAACGGCGTTGTGGACGTCACGTTCACCATCGAACGTGTGTTCTACATGCCCATTCACGCGCTCGTGATCAACTGCTATTACGCCCTTCCCTACGGCACCCTCAAAGGCTATGTTTCCGACCCGAACGGCAAAAAATATTATGTTGACGGCATGATCGGCATCGGCGAGGACAAAACCACCCGCATGTGACCTCAACAAAAACATTCGGCGCATATCGTCAAAAAGGCAAGGTTTTCACCTCGCCTTTTTCATATCCGCGCATTTGCTCTTTTTGCGCGGTTTTTCGCCAAAACTCCCGCAAAAACGCCGCTTTCAAGCAAAAACAGTCGCCCAAAACAAATTGAGCGACTGTTTCAAATCTTTCATACAAATTTAGGCGCTATAAATTTTTTGTTATGTCTTTGGGGTCCAGTTTCCCCTGGTTGACAAGCGCCAGTCTGCCGTTGTATCTGTCCACGGTTTGGCAGGCGATGTTAAACATAAAATCCACAACTCCCGTCGAAATATTGCACCCGCGATATGACGTAGTGATCCTGAATTTCACTCTGCCGTCGCGCACGTCGCAATCGAAGTTGCCGTCCGCGAGGTGGTAGTTGATATAGCAGACCGCAAGAGCGCCGTTTGATCTCTGCTCTTCGCAAAATTTGAATGGCAACGTGCAGTCAAAGATGATGATGTCGGATTTTTCGTACAGCCACAGTTTGAATTCCATGGAAAAATCCTTTCCGCTCATGGTGATCCTCACTGTCAATTTCTCCACGTCCTTCACGTAGTTGAAGTGATGGCTGTCAAGCATATCGCATATGGTCTTGAAAACGTCAAGCGCTTTTTTGTCCGCCATAGTCAATCCTCCTTGTTAAAGATGATCTTCTGCATCTCGTCGGTCGAAACCTTCCTGTCCACGATATCCTTAAACTTGTCGTTGTATTTGTCCGTGGTCACGCAAGCGCACATCAACAGATATTCCAGCGACTCCTTTGAGAACGCGCCGTCCCTGTACGAAGATGTGATCCTGTACAGAATGTTGCCGTTTTCCACGTTGTAGTCAAAACTTCCGTCCACAATGCAGAGATTGGCAGCGGTGACCGCCACCGCCATAGGTTTGCGCATATCCTCCGGCACATCGAACGGCATAGGCGAAAGCAGCAGAATGATATGCAAGTTCTCATCGAAACTTATCCTGACGGGGATCACCAGATCGTCGCCCTTCGCGTTCAGCGATATGGTGAGTTGTTGCGCGTCTTTATTGTACTTCCACGCATGCTCGTCAAGGTATTCGCAAAAAGCGTCAAACACCTTGCGCGCGCCTGTGGCATTCTGTTCTGTCGGCATAATATCCTCCTCTTTTTATTCTCCAACGGTTGCGATAGGCACCCGCAAGATCATATCAAACATCTTTGCAAAAATGCCCGCCTCGCTTCAGCGCAAAACGAGCGCGTTGCGTCCTTCGCCCCGCGCCCGTTCAGGCAATATACGCTCATTCCTCCACAACTTCAAACGGATTCAGTAGCCCTTCGTTGACAAGCACCAACCTGTCGTTGTATCTGTCGACGATCATGCACGCCATCGCAAACATATAGTTCAGCGCGTCCTTTGACAGCAAGCTGTCCATATACGAGGAGGTCAGCTTGAATGACAGTTCGCCATCTCTGATGTCCAGATCGAAGCTGCCGTCCGCAAGCGAAAAGTTGATGAGGCACACCGCAATCGCGCCCGCGACGATCGAATCCTCCTTAAACTTGAACGGGAGCAGCGACGTGTACACCACCAGCTGTCTTTCCGCGTCGATCTCAAGTTTGAAATCCATGCCGATATCGTGACCGCTCATGGTGATCTTCACGCTAAGGTTTTCGTCGTCTTTTTCAAAATGGAAATTGTTGTCCGTCAGCATTTCCAAAAGCGCCGCGTAAACGTTTTTTGCTTCTTTGATGTTTTCCATAATTTTCACTCCTCCTCCGGCTCTTCGTAGATCATTGCAACGATCTCGCCGACGGTCATATCTTCCTCCGCCAATTTCTGGAACTTGTCGTTGTATCTGTCCGCGGTTATTGCGGCGCACATCAACAGATAGTCCACCAAATCCTTTCCTATGATGCTGTTGCGGTAGCTTGACGTGATCCTGAAGACAATTTCGCCATCTTTCACGGCGTAGTCGAAGCTGCCGTCCGCGATGCAGTAGTTTGCCGCCGTGACTGCCAAGGTCATTGCGATCCTCTTCTCTTCCGGCACAACAAACGGAATGCCCGAAAACACCGAGATTATCTGCATAGCGGGGTCGACCGCTATTTTGAGCGGGATCAACAGATCGTCGCCCTTCGTGGCGAGGATCACTTTCAGTTCATCCTCTTCCTTTTGATACTTCAGATCGCGCGAATCGAGGTATTCGCAAACGGTGTCAAAAACGGCTTGCGCCTGTTTGAGGTCGTCTTTTCCTGTTGCCATAAATTTCTCCTTTTTGTTTATTTTTATTTTATTTCATCAATAAAATCCAAATTTCGACTTCTTCGGCAGGTCGATCGAAAATTCCTTGTCCGCGGTCGCCATTTCAAAGTCCTTTGCGGTCATGACGACTTCCTTTTGCCCCGCAAGCTGGCAGCGCAGCGCCGCCTTTGCCCATATCCTCTCGTACAAGTTGCGCACAAAGCGCCCGTTGCTGAACTCTTTTGAGTTGATCAGATCTTCGGGCAGCGTGTCAAAGTAGGTCTTGGCGCAGTCCTTGATCGCGTCCTCGCTCTTGATGTTGGAGTTGAGCATTGTCAGGAATATCTCATACAGCTGCTCGCGCGAGAAGTTGGGAAATTCCACCGTGTAGGGCATTCTGCTGCGCAAGCCTCTGTTGCCCTCCATCAGCTTTTCCATGTCGTCGGTATAACCCGCCATGATCACCACAAAATCGTCGCGATGGTTTTCCATTTCGGCGATGAGCGTGTCAAGCGCCTCCTGCCCGTAGTCCGCCGAACTCGATTCCCCGCCGCGGAACAGCGAGTACGCCTCGTCGATAAACAGCACGGAGCCGTACGCGTCGCGGCAAATGCTCGCGGTTTTGGGCGCGGTTTCGCCGACGTATCTTCCGCACAGATCTCTGCCGTGACATTCTATGAAGTTTCCGATGCGCAATATGCCTTTCTCTTTCAGGATCTTGCCCACTATCCTCGCAACGGTCGTCTTGCCCGTGCCGGGATTGCCCACAAAGCGCATATGTATGCTTGGCGTGTCCTCGTTGGCGAGTCTGGCAAGCTGGATCTGCGCGACGATCTCGTTGACCTGGGTCTTGATCGCCTCGTTGCCAACAAGTTCGTCCAACATCTGCTGACCGGACTTGTACGCTTGCGACTTTGAGCGGCACAGTTTCATCGCGTCGTTCTCGGTGATGACGTCGCTGCCCTTTTTGCTGTCCGCATTTTTCAGCAGTTTTGCGTAGATCAATTCGTCGACGACCTTTTTCACCGTCTTTATGCCGTAAAATCTGCCGTCGCTCTTCTCCTCGGTGATCCTCAGCCACAGCGGATCGAGCGCCGCTTTGCGCACGCTGAAGCCGCGTTGTTTGAGTTCGTTCACGGCAAATTCCAGCATCTGCTCCCGCGACGCGGGCGGAAAACTCACCAGCTTCGTCGTGAGGATATCGTTCAGCGACGCGCCTATGTGTTCCACAAGTTCTCTCTCCACAAACGGGATTCTGAAAAACACGACTATGCAGTTCTTGTTGGATTCGATCGCCTTCAACAACGCCTTAAACTCGACGCTGTCCGTCCTGTTCATCCACTCGCTGATGTCAAGCGCAAACACCGCGCGTTTCGTGCTCGAATTCGGCGAAAGCAGTTTGGATATGATCGCGTCAAGCTGATCCGGCTTGTCTGTGCGAGGAGGCAGCACATACTCCCTCACGCGATCTCCGACTCCCAAGCCCAGCGAGCGCATAAGCGCCGTCAGCCTTTGAGTCGCGGTGCTGAAACCGCACCCGTCGCTTACCGAAAACAGGTATGTGCGCGACAGCAACACACCCTCAAGCCCTCTCGTCTTCGCCTCAGGCGCGATCCTGATCAACTCGTTTGCCAAGCGCACAAGTTCCTCCGCGCCCGCAAGCGCCTTTATGCTCTCCAGCGCCTTTTCGGGAGTGAGCTCGTCCTCGTCGTCGTCCTCATTGCGCCTTTCCCTCGGCGATTCAAACGACTTATCCGTCGTCCCCTGCTGCGTTCTTTCCCCCGTGTGTCTTTCGTCTGCGGAGTCCTTTTTTTGCGGTTGCTGTTCATCCTCCCCCTCTCCCAGCACGGAAACGGTGATCGCGTCCTTCGCGCCATCTCCGTATTTTGCGGAAAAGATCTCCATGATCTCGCCCTTTACGGCTTTGGGGTCGTCCTGCGTTTCCAACTCGATGGTGAAGTCCATCAGGCTCTCGTCGCCGACTTTGCAGCCCAATTTTTTGACGATTTCCTCAGCCAGCGCCTTGACAGGCAAAACGTCGTCGGAGCGATGGTCCAGCACCCAATCTCTGCGAAGTTCAATGTTCAAGCGTAACAACATAGTGATTCTGTCCTTTTAATATTTTTCAGCCCGAAAGCTGTTTTTATTTTCTGTGCCTAAAAAAACAAGTATATATCCTTACAATATAATATGATACCACCCAAAATCGTCCCCGTCAATGCTTTTGTTTGACCCACTGCCACAAATCGCCAATATGCGCATAATTTCGCTTGCCTCGCCCTCCTCGCTATATCCGCATCAAAAAAAAGACGGCGCCGCCCGTCCCCAAAACACGCCGCCCTTCTTTTTCAAGCGTCCCTTTCGCACTTGCCGCGGAGCGTCGATATTCTCTATGATTCTTTTGTCGGATTTTGCAAAATCGCAAGTTTATCTGTAAAAATTCACATCACAAACCGTCGTTTATGTCAACATTCGCATCGTCGCCGTGTGCGGCTGGCGCATTCGCATCCTCCGCTTTTTCCTCCTGCAAGATCGGGGACAGATCAATCTGAGGAGGGCATTCCTCGCTCTCGGCAAATTTGTCCTCAAGTCGTCTTTTCGCCTCCTCGATCTGTTCCGTCGTAGTCCCTTCGTCAAACGCCGCCCTCACCGTGACGACCTTGACCCCGTAGCCGTAGTCATGCACCAAAACTTCCTTCACCTGTCGCACGCATGCGATCTGCATTGCCTCTTCCGTCGCCTTTTCCTTCAGCTTTTCAGGCGCGTCGCCCACTATGACCGACTTGATGTTGTCCCACACCATCTTCGCGGCAAACACGATTATCGCCACGCTCACCGCCATACCGAAGATCGCGTCCAAGGCGTAATCGACGTAGGTAGAAACCAAAAACGAGATCAGCGACGCCGTCCCTACTGCGGTATCCAAAAAGCTGTCCAGCGCAATCGCCTTGATCGCCTTTGAGTGCAGCGACTTCTTGTTGACAAAGTAGTACGTCAACCCCATGGCGAGTTTGATCACGATCCCCGCGGCGACGGTTGCGCAGCTTTCCACGCCAAACCAAATCGGCTCCGGCATGGCAAATCTGTTGAGCGAGCGCACAAAAAACAGCCCGCCCACCACGACGGAGGCCACCGCCACAACAAATCCCGCCAGGTATTCGCTCCTGCCGTATCCCAGCGGCGCTTTCGGAGTTTTTGGTCGAAGCAGAATGACAAACGCCAAAACCGTCACAAAACAGGTCAATATGTCAAAAAAATTGTTTATGGAGTCAAGCATTATGGTCAGGCTGTTTGACGACAGTCCCACGTACAGCTTTGCCAATGACAGCCCGATGTTCACCAAGATCCCCGCGCCAAGCATTATGAGCGCATATTTGATCCTATTTTTCATCGTGCTCCCCCTCTGTCGCGCCGTCCGCAGTCGCGTCTTCCGCCTTGTCCGCCTGTGCGTTTTCTTGCGAAGTCAGATACTCCGCCTGAGCGTTTTCCTCTTGCGCAGGCACTTCCGCCGCCCATTCCTTTTCATCTTGCGTGGGTATATCCTCCGCTTGCGCCTGTTCTTTCTCATCTTTCGCGAGCATATCCTCCGCCTCCGTATGTTCCGACAACGGCGCATTTTCAGGCTCTTTCGGCGCTTCCTGCGCGGGTATATCCTCGGTCTGCAATTCGCCGTCGGACGCGGGGATATCTCCCGTCGCCGCGTTCGTCACAAACACGTATTTCGGCTTTTTCTTTTTCTGCCCGCGTTTCGGCTTATTTTGTGCGGGTTTATCCTCTGTTTGTCGTTTATCGATTTTCTTTTCGGAGCCTTTCTTCTCGTCGGACTTTCTTTCCTGTTTGGGTCTTTGCACGTGCGCGTAAACGTCCTTTGACAGTTCCGCTTTTTGCGCTCTCTTTTGCAATATGAGGATCGCGGCGCAGATCGCGACCGCCAATGCCAAAACCGCCGCCGTCGCGCCAAGGGAGATCGTCAACACATATGTTTTTGCAATCGCAAGCATGGTCATTTCCACGGTCCGCCCCTCCTCTTCGCTATGGCGATCGCAAGTATCGCCGCCGTCGCGGCAAGCGCCGCGCAGACCGTCAGCAGCAAAATGTTGTACCACTGCCACACGTTTTCGGGCGGATACACGATATACTCGCCGAAAAACGCGATCGTATCCTTATCCGCCGACATCTCCGCGCTGACAAGTCCTCCGTCGTAGGGTTGCAATTGCGGAGTTTGGGACGGTTGCCTGCTGCTGTCAAACGCGACGTATTGCGCACCCTCCACGGCGCCCTGCCACTCCACTGTGAACTCGCCGTCGGGGTACGTTCTGTTCTCGCCGGAGTAAAACCCTATCTCGTACGCCGCCACACTCTCGAAGTAGCGATCTTTCGCGCCCGCGGGTATTTCTCCGTCGCGGAATACGATCTTTGGCAGCACATTCACTCTCACGTCGACGTATTCCAGTCCGTCGAAGAACACCGAAAACTTTCTTCCGTCCTCCGCCTCAACGTCGTATCTGAACTGAAAAACGGTGTATTTTCCGCCGCTGAACACGTTATGATTGAGGCTGCGGCAGTCCAGCGTGTAGTTTTGATTGGATATTCTTGCCAAAATTATATAAAATCCCGCCGTATTGGGGTCGAATTGTCCGTCGATATAAAACTCCAGCCCCAGATCTTCCTCCGAGTCGCCGTCCGCCAGGCCTCCCAGATAGTATTCCACTTGCGACAAATCCTTCAACGGCTCGCCCAGCTTGGCGTTCATATTGCCTATCGCCACCGAAAGCGAGCGCGGAGTCGCGGACAGCAGTATTGGCAGTCTTTCAAGCGGCAGGTAGTTTTGGTTGTCCGACGCAAAGTCAAAGTACACGGTGCGCTGACCGTCGGCGACGTTCAGCACTGTATCGGCGTTCATTTCGCCGTCCTGCTGAGCGGACAGGGTCCAACTGCCGTTCCCGCCGCGTATATTCACGTCCCCCAGCCGCGTGCCGTACTCCGTCGTCCACGAAACTATATCCGGGGTTGGAGCAACTCCAGGCACGATCTTACACTCAAATTCCTGCGTTGAAAAGCGCGACACCTCGTTTTGGGTATCTCCCGGAAATTGAAAGCGTTCCGTCACGACATAGCGCACATAGTACTCTCCCGTGTCCACTCTCCCAAAAAATATGGGATCGCCCGGCGTATCCGCGTCGCCGATAAACCCGCTTTGGGAGTAGTCCGACGGCGAGTCCTTTCTTCTATATTGCAAGCGACACGTCATGCTGTCGCGCTGGCCGGGGTCCAGACACGAATCCACGTCCGGCGCGGACACGCAAAAGCCCCCCGCCCGCGTTTCGCTGTACTCCACGATCGGGGTTCCTGCCGCCTGCGCGTCAAAGGACGGCAACTCAAAACTCACTGTATATTTCGCCTCTTCCAGCTGTTTTTCGGCGAGCCACTCGTTGATCTTTTCCAAAAACGCCACGCCTGCAACGTCGTTGTTGCCGTACTCAAAAAATTCCTTATCCGACGAGGCAAGCGCTTCCTCTTCCCCATCGTACAAAACGTAAAGCGTCCAGTCCGTGTCGCTCTTTCCCACTATTCTGAATGCGGGCTCTCCCTCGGCGGAGGCGACTTGCGGCATGCCGAAAATCGTCGTCGCAACAAGCAGCAACATCATCGCAAATATCGGCAACCACCGCAAAATTTTTTTCATATAAAACTCTCGTCCAATTGCGCATAAGCCCGAGTATTTCTCTCGGCCCGTGCGCGGCGCGTCTTTCCCGCGCGTATTTATTGTATCACTCTCAACGCGCGTGCGCAACCTTTTTATAAGTATACAATTTATGCTCAAAGTTTATTTGCCTCATCCCCCGCGCATTTTCCCCCGCGAATTTCAACAAAAGCGCAATTTAATGTTGTTTTAATTATCGAATTCTATTATAATCGAATAAGGAGGCGCTTATGCGGATATTGCTTGTCGAGGACGAGCGCGAGCTTTCCCGCGCTCTCGCAAAAATGCTGACAAAGGACGGCTACGACGTAGATTGCGTATACGACGGCGCGGACGGATTGAATTTTGCCGCCACGGGCATGTACGATTTGATCCTGCTTGACGTGATCATGCCCAAAATGAACGGTTTTGACCTGCTCAGCGAAATACGCCGCAAAAAAATGGACACTCCCGTCATCATGCTGACCGCCTTGACGGATGAAAACGACAAGATCGCGGGGCTTGACAAGGGCGCGGACGACTATGTTTCAAAGCCTTTTTCCATCAACGAACTGCTCGCTAGGATGAGGGCGGTGCTTCGGCGCAAGGGCAAACTCGTGAGCGACAACAAACTTGAGTTTTCCAACGCGTCGCTCGATCTCACCACCTATCAACTCAGCACCCCGCAAGGATCCATCGGCTTGACGGGCAAGGAATTCGAACTGCTGCGCTACATGTTCGAGTACCCCGGCTTTGTCGCGCCCAAAGAGGACCTGATCATGAAGGCTTGGGGCATGAACAGCGAGTTTGAAAGCAACAATCTTGAGGTTTATATGTCGTTTTTGCGCAAAAAGCTGAATCATCTCGGCGCGGCGTTCACCATCGAGAGCGTGCGCGGAGTCGGCTATCGGCTTGTGCAAAAATGATTTTTCCCCGCTCGGCGCAAAGGACCTGACAGTATGGATCTCATCAAAAAGCAAAGGATATCTTTCACCGTCGCCACCACCGCGTTTGCGGCGGTGCTTTTGCTTGTGCTGCTGGGCGGATTTTTTGGCATAACCTGCCTCGCGAACGATCTTGCAATGACCTCCTCGCTTGACAAGGCGCTTGCCAATCCACACACCTACAACGATGTATCTCCGCAAAATCTGCGCTGTTTTTTCATCTATGTCAACCTTCTCGACCAAAGCTACATCGTCAAGGACCAGCACGACGCGGCGTACTATGGCGACTCGCTTGACGACATAGTTCTTCAAGCCCAACGATCCCGCGACGACAAGGCTTTCAAATTCAGATGCGGCGACAAATATTTCATCGCCAAATGCGCTTCGGGCGAGGTTTTTGCGGTTTACGCCGTGCTGGAACGCACCGCCTACCGCTCGCAACTTGTCACGTCCGCACTGCTCACGGTGCTTTTGTACTGTTGCACGGTCGGGCTGACAGGGCTGCTCGCGTTTTTGTGTTCTGCAAGGCTTTTGCACCCTGTCAAGGAGGCAATGGCAAAACAGCGCGACCTCACCGCCAACGCCTCGCATGAGCTCAAAACCCCGCTCACGGTGATCTCCGCCAACCTCAGCGTCATTCGCTCCGAGCCGCAATCCACCGTCGCCGACAACGAGTATTGGCTTGACAGCGTCGCCTCGCAGGTGACAAGGATGCAGGATCTCATCCAAAACATGCTTGAACTCAGCAAACTTGAGCAATCCTCTCTCCCCAAGGAAACGCTCGATTTCAGTTCCGTTGCGGAGGGCGCTTGCCTCACTTTTGAGCCTGTGTGTTATGAAAACGGCGTGACGTTGCTCACCGACATAGCGGCGGGCGCCATGGTGGACGGCGACAAAAACGCCTTGGACAGATTGTGCGGAATCTTGCTTGACAACGCCATCAAATACTGCGGCGAAAACGGCAAAGTCGGCGTGCGGGTGACCTTCGACCAAAAAAAAGTGCGCCTGTCCGTCATGAACACGGGCGAAAGCGTCACAAAGGAAGAGGCGCAACACGTTTTCGACCGTTTTTATCGCACGGACGGAGCGCGGCAAAACGCCGACGGCAAAAGTTTCGGGTTGGGGCTTTCCATCGCCTACGCCACTGCCAAAGCGCACGGCGGCGACATCTACTGCCGCGGAGTGGAGGGCAAAGGCACAGTGTTCACCGTGCTCCTGCCCGTCGCCAAGCAAAAGAGCCCCAAAAAGCGGACAAAAAAACAACCGCAAAACAATTGACAAAATTTTTGGCAAATGATATTATCTTATAGCATCCACTTTGGGGGTATAGCTCAGTTGGTAGAGCGCTTGATTTGCATTCAAGAGGTCCTCGGTTCGAATCCGTGTATCTCCACC
>CANQMD010000002.1 GCA_947624885.1 uncultured Clostridia bacterium
GAAGAAGCCGCTTAACACGGGAAGGACAACGAATAAGCGGTTTGACTAACCGCCAAACCGCTTATTCATAGATTCCCTATGGAAGCCACCCTCATGGAGCGCTTTTGTCGTCAATTTATTCGCTTATTTCACAGCACAAATGACGGAACGACCGCGCCTTCGTAATTTTCGTTGATGAAGTCTATGACCTCCTGCGACTTGAGAGCGTTCACAAGCGCTATGATCTTCTCGTCGTTTTCATGCCCGTGTTTGACGGCGATCACGTTTGCGTACAGTTGCGCCGCTTCGCCTTGCGCGTTTTCCACGCCGAGCGCGTTTTTGATGTCGAGGCCCGCTTGGATCGCGTAGTTGCCGTTTATGACCGCGATCGTGCCGTTGTCGCTCTCTTCGAGCGTAAGCGCGACAAGATTGGCTTCAACTGCGTGTATGGCGTTTCCTTTTGCGGCCTCAATGTCTTGGACGGTGAGGTTTACGTTGGGATCCGCGTTGGCGGGCAGGGTGATGAAGCCCTCGTCGCGCAACACAAACAGGGCGCGTGTGAGGTTGGAGCCGTCATTGGGGATGAGTATATCGCGTCCCGTTTTTTGGTCGGAGTAGCTTTGTTCGCTCACATTTTTTCCGTACACGGCAAACGGCTCGTAGTGTATCTTTGCGACGGCGATGAGGTCCGTTTCATACTGCGAGTTGTATGTGTTGAGATATGGCGTATGCTGAAAATAGTTGGCGTTGAGCAATCCTTCGTCGAGCGCGGCGTTTGGCGTGAGGTAGTCGTCAAACACTTTGACCACAAGGTTATAGCCTTGCTCCTTCAGCTTGCCTTTGATCGCGTTCAATATTTCCGCATGCGGGGACGCGCTTGCGCCGACGACTATTGTGTGCGGATCCTTGGGATCTGCGTTGTTGCAAGCGGTGAGCGCGAGTGAGAGCGTAAGCGCGACAAGCGCTACGCAGATGATGACAGCGATGAGTTTTCTCTTTTTCATAAAATTCTCCTGAAATTGATTTTTTATTTTTGTTTTACGTCCGACGGACGTTGTTTTTACAAATTTTGATCGTCTTGTCCCGCCATCTCGTCATTTACAGCGGATATTGGGGCGGGAAGTTCCTCTGCGGGGAGTTGTGCGGATGCCGCGGCGACTTTTTTTGTCCTCCCAAAATAGATGCGCCTGTCAAGACGCTTTGCAAGCAACATGCCAAGTTCTTGAATTATCTGCACTATGATCACGATGAGGGCGACGCACAGCCAGATCACGTCCTGCGCGTTGGAGGGACGAGCCTGCGTGACCGCAAGCGCTCCGAGTCCGCCACCGCTTATCGTGCCCGCCATTGCGGAGTAGCCGATTATCGTCACCGTAGATATGACCGCGCCGACGATGAGCGACGGTTTTGCTTCGGGCAGGTACACCTTCCAGATTATCTGCCAGGTATTCGCGCCCATAGACCTCGCCGCTTCGATCACGCCTTTGTCCACCTCCTTGATGGAGGATTCCACCATGCGGGCGACGTATGGCGCGGCGGCGACAACCAGCATAAAAATCATCGCCTCGTTGCCTATGCTTGTGCCGACGATCGCGCGGGAGGCGGGAATCAGCGCCACCATAAGGATGATGAACGGTATCGAGCGCAGGATGTTGACCACAAACCCGATCAGCTTGTTCAGCCACGGTATGGGTTTTATTCCGCCTTTATCCGTCGCGCACAGCAGTATGCCCAGCGGCAACCCTATCGCATATGCGA
Source organism: uncultured Clostridia bacterium (assembly GCA_947624885.1). Classification (GTDB taxonomy): domain Bacteria; phylum Bacillota; class Clostridia; order Christensenellales; family CAG-917; genus CAG-475. The sequence continues at coordinate 1,738 of CANQMD010000002.1, forward strand.
CGACGGTGGAGATGAGCGTCATATATATTGTTTCAACTGTGGCGAGGGCAAATCCTTCAAACCCAAGCTGTCCGAAAAGTCTGCTCATAGTTCCTCCTCAAACTGCACGTTGTGCTTCGACAGATATTGTTTTGCTTTTTCAAGTTGACCGTCCTCTTCGCTGACGGCGATCACCATATGTCCAAAGGGCTTTCCGTCTATATTTTTTGTATCCGCATACAGGATGTTCGCCTTCACGTTGCACTCCAGCGCCAGCCCGGATATGACGGGCGCGTCCGTTTCCTCACCTGCAAAGATAAGGCGCAATTTTTTTCCGCCCTCGCTGTTTATCGTGCGAATGAGGTCGGGGATTATCAATTCCTTTGCGATTTCCGATCTCGGCTTTGAAAACACTTCGCGCACGCTCCCGGTTTCGGCGATACGGCTGTTTGAGATCACCGCCACATCCGTACAGATGCTTTCGACCACCTTCATCTCGTGCGTTATGACGATCACCGTCACGCCGAGTTTTTCGTTGATGCTTTTCAGCAGCGCAAGTATAGACTGCGTCGTTGTGGGATCGAGCGCGCTTGTCGCCTCGTCGCAAAGCAAATATTTGGGTCCCGAAGCGAGCGCTCTTGCAATGGCGACGCGCTGTTTTTGTCCGCCGGACAGCTGCGACGGGTAGGCGTTCGCCTTATCGCTGAGTTCCACAAGTTCCAGCAACTCCTTCACTCTCTGTTCGCGTTCCTGCTTCGGCGCTCTGAACTTGACCGTGTTTTCGGTGGAGTTTTTGCGTTTCACGGGCGCTATATCCAGCGGAAAGCGCACGTTTTGCGCCACGGTGCGTTGCTCCAGCAGATTGAAATTCTGAAAGATCATGCCTATGTTTTTTCTCAACAGATTCAAGCGCTTCTGTTTTGCCAGCGTCACGTCCTCTCCGTCTATTACCACGCTGCCGCTTGTCGGGCGCTCCAGCAGATTGACGCACCTCACAAGGGTGCTTTTGCCCGCGCCGGACAGCCCGATGATGCCAAAAATGGAGCCGTCGGGGATCGTCAGGTCAATGTCGTTCAGCGCGACGGTATCTCCGTTTTTGGAGGGGTAGATTTTTGTCAGATGTTTCAGTTGTATCATATCGTTCCTGCTTTTGCCGCTCTGCCGCGGCGGATATTGCGCAAAAATAAAATCGCTCGGAAAGGTTTTCCGAGCGAGCATTGCGATTTGACTTAAGCCTCAGAGGACGGGAAAAAGTCCGTGCAATACTGCTCGGAATTTACGCATGCCCATCATCATGTTGCTTATACGGTACACAGTCCGCCTCCTGCGCTTTGATGATTGAAGTATAAACAACTTTTGCGCCGCCTGTCAAGCAAATTTTCCAAATTTTTTCCGTCGGGCAAAATTCGGCGTAAGTATTTTTGCGGAGGCAATGCATACAATATTGACGAGGTGATTCATGTGGTCAAACGTAATAAGCATTGACAAGCGGTACGACAGGGAGATCTCTTATATACTAGAGAGCATAGAAAACACCAACGACATATCTTATGCGACCGAGGAGTCCAGGGATAGGCTTTTCGTATATCTTGCCAGCGCTTGCGAGGACGCGCAGACGGTTGAGAGCAAAGTGCAAAACATCGCGGGCACGGTCATTATAGATTTTTTCAAGTTGCGGTTTTTTTTGGAAAGATTGACCTTTGCGGGCATGAGCCTTGCGGAGTGCGCTCTTCTCAGCGCCATTGTGCACTTCGACAGCGATTTTGAACGCGCCGTATGCCAAAAGGCTTTTTCCACGTCGTCTGACTTCAACATAGACGGAGTGTTCAGGTTTAGGCTCAATGAACTCGCGGAAAATTGGAAGGAGTTGTCCGAGGTCGCATCGAGACTGCTTTGCGGCGTGACTTGCGAAAACGAGTTGTTTGACATCGCTTCGTTCATTACGGGCAGCGACGGAGGCAAAAACCAACTTTTGATAGAGCGGGGCAGACTCAAAAACATCACCTGCCACAAAACCGTCGAGGTGGTCAACCTCTTCGACAGGGCGGAGTTCAATCTGCTCAGCGCGATAATGGGCGAGCGCCCGCTTGAGATCCACGTGCGACATGGCGAACTTTCAAGCCCGTTGTGCTCCACGCTCAGACGCATTGCCAGAGTCATAGAAAAATAATCTGGCGACGCAACAACACGAAAAGTGTTTTAATTTTTCATGACATACTATGTTTTTGCGCCGAAATCGGCGCTTTTTGTTGTCTTATGGGCAAAATCCACACGCATTGCGACACGTTTCGTATTTTATATATATTTGCCATAAAACACGTTTCGTGTGCTATGTGTATTTTTGAATTTTTCGTGATCCAGACAAAATTGCGCATTACCTCGCTTCTGCTTGCGTGTTTTGAAAAAAACGTGTATTATTAACTATAAATGTATAATAATTGTAGCGTGCGTCCGTCGCTATGACGGTGTCGCTGACAAATAGAAAATCGGAGAGTAAATGGCAAAAAAGACAAAGTATGTAAAAGTTTCCTTTTTGGGCGGAGTCGGCGAGATCGGCAAAAACATGACCGTGATCGAGTGCGGCGACGACATGATCGTCGTTGACATGGGCATCACGTTCCCCAAAGAGGACAGTCCGGGCATGGACGCTATCATTCCGGACATAACCTATCTCAAGCAGAACATAAAGAGGCTCAGAGGCATAGTGTTGACCCATGGTCATGAGGACCACATCGGCGCGATCCCATATTACGCGGAGGAACTTGGCAAAGTCCCTATCTACGGAACGGCGCTGACCATCGGGCTTTTACGCCGCAAGTTGGAAAAGAACGCCAAAAAGTGCAATCTTGTGACAGTCGCGGCGGGCGACGCTGTTACGCTCGGCAACATCAAAGTGGAGTTCATCAAGGTATGCCACTCCATGGCGGGCGCATGTGCGCTTGCGGTGTACACGGCGGGAGGCACTGTGTTTGTCACGGGCGACTTCAAGATCGACAACACTCCCATCGACGGCAAAAAGACAAACATTCAGCGCATTGCGGAGATCGGCGCGAAGGGCGTGACGCTTATGCTTGGCGAATCCACCAACGTGGAGCGCAAAGGCAGTTCCACTTCCGAACGCGCTGTGGGGCAGACTCTTGAGAGCATTTTTGCGGCAAACAAAAAGAAGAGGCTGATCGTGGCGTGCTTCGCGTCCTCAAACTACCGCGTGCAGCAGGTGCTCACTTTGGCGCACAAATACGGGCGAAAAGTGGTGCTTGCAGGCAAAAGCATGAAGAGCATGGTCGAAGTCGCGTCAAGTTGCGGCGAATTGAACGTTCCGCGCGGCGTGATAGTGGACAGCATAGGCAAACTCAAGCCGGGCGAGGCGTTGATTTTGGCAACGGGGTCGCAGGGCGAGCCTTTGTCCGCTCTCAACAAACTCAGCAAGGGCGAATTCAACAAGATCAACGTTGGCAAGGACGATCTTGTGGTGTTGTCCTCATCGCCCATTCCTGGCAACGAGAAGGCGGTCTACGACGTGATCAACGCGCTGTTCAGGAAGGGCGCGGAGGTGATCTACGACAGCATGAACGACATCCACGTATCCGGTCACGCCTACGAGGAGGAGCTCAAACTTATGCTCAGCCTCGTGCATCCTCTCTACTTTATGCCCGTGCACGGCGAGTATCGTCACCAGCACAAGCATGTTGAGATCGCGGGGACGCTCGGCGTACCCTCCAAAAACATCGTCATACCCAATATCGGCGAAAGCTACAGCGTCACGCCCAAGGGATTTCGCAAACATTCCAACGTTCCCGCGGGCAACATCTACGTTGACGGCGTGATCCTTGAGGACGGCGACGCGGTGGTCAGGGACAGGCGCTCGCTTGCGGAGTACGGCATGTTGCTTGTGCTTGCGGCGGTGGATCTTGACAGAGGGAAGCTTTGCGGCGACGTAGACATAGTTGCGCGGGGCATCAATCTGACCGACGAGGTTCAGCGCAATGTCAAAAACGCCGCGGCGGAGGCTTTGAGATCCGCGGATTTTGACAAGTCCGACATAGACGAGTACGCAAAATGCCTCAAAAAAGCCGTTCGCAAACTGTTTATGAAGGACAGACAGTTCCCCATCATAATTCCCGTCGTAGTGGAGGGCTAGTATGAAAAGAAAGCCAATTATCCTCATCATGACGTCGCACGACGAGCAGAGCGGGGTGGCAAAGCGCCTCGCGGACGCGATCATGGCAAAAGGCACGCACAACGTCGTCGTCATGGGGGATGAAAAGTACGGCTCCGTCAAAAAACTTTCGTTGCTTGACAGGCTGATGGACGCGGGGCAGGAGTATCAATACCTGCTTGAGCGCAAGGACAGGGGCGTGCTGCGCGACAAACTCAAGGTGCGCAAATTTTCAAAGCGCGTCACGAGGATAGGCAACATGCTCAGGCGTTTCAATCCGGAGTATATTCTTTGCGTCACGCCGTATGCTCACCATTGCGCGGTGGAAGCCAAAAAAAAGTTGCGTTTTCGCGTCCGCGTCATATATCTTGTGATGTCGTTCACCGCGCCCAAGCGCGAGGCGGACGACGCGACCGACGCTTACATCGTTGAAAACGCGGACGTAAAGGCGACGCTCATGCGCATGGGCGTTCATCCCAAGGACATTTTGACCATGGGTCTGCCCTTCGACAGCCCCAAACTTTCGCGAGGGGAGATCGCGATGGCAAAGCAGGAGTTGGGCTTGCCCGCGCAAAAGACGGTGTATGTTTCGGTGCACGACAAAAAACAGCTTGATCAAGCGTTTCAACTTTTGCTCGATCAGGGAAATATCGCCACGCTCGTCGTGAGGTGCGAAAACGCCAAACACAGGCAGGCGCTCACCTTGCTCGCCTCACAGGTGCCCGACGTAAACATAGTTTTTGCGGCGACCAAGGAAAAGGAAGACGACTATCTCAGGGTGTCCGACGTGGCGATCATGAGTTACGACGTTCCTCTCATCTACAAATGCATGAAACTCGGCGTTGCGCCTCTAGTCATTTCCTGCGACGAACACACCGAGCAGGACGTGTCCTATCTGCTTTCGCACGGGCTTATCGCGCGGGCAAAGGACGAGGTCGAGATGATCGGATTGCTATATAGGCTTTTGCAGACGGATCTTGCGGAGCAGCTTGCCGTCAGCGGCGGCAAGTGGACAGAGCTCGGCTCTGTCGAAAACATAACCAACTTTCTCATAACGTACATAGGCGTTTGATACGGAGGAAAATATGAAACCATTGATCGCAGTCGTGGGCAGGCCAAACGTTGGCAAATCCACGCTGTTCAACAGGATCGCGGGCAGCAGGATCGCCATTGTCGAGGACGTGCCGGGAGTCACGCGCGACCGCATATACGCGGATTGCGAGTGGTGCGGCAGGGCGTTTACGCTCATAGACACCGGCGGGCTGGAGCTCAAAAGCGAGGACGAGATGTGGTCGCACATACGCGAGCAGGCGCAGATCGCCGTAGACAGCGCGGACGCGATCCTTTACGTTGTGGACGGCAAAACGGGTCTGACGACCGACGATTCTCTCGTATGCGGATTTTTGCGCAAATCGGGGTTGCCCGTCGTGCTTGCCGTCAACAAGGTGGACAACGTTGTCGACGACGCGTCTTACGAGTTTTACGCGCTCGGCTTCGGCGAGCCGCACGCCGTCAGCGCGGAGCAGGGCAAGGGGATAGGCGACCTGCTTGACGCGCTTATGGAAGTTGTCCCGTCCGCTCCCGTCGAGGAGGATCCCGAACGTATAAAGATCGCGATCGTCGGCAAGCCCAACGCGGGCAAAAGTTCCATTGCCAACAGGTTGCTCGGCTACGATCGCAGCATAGTCAGCGACATCGCGGGGACGACAAGGGACGCGGTCGACACGGCGCTCAACGTCGGCGACGACAAATATCTCATCATCGACACCGCGGGCATGCGCAAAAAAAAGGCGGTGGACGAAGGTGTGGAAAGATATTCCGTCATGCGATCCATTCTTGCGATCAGACGCGCGGACGTGGCGCTCATCGTGTGCGACGCGTCGACGGGGTTGACCGAGCAGGACGTGAGGATCGCGGGCATGGTGCACGAGGAGGGCAAACCCTCCGTCATAGTGATGAACAAGTGGGATCTTGTCGACAAGGATTCCTACACCGTCAACACTTTTGAAAAGAAGTTGCGCGAGGACCTCAAATATATGGATTATTTCAAATCCGTCTACATCAGCGCGGCAAGCGGCAAGCGGGTGGACTCACTGTTGCCGATGGCGGCGGAGGCGGTCGCAAACAGCCGCAAGCGCATATCCACGGGGCTGCTCAACGAGGTGCTTGGCGACGCGATCAGGATCAGCGAGCCGCCGTCCTATCTCGGCAGGCGACTGAAGATATTTTTTGTCACGCAGGTGTCCGTCGCGCCGCCCACGTTTGTGCTCAAGGTCAACGATCCCACGCTCATGCACTTCAGTTACAAACGCTATCTTGAAAACGCTCTCCGCAAAAGTTTTGACTTTTCGGGCACTCCGATACGGCTTTTGGTGAGGACGAACAGCGGCGATGAGGAATGATTATATCTGCGTATAAATCGCACAAAATGCGGTTTATATGACAAATTTTGACGCTTAAACACGTTTTTGTGCATTTTGGCATAAAATGTACGGGAGGCAGCGCTTTGAACAAAATTTCTCTTGACGATGCAAAAAAGCAATATCTGCGACTCAAGTCCCTCAACAGGCAAGTCGACATGACGCGCGGCAGACCCGCGACGGAACAGTTCGCGGTGGGTATGCGCATGCTCAAGGACGCGGATTCTCTGCAATATACATATGCGGGCGGGGACGCCCGCAATTACGGCGATCTGAAGGGTATCCCTTCCGCAAGGCGGTTGTTTGCGCAACTCTTCGGCGTTGACTATGACAACGTGATCGTGCTTGACGGCAGTTCGCTGTCCATCATGTACAGGCTGATCGCAAACGCCATGTTCTTTGGCGTCATGGGCGAAAAGCCGTGGAAGGATCAAGGCAAGATCAAGTTTTTGTGTCCCGCGCCCGGCTACGATCGGCACTTTGCCATCTGCGAGGAGTTCGGCATCGAGATGGTCGTCGTCCCGATGCATGCGGACGGCCCCGATATGGATATGATCCGACATGCGGTGCAGTCCGACGCTTCCGTCAAGGGGGTGTGGTGCGTACCCAAATATTCCAATCCCACGGGCGCGATCTTCAGCGACAGCGTAGTTGACCAATTCGCGTCGCTCAAGCCCGCTGCAAAGGATTTCAGGATATTCTGGGACAACGCCTACATCATACATTCGCTGACGGGCGAGGATCATCATCTCAAAAACATCTTTGAGGCGGCAAAGGCGTACGGAGGCGAGGATCTCGTGTACGAGTTTACGTCCACGTCCAAGATCACATTCGCGGGCAGCGGCGTTGCGGCGCTTGCGGCGAGCGGCAACAACATCGAGGACTTCCTTTCGCATCTGAAGTTCGAGATGATCAATCCAAACAAGGTCAATCAAGTCATGCACGTCGCGTTTTTGAAGGACGTTGACAACATCAAGTCCATCATGCGGCAGCATGCCGCCGTGCTGGGGCCGAAGTTCGCGCTTGTAGACAGACGGCTTGAGGATGCTTTTGGCAAAGACGACGAGTATGTCAGCTGGTCAAAGCCGCTTGGGGGCTATTTTGTATCCCTCAACGTGAAGGGCGTCGCCTCGCAAGTCGCCTCGCTTGCCAAGGAGGCGGGGGTCAAATTCACCGCCGCAGGGGCGACCTATCCTTACTCTCGCGATCCGTACAATACCAACATCCGCATTGCGCCAAGCATTCCCACGCTTGACGAACTTGATTTTGCCATGGACGTGCTCATCGCGTCCATAAATCTCGCGCTTGCCCAAAAGGCGGACGATTGACGTTCGCCCGCGCGCCCGCGCTTTCAAGGTTATTATGCAAAATCGATATATGTTCACACTTATGCCGCTCCTCCGTTTTGCGAGAGCGGTTTTTATTTTCTTTACATATATGTTTTCACTCCAACAATTTATTTTGCAATTGTCCCGCATGCAAGCAAAATCGACAAGTTTTTGAATGTCGGTCATAACGCAATATCCGACGGCATACATTTTAGCAAACAGTATTGGAGGAGTTTATGGATAAATTCGATCTCTATCGCGATATTGCCTCACGCACAGGGGGCGACATTTATGTTGGGGTAGTGGGGCCGGTGCGCACGGGCAAGTCCACGCTCATAAAGCAAGTGATGCAACAGCTGATCGTGGACGGCATAGCGGATCCCGACGAGCGCACTCGCGCGATCGACGAAATGCCGCAGTCGGCGGACGGCAGAACGATCATGACCACGCAGCCGCGATTTGTGCCCAACGAGGCGGTCAGCGTCCCTGTCGGCGACAACATGACGGTGAATATGCGCCTGATCGACTGCGTAGGCTATCTTGTTGCGGGAGCGCTCGGCGCGGAGGAGGACGGCAAGGAGCGTATGGTTTCAACGCCGTGGTCTGACGATCAGATCCCGTTTTCAAAGGCGGCGGAGATCGGGACGGAAAAGGTGATCAAGGAGCACAGCACGATCGCGCTTGCGGTGACCACCGACGGCAGTTTCACAAACATCTCGCGCGACGAGTACGTCGAGGCGGAGGAACGCGCGATAGGCGAGTTGAAGGAATGCGGCAAGCCTTTTGCCATTGTGCTCAACGTGCTCGATCCTTACGCGGACAGCGCCATTGCGCTGAAAGAGGAACTCGAGCGCAAGTATGACGCGCCCGTCCTGCTCAAAAACGTCGCGGAAATGACAGAGAGCGACATCATCGAAATTTTGGAAACCGTCCTGCTTGAATTTGCCGTGACGATGATCAACTTTGACCTGCCGCGCTGGGTGCAGGCGTTGCCTCTTGACAGCGACGTCGTGCGGGAATTGCTTGACGCGGTGCGCTCGGCGGGCGAAAAGATCGTCAAAATGCGCGACCACGAGCACATAGACGCGCTGTTCGCTTCGGCGGACTATTGGCAGGAGCCATCCTCCGTCAAACTTGACGCGGGCACGGGCACAGTGCAGGTCGCGATAAAGCCCAGGGACGGCGTATTTTTCAAAGTTGCAAGCGAGGAATGCGGCATAGAGTTGACCGACAGTTTCGATCTGCTCTCGCACCTCAAAAAGCTGACAAAAGGCAGGGACAGGATAGAAAAATTGCAAGCGGCGATGGAGCAGGTCGACGCGTTCGGCTACGGCATAGTTCTTCCCACCATGGACGAGATGGAACTTGAGGAGCCGGAGATCCTCAGGCAGGGGCAGCAGTACGGCGTAAAACTCAAAGCGCACGCGCCGTCGTTGCACATCATGAAGGTCGACGTTCAAACGGAGGTCAGCCCGCTTGTCGGCAGCGAGCAGCAAAGCAAGGACCTCGTTGACGGCATGCTCGCGGATTTTGAAACGGACAAGCAGGCGATCTGGGACACCAACATCTTTGGCAGAACGCTCAGTTCGATGGTGGCGGACGGCATAAGCAACAAGTTGCGCACCGTTCCCGCCGACGCGGAGCAAAAACTCCGCAAGACTCTCGGCCGCATAGTCAACGAAGGCAAGGGCGGCGTGATATGAATCTTGCTGTGATGCGACTCAAGTCAAACTTCCACTCCCCCGATGTCGTCGAGGGAGTTTTTTTATACGTCGACCAATGCGCTCTCCATTTTGCGCCGCGCTTTGTATCCGAGGCAGGCGCATATTTTTGGTTTTGGAATTGCGTTATGCGCAACGGCAAACAAAACGTATCTGCGGACGATCGCAAAATTTGGTATTGAAAATTGCGTCATACGCAACTGCTAGCGGTTTGTATCTTGCCGATCGCAAATTTTATATTTTGAGAATTGGGTGATAAAAAACTGCGAGCAGATCGTATTTTGGGGACGATCGCATATTTTTGGGACAAAAAAACGATCCCGCTTGCGAAGCGAAACGCTTGTTGCGCAATCGGGATCGTCGTCGACCGTGGAAAGGGAGGATAGGAAACGGTCGGCGAAATATATTCATGCCTTTTGGGCAGGAATATCAATTCAATTCGCGGGGATGACGTATTTGCAGTTGATGTCCAACGCCGCATTTGACGTGTTGTTTTCGCGGCGGCTTGCCCAAGTCAAAAACTCGTGCAGGGTGGCGGCGGAAAGCGCAAAGCCCATATTGTCAATGCTTTCTTCCACCAATTTTGATTCCGCAACGCCAACGACAACGCCCTGTTTGTCGATCATCGGTCCGCCGGAGTTGCCGCTGTTCAGCGCCGCGTCTGTCAGGATAAACTTGCCATTGCCCCAGCTGCTGACCTCTATGCCCGTCTGGGACACGCAACCCGTCGACACGCTGTTTGTCGATCCCACGCCTTCGGGATTGCCTATCAACGCGATAGGCGAGCCGGGTTTGGTGTAGTCGGATGCCGCGATCATCAAAGAGGGGTGAGCCTCTTCGGACGGTTGTTCTCCCTTGACTTTCAACACTGCGAGGTCGGGCTGATCCATTTCGGGGTCGAGGTTGTCGTCCTTGTAGCTGCCGTAGGCGACGATATCAAGTTGATACACCGTTTCGTCGTTGTCAAAAATTGCGATGATCTTGGCAAAACTTTCCCAATAATATTCCGTTCTGCCTCCGAAAAATCCTCCGGAAACAGTTCTTGTCGCGGCGTATCTCACGCAGTGCGCGTTTGTGACAAGATATCGCTCGGTGTGCGTTTCGTCCCTGTCCGTGATCAAAAATGCGGTCGCCATCGCCGCCGCGCCGTTGCCTGTTGCGGATTTGTACATATACAAGCGGGCAACTCCGCTCGCTTTTGTCGCCGCGACTTCGCCCACCGTTGAACTCAACGCTTGCAGTGCGCCTTGAGTCGCGCTGTTTGTCACGTCGTCGATGATGTTCGAGCCTCCCAGCGCGTCCTGCACTGCGCTTGAGTACTGATCCTTTGTCTGTTGAGCGATCAAGTCGGCATATTCCTTTGCGATGCTGTCCTTCAACGTCGCCAGCAAGATCACGTTTACGATCACGACAAGCGTCATGATCACGGCGATGATAATGCTTATCACAAGCGCCACGTTCGTCTTTGATCTATGCGGCGTTTCGGGCGTGTGATAGATGGGAGTTCGTTCGGGCTGTCTACGCTGATCGTCGAAAAAGTTGTTGAAATCGTCCATATCTGTCCTCTGTTTATTTATACAGCAAATGTTAGTACATTATACTTAAATTATCATTAAAAGCAAGCATATCCTCATCAAATATTTAAAAAAAAGGCGGGCATTTTTTCGCCAAAATTATTTATGATCGCGCCTCCCGCGTCTTTCAAATCGCCGATGTTCGGCGCAACAGTTGACTCAGGCGCTCCGATTTGTTAAAATAATCAAAAATAATGCCGAGGAGGTTATTATGGCAACAATTTTTTGCGATACCGACAGTGAGTTGTACTACACTCACGCCAACAAATACGGTCTTGAAGTCATTCGGATGCCTTACAATCTCGACGGGGAGGAAAAACTTGCCGATCTTGGCGAAACATTTGACCCCAAGCAGTTTTTCGACAGTATGAGAGCGGGCGCAAAGGCTTCCACAGCGGGCCTCAACGAGGAGGTCTATTACGACATTTTCAAGCCTTTCTTCGAAAAGGGCGAAGACATCCTCTACATCGCGTTTTCTTCCAAGATGTCAAAGACCTTCGACTATCTTGATATTGCGATCAACCGTCTTACGACCGAATATCCCAACGTAAAATATCGTCGCTTTGACACTCTCAACATCTGTCTTGGCACGGGCATATTGGTGTATCTTGGCGCCAAGTATTGCCGCGAGCACGGCGACGACATCGACGCGACCTATGATTATCTTGAAAGCATTCGCGACAGAGCGGGCATCTATTTCAGCGTTGAAGACATGAAGTATCTCGCCCGCGGCGGCAGGATCGCGCCCGCAAAGGCAAAGATAGGCAACCTCATGAACATCAAACCCGTGCTCACCGTCATCGACGGCAAACTCGACGTGTGCAAAAAGTGCAACGGCATCTCAAAAGCCGTCGACTACATGCTCGATACTTTTGAGCAACTTTACGATCCAAGCATAGACGCGCCCGTCATCATCCTCGATGCCGACAACCCCGCCCGCGCCGATGAAATGGAACGCAGGGTCAGGGCAAATCATCCCGACGCGGAGATCTGGCGCAACGCGATCGGTCCCGTCGTCGGCGCACACGCAGGCCCCGGCACGCTTGGGATCATCTACATGACAAAGGCTCGTTGAGTTTAAAAGGGCAGGGGAGTCGACTTTCCGCGCCTCTTCAGCCAAACAAGCGCAAAAACCAATTGAAAAATGCGGTCGCGACACAAGTGTTGCAACCGCATTTTTGATAAACCGTTTCGATCATATTTTTTTCACACAAGCAGCGCTATTCCGCCTTTCGCCGACCTGACAAAGCCTTCCAGCCCCGGTATCGGGATGAGCAGTTTGAACAGCAACAGCAGCACGATCAGCATTCCCACGGCGATGATAAACGCGTTTATGCTGAAAAAGAAGGACAGCCTTGCGATGGGTTTGTTTGTGTTTGCGCCCGCAACTCCAAACACCAGACCAACAAAGGCCAGCGCCGCGCCGATCGCAAGCACCAACAGCACCGCGTTGATCGGATGCGCCGTCTTAAACATATTCGGCATGACAAACATGTTCAGCGCCCCCAGCGCCACAAGTATTACCGCCGCGATCGACAGCCCAAACCCCGTCATCAGCACGGCTCTCCTCGCGCCCATATTGCTGTAGACAGGTTTTTGCTCCTGCACGGTCTGCTTTTTTTTCTTGTCTTTATCTTTGCCCATACGGTCATTATAGTATATTTATTTTTCTATGTCAATCACAAAGTAGATGTCGCTTCCTCCAAAACTCATGTCGGCAAAGTCGCTCTCCTCCGCGCTGTACGCTATGGATATTCCTCCGTCTTTTGATATTATCCGCGCGTTGAAAGCGCCCTTCAGAGCAAGCGACGGCAGCAAACTTTCTCCGTCAAAGTCAAGCAGGGTCAACCCGTCCTCGTCTATGCAGTACAGCGTCCCGAACGACGTGGCAAACACATTTTTATTTTCTGTCTTAACAGGCGCTGTCGCGGTGAGTTCGAGGTGCGAGCAAAGCGTCAACACGCTTTTGTCGCTCACCACCGTGACGTTTGTCCCCGTCTTCAAAAGCGCCGCCGATCTTGCGCCCTCCACGGGCACTTTCGCAAAGTCCTCTCCGCTCTCGCTCAAGCCGTAAACCGTATATCCGTCGTCTGACGACGCAAGCAGCGCAAAGGTCTGTTTGCTTTCCGTCTTTATGGGCAGTATTTGCACAAAAGCGCAGTTCAACAATTCATTTTGACAGTTAAACCCATTGTTTGCGGAATATGTATAAATCGCGATCCCGTTTTCTGTCTGCAAAAATATCAGGTCCGCCGTCCCGCAAGGCATGACGCAAGCAATGTTTGCGCCCTCGATCTGCGCGCTGCGATTGCTCTTTGCAACGCTCAACGTGCGCGACACCGTGCACACCCCCAAGCGGTCCTTTTCTGTCACGTAAAGTTTGAGAGCGCCGTCGCTTGTGAACAGTTTGTAGTCCTCATATCTTTGCGTGGCAGCCTTCAAAGTCACATTCATATCCCTGTCCACAAGTCTGAGTATCGTCTGCGAACTGTCGCGCGTGACCACAAGCAATCCTCCCGCGCTCAGCGTGCAATCCACGTACTCCTCGTTTTGGGATATGAAGTGAGTGGATCTCAACGCGCCGTCCTTCACCAACGCCAGGTGCAGACCCGTTTGCTGAACGTCGTGCTCCTCCGACAGGCTTTCAAACACCAAAATGTCGTAGCCGTAGCAGCAGATGCAGTCAAGCAGCGCGTCGTCGCCCTCTCCGCCTATGTTCAGCGCCTTTATTCCGTTTACAAGCGTCGCTTCGCGCGGGAAGGTCGAGTATTGCGGGATATGCGGCGTTTCGTCGCTCGCGGGCGGAAGTTCGACTTCGGGAGGAGTTTGTTGATCCGTATTGTTTTGATCCTGTGCGCCCGCGACGTTATTGACGGGTGTTTTCCCGTCCAAAACCGCGCCTAGCGCTATGTAGCTTGCCACCGCGACGGTGAGCAGAAGCAACACTGCAAGCCATTTGGCTATCGTTTTTTGTTTTTGCATTTTTCACCTCGCCTTATGCTATCACAGATAGCGTCCGCAATTTTTCCGTTTGCGTTCGAGGCGATGGCGCACATTGGCTGATTTTGCAAAGCATTTTCTATCGAGGGGATGAGGTTGACAAAAAAGTTCGCGTCCTGACATAACGTCGTTGCGCCGTATTCCTCGGCGAGTTCCGCGTTGAAGATCTGATCTCCGCGCGAGATACCTTTTGGCAGGGGAACAAACACCGCGCGTTTTTTCAAAGCGGATATTTCAAACACCGCGGTCGCGCCCGCTCGCGACAGCACCACGTCCGCGGCGGCGTAAAAGTCGCCTATTCTGTCCGCGTAGTCAAAGCACTTGTAGTTTGAGCGTTCAACGCGTTGTCCGCTTTTGCCCAGGACGTGCACCACAAAATAGCGTTCGGTCAGCAAGTCGATCGCTTTCAGCACCTCGTCGTTTATGAATTTTGCTCCCGATGAGCCGCCCAGCACCAACAGCGTAGGCAGGCTCGTCCGTATTCCCAGGCGGCGCTTTGCGTCGTCGCGGTTTATGCCAAACAGCGAGTTTCGCAATGGCATACCCACAAACGTCCCGTCAAACTTGGCGTGAGGATTTGCTTTGAGCATAGTCGCGCCCGCGTGCGCGGCGATCTTGTTCGCAACGCCCAAAGTCAGGTCTGACTCGTGCGCGACGACGGGTATCCCCAACCGTTTTGCCGCCAGCACCGTAGGCACTGACGCAAACCCTCCCTTTGAAAACACCGCGTCGGGAGAGATGTGTTTAAGCACATCCTCGGCTTTGTTGACCGCGCGGCAGAGCAAGATGGGGATCTTCAGATTGTTTTTGATCGCGGACGGCGACATCGAACGCACAAGTTTCACCGTAGGCACGCCGTAGTAGTTGAGTCCCTCGGCGGAAGCGAGGCGTTTTTCGGGCGTATCGCCCTCGCCCCCGATATAGGCAACGTCCATTCCGCGCCTGTTGAGTTCGGGCAGCAGCGCGAGGTTTGGGTAGATGTGCCCACCCGTACCTCCGCCCGTCAGCGCGACGACGCGCGATCCAAAGCAGTTCAAAAAGGCGGTATCCATGTTGTTTATAGTATGACAAACTCGCGCAAAAGTTTTCTTGACTATTGAAATTTGTGCGTTTGTGTGCTATATTTCATATGACAACAAATATAACGCGCATACGCGCAAGGGAGAAACTATGAAAAATATCCAACTGACCAGGGACGGAACATTGCTTCAGTGTTACCTTTGGGACGACGTGACCGACGCAAAGGGCGTCGTGCAGATCTCGCACGGCATGGCGGAGCACGCAAGCCGTTATGACAATTTCGCCAAGTTTTTAAACGCGAACGGCTACATCGTGTTTGCGGACGATCATCGTGCGCACGGCGAAACAAGCAAAAGCGCCTCGCAAAAGGGCGTCAAGGGCTATCATCCCGGCGACATCTACAACGACACCGTTGCGGACGAAGTGTACATCACATCCTATCTCAAACAGCAATACGGGCTTCCCGTCGTCTATTTGGGGCACAGCTACGGCAGTATGGTGGGGCAGAGATACATCGAGGAGTGCGCCGAGCACACGGGCGCGATCCTATGCGGCTCGGCGATGATGAAGGGCGCGTTGCTCAACGTAGGCGTTTGCGTCAGCGGCATGCAGTATGCGTTGCTTGGCGGCGAAAAGACGGGCAAGATGTTGGACGCGCTCACCTTTGGCAGCTACAACAAGCCGTTCAAGGCGGAGGGCGAATTTGGCTGGCTCTCCCGCGACCGCGAGCAGGTGCAAAAATATCTGGACGACGAGGAGTGCGGCTACGTCATGTCCATCGCGTTCTTCAAGTATTTCCTCAGCGGGCTCAAAAAGGCTTACAAAAAGGAAAATCTTGCCAAGATCGACCTCAAAAAGCCCATCGGCATATTCTCCGGCGATCAGGACCCCGTGGGCGGCAACGGCAAACTTGTCAAAAAGCTGTACGAGCAGTACAAGGCGCTTGGCGTTGAGGACGTGACCCTCAAGCTGTACGAGGGCGGCCGCCACGAGATCCTCAACGAAACCAACAATCAGGATGTCTACGCTGATTTCCTCGCGCGTATAGAGTCAATGACAAAGTGAATTTGTTTTAGGCACGGACGTTTGCGCCGAAGTTGCTTTTGCGACTTCGGCGCTTTTACACAGTATTGTCGCGCGATCCATTCGCATTTGCACAGCCGAAACGGATTTTCATTTTATTTTTTTATTATTGTCGCGTGCGCGTGCGAGAGGCGCGCAATGAAGGATATGGAAAATCATTCCAAATCTACGGCGGCGGATGCTGGCGCGTGCGCGAGGCGCGCAAGATGTTGAGTGCTTTGCGCACGCACAATATATTGTGCTTGTTTGCGTATCCCGACCGCAATATATGAGGAATTTACAAATTTTCGTGGCGGGGAAATACTATTTGTGTTTTTTTGAAATTTTTTGTCGCAACCCCCTCAATTCGTTTGACATAGGCGGGAGCGATTTATTATAATTCATTCATCATTTTCCCTTGAGGCGCGTTGCGTCGCGGGGGCATGGCAAAGCAGCGATTCGCCCAAGTTTGGGCGCGGAGGTTGTATGAGGCTTCTTGAAGAGCGCATTTTGCGGGACGGCAAGGTTTATCCCGGCGAGGTCCTGAAGGTCAGCGGATTTTTGAATCATCTGATAGATGAAGATCTGCTGGACGAGATCGGCAAGGAGATTTCTGCGCGCTTTGCCACGGACGGAGTCACAAAGATCCTCACCATAGAGGCATCGGGCATAGCGATAGCATGTGCGGCGGCACGCTATCTGCACGCTCCGATGCTTTTTGCTAAAAAGAGCAGGACTTCCAACATCTCCTCAAGCTGTTACACTGCGGAAGTCATGTCCTACACGCACGGCACCAAAAGCACTGTCTGTGTGGACAAGGACTTTCTTTGCGCGGGCGACAGGGTGCTGATCGTGGACGATTTTCTTGCTCGCGGCGAGGCGGTGAAGGGTTTGATCAGCTTGATACAGCAGGCGGGCGCGACGCTTGTCGGCTGTGCGATCGCCATCGAGAAGGGCTTCCAGCCGGGCGGGGCGGAGCTCAGGGCGCAGGGCATACGCGTGGAGAGCCTTGCCATCATCGAGTCCATGACGGACGCGGATCTGACATTCCGCCCACAGGATTGAACAAAAATTAAGCCTAACGGCTAAAAAGGAGAATTATCAATGAAAAAGAGAATTTTGTCGATAGTGCTCATCGTAGCGCTTGTGGCATCACTCACCATCGGTCTTGCGATCGGCCTCACCGGCTGCGATGATACGCCTGCAGCGCGCGAAGTCAAACTTGCAAAGCTCGACAAGACGGCAGTCAAGATAGGTCTCATTTGCCTGCATGACGAGAACTCGACCTATGACAAGAACTTCATCGACGCAATGGAGACGGCAAGGCAAAATCTTGGACTCACAGAGTCGCAAGTTGTCATCAAGAAGAACATTCCCGAAGGACCCGCATGCTATGACGCCGCTTCCGAACTTGTAGGACTCGGCTGCAACATCATCTTCGCGGACAGCTTCGGCCATGAGGATTATATCATGCAAGCGGCATGGGAGTTCCCCACCGTTCGCTTCTGCCATGCCACGGGCACAAAGGCTCGCACGGCAAACTATGGCAACTTCTACAATGCATTCGCTTCCATCTATGAGGGCAGATATCTCGCAGGCGTTATCGCAGGTCTCAAGCTTCAGGATATGGGCTATGGCGAAGGCGGTAGCAAAAACAATGCGGCCCCCAAGGTCGGTTATGTCGGCGCATTCCCCTATGCGGAAGTCAAGTCCGGTTACACCAGCTGGTTCCTCGGCGTTCGCTCCATAATCCCCGGAGCAACAATGGAAGTCACATTCACAAACAGTTGGTTGGATGAGACCGCCGAAAAGAACGCGGCAAATGCTCTTATCGACCGTGGTTGTGTGCTTATTTCGCAACATGCGGACAGTTGGGGCGCACCTACAGCTTGCGAAGAGAAAAATATTCCCAACATCACATACAACATTTCCACATCATCTAAGGCTCCGGAAACTTATCTCGGCGGCTCCAGGATCAACTGGGCACCTTATTATGAGTATGTCGTAAATCAAGCGATCGCAGGTGCGCCTATCGCATACGACTATGTCGGCACTCTCAAGACCGGTTCCGTTGAACTTCTGCCTCTCGGTAAAAATGTAGCGGAAGGGACGCAGGCAAAGCTTGATGAGATCATCGAGAAGCTCAAAAACGGCACGCTCGACATCTTCGATCTCGACAGCTTCACGGTCAAGGGCGCAAAACTCACCGAGTTGCAACTCGCAGACGTTGTGACGGACGACGCTTTCACACCCGACACTCTTGTTGTCGAGAACGGCGCAGACGGCCTTGCTTTCAAAGAGAGCAGCAAGCGCTCCGCACCTTATTTCGATCTCGACATTGACGGTATCACGCTGTTGATGGACTGATAGAGATTTTCGATTAGACGGGGGCAACCCCGTCTAATCGGTTTTTTTGCTTTGATAAATTGTCAAATGGAGTGGAAAATTTTTTGCGGTCCATTTGACAATTTATTGACTTAAAATTTGAGTGACTGAAAAAACAACGGAGGTAACAGCGTGGAAAAAACTGTTGCTATTGAGCTTAGAGGCATCACAAAGACATTCGGCGATGTGGTTGCCAACAAAAATGTGGATCTCGACGTCTATAGGGGCGAGATACTTTCTATTTTAGGGGAAAATGGAAGCGGCAAGACCACCCTCATGAACATGATTGCCGGCATCTATTTCCCCGACGAGGGGCACATCTACATAAACGGCGAGGAAGTCGTCATCAAGTCGCCAAAGGACGCGTTCGCCCACAGGATAGGCATGATCCATCAGCACTTCAAACTTGTGGACACTTTCAGCGCGGCGGACAACATCATCCTCGGTGAAAAATGCCCCAAATTCGATCTCAAGGCGGAAAGGGCAAAACTTGTCGAAGCGCACAAAGCGGAAAACGAGGCTTACGAAAATTATGACGAAGCCGAGCATCCCGGTCCTCTCGCCTACATGAAAAAACCCAAATTCCACTCCGAAAAGGAGACAAAGCGCCGTCTTGCGCTCATGCCTCTCACAGGGATATGGAAGAAGATAAAATTCAATTGGCTTGCCAAAAAGCGCGCAGACGTCGTGCAGGACATCGCAAACCGTTTCGGATTCAAAATCGACCTCAAAAAGAAAATATACGACATGTCCGTCAGTGAAAAACAGACTGTCGAGATAATAAAAGTGTTATATCGTGGCGCCGACATCCTCATTTTGGACGAACCGACCGCGGTGCTAACTCCTCAGGAGATAGAAAAATTGTTCGACGTGCTTCGCAACATGAAGGCGGCGGGCAAGTCCATAATCATCATCACCCACAAACTCAACGAAGTTATGGAGATATCCGACAGAGTCGCCGTGCTCAGAAAGGGCGAACATATCGCGACCGTCAACACTGCCGACACCAACGAGCAGCAACTCACCGAGATGATGGTCGGCAAAAAGGTGTCCCTCAACATCGACCGCACCGAGCCGCACGATGTCAAAAACAGGCTTGTGGTCAGCGGGCTTTCCGCAGTCGATCCCGACGGAGTCAAGGTGCTTGACAACGTGTCGTTTGAGGCAAGATCGGGCGAGATCCTCGGCATTGCGGGCATCGCGGGCAGCGGACAGAGGCAGTTGCTTGAAGCCATCGCCGGGCTATACAAAGTCAAAGAGGGCAGCATCACCTATTTCGATCCCTCAAAGGACGACGCACCCGTCGATCTTCGCTCCAAAACTCCCGTGCAGATTCGCGACCTCGGCGTGAGGCTGTCGTTTGTGCCCGAGGACAGGTTGGGAATGGGGCTCGTCGGCAATATGGACCTCATCGACAATATGATGCTCCGCTCCTACCGCAAAGGCTTTATGTTCCTTGACAGAAAGTCCCCCAAGAAACTTGCGGAAACGATTGTTGAAGAGCTCGAGGTCGTCACTCCAAGCACGCACACCGCCGTTAGAAAATTGTCGGGCGGCAATGTGCAAAAGGTGCTCGTCGGGCGCGAGATAGCCGCCTCGCCGTCCGTGCTCATGGCGGCATACCCCGTGAGAGGCCTCGATATCAACTCGTCCTACACGATATACAACCTGCTCAACGACCAAAAGGAGAAGGGCGTCGCGGTCATTTTCGTAGGCGAGGACCTCGACGTGCTCATCGAGCTCTGCGACCGCATACTTGTCATTTGCGCGGGCAGAGTTACGGGCGTCGTGGACGGCAGACGCGCCATCAAGGAGCAGATCGGCTTGCTCATGACCAAAACGTCGCACGACGTCGACGAAAATCAGATATCCATCGACGATCTGCACACAGAGAGCGAAAATGATACAGCCAACAGCGAAGGAGGGGATGCACAATGAGATCCGTAACAGGCAAACCGAGCAAATTTGACGCCTTTGTCGACAAACTCAAAAAGGAATCCCCCATACATATCTCAAAAAGAGTGGATATGCCCGCATGGAAACAGTGGCTCATACGGCTTGCCGCAATAGTAGTGGCGCTGTTTATATGCGCGATCATCACCGTTTCCGAAGGCGGCGATTTCGGCGGATTTTTTGTTCAACTCGGCAATGCGAACTTCATGCAGCTACGCAATTTTATCGTTTTGTTGCAGGAGACCGCGATATTGTTGCTCATAGCGCTTGCAATAACTCCCGCGTTCAAAATGAAGTTTTGGAACATCGGCGCCGAGGGGCAGGTGCTCATGGGGGGACTCATGTGCGCGACCTGCATGTTCTATCTCGGCGGAAAAATGTCTAACAGCGCGTTGATAGTCGTCATGTTGATCGCAAGTATAGCGGGCGGTGCGATATGGGCAGTTATCCCCGCTTTATTCAAGGCAAAGTGGAACACCAACGAGACGCTTTTCACACTAATGCTCAACTATATCGCGATGGGGTTGATATCGTTTGTGCTCACCATATGGGTGCGTAGCGGTTCCGGAGTGCTCGGCGTGTTGAGGTACGGTCAATTCCCGAGGATAGGCAATCAGCCTTATGTTTTGAATATAATAATCGTCGCGATAATAACCGTTTTGATCTGGATATATCTTCGTTTTTCCAAACACGGCTATGAGCTGTCCGTCGTCGGCGAATCCATCAACACCGCAAAATACATCGGCATAAGCGTGCCCAAAGTCATCATCCGCACGATGCTTCTTTCGGGCGCGTTGTGCGGTATAGCGGGATGGTTGCTTGTCGGCGGCACAAGTTATTCCATCACAACAAACACAGCGGGAGGCAGAGGATTCACCGCTATCTTGATAAGTTGGCTCGGACATTTTGAACCGATCTCGATGGTCGTGTTCTCGCTTATAGCGGCATTTTTGAGCAAAGGCGCGTCGCAAGTGGCGCTCACGTATCATCTGAGCGGCTCATTCCCCGAGATCATAACAAGCATATTCTTCTTTGCCATTATCGCATGCGAGTTTTTCAACAACTACAAGGTCAAATTCAACTTTGCGCATTTCAAAAAGTCAAAAGAGCAGGGCGGTGAAGCTACGACCGCAGTCATATCGGACAGCGAGCGAGAGGACGGCGAAAAAGGGATAGAAGATACGGCAGAAGAACATATCGAGCAGCCGACGTCCGAGGGCGCGGCGCTCGAAGGAAAAGATTTGGAAGGGGAGGTGACAGAGTAATGTTTTGGACGTTTCTCAGCAGATCGATAAGATTCAGCACCATATTCCTTTATGGATCCACGGGCGAAATAATCACGGAAAAATCGGGACATTTGAATTTGGGAGTTCCGGGCGTCATGTGTATAGGGGCGGTCGGAGGTTGCCTCGGCATAAACGCCTATCTCAAAACGCTTGGAAGCGCGGCTGACATGAGCGCATTCGGCGTCGTTATAATAGGAATACTTTGCGCATTGTTGGCGGGAGCTTTGGCAGGATTGCTCTTCAGTTTCTTCACCGTGACTTTGCGTTGCAATCAAAATGTTACGGGCCTCACGCTCACGACTTTCGGCGCCGCGTTTATGAAATTCATGTTAGGCGATCTTGAAAATTCAAGTTCTGTTGTAAACCTCGGCACCGCAAGCCGCGCGTTTACTCAAAGTATGTTGCCGTCGGAACCGTCAAACTGGTTTGAACAGCTGTTTCTCTCATACGGCGTTTTGGTGTATTTGGCGATAGCGATAGCCATTGCAGCGGCAATTATTCTCAAGCGTACGCGCACGGGGCTCAATCTTCGCGCCGTCGGAGAAAATCCCGCAACGGCGGACGCGGCGGGCATAAGCGTGGGCAAATACAGATATCTGTCGACTATCTTAGGGTGCGCGATAGCGGCGCTCGGCGGTCTGTTCTACATCATGGATTCGTTGGGCGGAGCTCTCGAATTCACCGTCGACGCCTACGGATGGATGGCGGTCGCTCTCGTTATTTTTTCCATATGGAAACCAAACTGGGCGATCCTCGGCTCTATCCTTTTCGGAGCGCTGTATATTGCGCCGAACTATTTGCTCAACCTCAGCTTTTCGGAAAAAGAGATCATCAAACTCTTGCCTTACATCGTCACGGTGCTAGTGCTCATCATCACGTCCATATTCGGCAAAAGGAGCGTGCAACCTCCCGCGGCGCTGGGCACAACGTATTTCCGCGAGGAGAGATAGCGCCGCACATCTCGGCGCGGCAGTCGCGTTATTCGCGGTGCAAACATCCGCCTCGCAGGGCATATCATTCAAACAAAAAGCAAACAAAAAACATTCCTGATTTTGGGAATGTTTTTTTCACAACAAGCGGTTTATCTGTGCAAAATATGTCGCAAAACTTCTGTTTGTGCAACATCGGGCGCGTGTTTCGTCGCGATTTGTTGCGTTCAACGCCTCAGATCGTCGCCTTTCAAGCAGAAGATCTGCGACGTGCCTCTCTCCGACAGCCTTGAGCAGATCCTTTCCTGATATCTTGCCATCAACTCTTTCATCGACAGGTTTGACGTGATCACGGTGCTTTTGCCCGCGCGAAGCCTCTCCTCCAGCAGCACCAGCAGATATTCAAGCGTAACGTTCCTCAAGATCGGCTCCGTGCCCAGATCGTCAATGACCAGCAAGTCTGCTTCCGTGACGGGCGTGAGTATGCCGTCGCGCTGTGCGATAGGCGACGTATGGCACTTCAAAAACAGGCTGTTCAACTCATACGCGCTTAAAAACAGCGCGGATCTGCCTCTCTCGACCGTCGCCAGAGCCACCGCGCCCGCAAGCGTAGTTTTGCCGGTGCCTGTGCCTCCGAGCAGCGCAAGAGTTTTATATTTCACGTTCGGCAGCTTTGCGGAGTACGCCTTCAGCCAGCCCATGATTTTTTGGAGGTCGGCGCGCTGTTCAAGGTTTTTTACTCTTTGCACGTCGATATTTTCAAATCGTGGCAGGGCGCGATCTTGCAACCCGCATTCGCGTTTGAGGTATGCGACGTATTCCGCCTCGGCGCATTTGCACGGTTTTCCGCCCGCGATCCCCGTATCTCCGCAGATAGGGCAGGCGGGGACAAACTCGAAGTCGCTTTCCGCATAGCCGTGAGCGGCGAGTGCGGCGATATATTTTGCATGCGCATTTTCTGCCATATCCCTTCCCGTTCCGCTCATGCCGCACGCAAAACTTGTTTTGACAAATTCCGCATGCGCGTCCCTGATATCGGGCATAGCAAACGCGGCGACGAGCCTGTTTTCCGCCTCCGCCTTTTTGGCGTTTATCATCTTTTGTCGCGCGGCGACAAGCGCGGTCAAAGCCCTCTTTTTCATACGTCGTCCTCGCTCAGTTTGTCTATGCTTGTGATTATCGAGCGCAACTCCTCGTCTGAGTAGTCCCTCTGTTCAAAATTCGCTTTTTGCGGCTGTTGTGCGCCCATGCCGAACTTTTCCGCCTGTTCGACGGTAGACACGCCGTTTTTGCGATATGCGGACAGCAGCTGATTGATGTATGGCGTGGGGTATGTCCTTCCCACCGCCTGCGCCGCGGCAAACAGAATTATGTCGTCGTCAAACCCCCAATCCGCCGTCCAAGTGCGATACAGATCGCGGTCGTTCTGCGTGACCTGCCGCGAGGACCCGCATTTTTCGATGATCTTGCGGATCTTGCCGTCCTGCGCGATCTGAGCGCGAAGGTATTCGTCTATGCTCGCCTCCGTCAGCAGGCCCAGCGAAAAGAATTTGTTGACGACGTTGTTCATGCCCTCGAGCGTGCGCACGCTGGTGATGTAGCAGTAGTGCGCAAGCGCGATGAGCGCGCCGTCGTCAAAGCCCTTTGCCGTCCACGGCGCGATATACACCTCAAGTTCGTGTTCCAGCGATTCGTAGTACACGCCCAGGTTTTTGTTGACGGCGATCGCCAGCGCCTTCAGCCTTTCCATCTGAGTTTGGTAGTCCTTGATCTGTTCCACGGTGAA
The DNA here is from genome assembly GCA_947624885.1 of uncultured Clostridia bacterium. Classification (GTDB taxonomy): domain Bacteria; phylum Bacillota; class Clostridia; order Christensenellales; family CAG-917; genus CAG-475. The sequence goes on from CANQMD010000002.1 coordinate 26,340, forward strand.
GATTGACATGCGGTAAAACTCGTCAAGTTTCGCGTCCAATTTAGAGAATGTTTTGCCGCCTTTCAGCGACTTGACCGCGGCGAGGATCGCGTCCAACTCGTATCCCCAACTGCGCGTCCATTTGAGCAGAAATTGTTTGTCCTCAAGTTCCGCGCCGCCCTTTCTGCCGAGCGCGGACAGCACCATACGCATATCCTCGCTTTGATTTTCGTATTCTTTCAGTTTTTCCTCCACGTCCGCGACGGTGCGCACGCCGTCCGCCGCCCAGTTTCTTGCGACGGTGAGGATATACGGATATCTCACGCCCATGCCCTTCAGATTTATGCAATATTGCACGATCATCAGCATCGCGTCTTGTTCTATGCGAGTGCTGTCCAAAAACATGTAGTATTCGTTGTACTCGTTGGGCATGATCTGCCTTTCGGGGAAGAGTTGTTGCAATTGGATATTGAAGTCGTTCCACTTTTCGCCGCGGTATTTTTTTGGCGGTTGATTCGCCTTTTTGATGCTGAGATATGCGATCTCCAGCGGCGATTTTGAAATTATGCGACAAAGCCCCATATCCTCAAAATATCCGTAAGCGCTCATCACCTCCGCCTCCGTCATATCCAGAGTGGAGCACAGCGCGTCCAAGGTGTTTTGTTTTTCGGGGACGGCGCACAGATACAGCCCGTACAGATACACCTTGATCTGCTTTTCGTCTAGGTAGGGCATGTGCTCGATTATGAAAAGATTGTCCACCAGCGTGAACGTATCGATCAGAAAATCGCTTGAAAATTTGACGACGCTCATCTCTTCATCTCCCCGGATAGTGATGCTTTGATAGCATACCACAAAATCCCGCCGCTGACAATTGTTGTTTGCAATTTTTTTTGCGACCACAACATCTTGTTGCGCCCGTAAGAACAAATCATATTGATACGCGCGTAAAATTGCGCGACAACGATCTTGCCGTTCCTGAAAACAGCAAACGGCTCATCAACAAACAAATTTGCACGACGATCAAGCCTCGCAACAGACAAAAACAGTGCGACGATCAAGCCGTTTTGCACAACTTCGGGCATGCCCACGCAGATTTGTTTGAAGCGTCTGCAAAGTCGGGCGGCAAAAATTCAACGCGCCGCTCGCTTGCCATATTGCGCGATGTGTGCTATTCTATTGCCATGAAGATCTGGGCAAAAGTGATGAAAGGCGACAAAATCTTGCGCAACGCGATCTATGAGGACGGCGCGGGGCTCAATCCCGCCTCCTACAAACGCGCGTTGCAGGATGTGTGTTACACGCTTGACGTGTCCACTCCCGTCACATTGCCATCGCATTACAAGCATTTTGAGCGTTTCAACCGCGTCAAATATCTCCCGCGCGACTTTGTTGAGGACGTGGATTTCACCGCCTACATTCTTGAGCGCGTGGTGGAAAAGAAAAAGCCCGAAAATTATCTTGTCTGACGCTTTATCCGCCGCATTTTTGCGATTGCTTAACTTTTTTTCTTTATTTTCGTCTTATCCGTCGTTTTGCGTCTGTCCGCCCAAAGCGTTAAAGAGGGCGAAAATGAACGCGGTTGTTGACTACGCGCGTGCGAAGTGTTACAATTACTATGTATGCAGGCAAATATGTCGCGCAAAGGGCGCGTGCAATCCTGCAAAACCGACATGCGCATATTTGCGGCTCAACGTTTTGTGCGCCAATGTCGGCGCGTAGATCATACAATAAAGGGCAAAGCCCAAACAAGGAGAAAACATATGAAACGAAAAGGCAAAATCTTGATCGCCCTGCTTGCGACAGCGTTGTTGCTGTGCATAGCAATCGTCACGCTTTCGGCGTGCGGCGACAGAGATGGCGCAAACAGCACGCACCAACACACGTTTGCGGAGTCGTGGTCCAAAAATGAGGATGGTCATTGGCACGCCGCCACGTGCGAACACACCACCGAAAAGAGCGACAGCGCGGCGCACAACTTTGAATGGGAGGATATCACGGTCGCGACCTGCACGCAAAAGGGGCTCAAAAAGGGCACCTGCGGCGTTTGTCAATACGAAACGTATCAGCCTACTGAAATGTTGTCGCACATTCTCGTCCCAAGTTGGAGTTGGACAAGCGGCACCATAACGGCGACGCTCAATATGACCTGCAGCAAGTGCGGCAACGTCATTGAGGCTGTGCCCGCGACGATCACATCCATCACGGACAGCGATCAATGTGCGGACTTCACTTTGTACACCGCTTCCGCCGAGTATGCGGGGCAGACCTACACCGAGCAAAAGAGGATCGAAACATACAGTTATCACACCTACGTGCTTTCGGAGTGGAAGTGGGCGGCAGATATGTCCTCCGCCGCAATGGAAATGATTTGCAACAAGTGCAACAGCGCGACCCTCACGGTTGGCGCAAACGTGACCGGCGTTGAAGGATCCGACGAATGTTCCGATTATGTCACCTACACCGCGACGGCGGCGTATGGCGGCGAAACTTTTACCGACGCGCAAAAGGTGGAAACTTCAAGTCACCATGCCTACGCCTTCTCTCAATGGAAGTGGGACGATGATTTTTTGGGCGCGATCGCGGTTTTCGTCTGCGACAGAGATGATTCGCACGTCTTTGAAACGGAGCGAATTGCGTCCGTCGTAAGCGGGCACGCTGATCCCGACTGCGTCACGGACGGATATGATGATTATCTGGTCAGCTACGTTTTTGACGGCAGGACCTATGAGGGATCTCAACACAAGACCATCTCAAAACTCGATCATGATTTCAACACGCCTTGGCTTCACGACGCCCAAAACCATTGGCACAAGTGCTCGCGTTGCGACGTGACGGACGCACAGATCGCGCACACCATGGACGGCAAATATGTCTGCGTGGAGTGCGGCTACACAACTTCCACATCCACAAGCGAATTCACTTTTGTCGCGACGCAAAACAACGCGTGGAAAGTGACAAAGTACAACGGCAACCAAAGCAGCGTGATCATTCCCGCCGCATATGACGGCAAAGATATTGTTGAGATCGGCAATTCCGCCTTTGAAAACAACTCCACGTTGACAAGCGTGGTGATCCTCAGCACCGTGACAAGCATAGGCGACAGAGCGTTTTACGGTTGCTCCGCTTTGCGCACGCTCACGATCGGCGACAATGTCGCAAGCATAGGCGCTTCCGCTTTTGAGGGATGCCCGATTAACACCGTGACCTATCCCGCTTCGGCGATAGAGTCCGTTCCAAAGGGAAGTCTGACTCAAGTCACCGTCACAAAGGGCGATATCGGCGACGAAGCGTTTGCAAATCTCGGCTTGCAAATTGTCACCATCGGCGAAGGCATACAAACCATAGGCGATTCCGTATTCAAGGATTGCGTCAGCTTGCATACCGTCAATTGGAATGCGACGCGCTGCCAAGATGTCGGCGGAGAGATAGTTGCTGACCCGTACAACAGGACAATAAATTATATTTTCTGCGGTTGCACAAGTTTCGCTACGTTGAATGTGGGCGCAAACGTTCAATATTTCCCCGGTTATACGTTTTATGAGTGCTATTATATAACCAAAGTCAATTTTCTCGGCACGCTCAAGCAGTGGTGTTCGATCGAACTTGGGAAGTACTACAATGCGATCAACAGTTCTGCCTCTCCGTTGTATGTATCAAACAGTCCCGATTCCGGAAACAGCGATGACGATAAGGCAAAATTGTATTTGAACGGCGAATTGTTGACCGAAGTCAGCGGGCTTGACGGGCTGGAAACCATCACAGATTATGCGTTTTACGGCTTGACCGATCTGATTTCCGTCACTATCCCCGACAGCGTGACCAATGTCGGCAGGGAAACTTTCAATCGTTGCGAAAATGTAAAAACGCTCACCATCGGCAAAGGCGTACAAAGCATGTTCCAATGGACTTCTTCCAATTCAAAATTGGAAAAAGTGTATTACACGGGTACGCTCAGGCAGTGGTGCGAGATCGATTCGCCGTATTCTTCACCCAATTGTCTTTCTGCACGTCAGCCGGATTACGGAGTAATTAGATTGTATATCCAAAATCAGCCTGTGACCGAAGTCAGCGGGCTTGACGGATTGGAAACCATTCCCGCATACGCATTTTACGGGCAGACCGCTCTGACCTCCGTGACTCTTCCCGACAGTTTGCAAACCATAGGAAACTATGCATTTACAGGTTGCGGAATAACGTCTGTCACCATTCCCGGAAATGTGACGAACATCGAACGGAATGCATTCCAAGACTGTGAAAATTTGCTGTCCGTCGATCTTGTGTGCGCGGAGCAAGCGAATATAGGGTTGTATGCATTTTTCGGGTGTACGTCTTTGAAGACCGTTATCATCGAAAAGAATGTGCAATCACTTGATCGTTACGCATTCGCGGGCAGCGAAAATTTGAAGGATGTTTTCTTTGAGGGGACAAAGCAGGAATGGACTGACAGGAGCTTTAGCAAAGCGTTCACGGGCTATGAAAAGCTGGACGTGAAGTACTATTACTATCGCGATGATTATCCGTATGAAAATTCCTCTCCCGTTGTCGGCGAGTATTATTGGCATTGGGATGAGGACCTCCACATCCCCGAGGTTTGGGAAAAGCAGTATTGATACCCCTCTGCACTCGACTAGTGTCGTTGACATAATGATATCCACCAACCTCAGGCGTGGGGAAAGCAGTATTGATACACCTCTGCAGTATTAGCACGATGATTCCCACAAACTCAAAGTGTGGGCAAAACAAGACGGATGACCTTTTGAAGTTTGGATCATCTCCCGTCAAAAACAAAATTGCGCCGCTCATATGGGCGGCGCAATGATATTCCAAAAATCGCCGCTTACTTTTCAAATCCCAAAAAACGATGTCAAACAGCAATGTGTTTTGCGGATCCGAAAAAATGAGGTTGAGCAATGGTGCTTTTTCAAATCTCCAAAAATTGAGGTTGGGCAACAGTGTTTCACAAATCCCAAAATCGAGGTTGAACATCGCCGCTTTTTTCAAAGCCAAAAATCGAAGTCGAACAGCGATGGTTTGTGAGAATTTCAAAAATAGGGTGTTGAAAAGCGCCATTTTTTGCAACTTCCAAAAAAAATAATACTAGACAGTGGTTTTTTTTCAAATTGTCAACCAAAAAGTGAAAACTCGGTTGACAATCGCATTTTTGAGGCGTTTTTGGGGCAAAAATTATGCAACTTTTTTTTGCGTTTTTGAGGGCGTTTTTCCCCAAAAAAACCTCTCCTTTCCCCAATTGTCAACCGAAGTTTGGAGTTTTGGTTGACAATTGCCGATTTCATAAGCCTTTTAGTAGGAAATTTCGTGTCATTTTGTTTTTTTGAAGCGATCCGTTTTGAAAATCCGACATGACGGCGCGATACTTCCGACGTTTCGCATAATTTGGTGTTACAAAACGATCCTTCTGATGTTTCGCAAAATCCGGCATGACGGAACGATCATTTCGATGTTTCGTATAATTCGGTGTTACGGATCATTCCTATGTTTCGCATAATAGTTTCAAAGCGGGACAAACTATCCTCGATTTGGAGGTAGTTATGTCGGCAGGGATAGTCAGACGTATCGATGAACTTGGACGCATTGTCATACCCAAGGAGTTGAGGCGCACAATGCGCCTGAAAGAGGGCGATGAAATGGAGATCGCCGCAGACGGCGACGCAATCACGCTGAGGAAGTACAGCGGCTTTGAAAGCGTGCTTGCGGCGGCAAAGGCGGTGAGCAAGCTGCTTGCGGACTCGCTTGACGCGGACGTGCTGTTTGTCAGCCCGGAAGGCGTTGCCGTTGCGGAGGGCAAAAACAAAAAGAACTACAGTGGAGCCACGCTTTCAGACGCTTTTCAGGGCATTGTCCGCGCACGCAAAAAGGTTGTTTTGCACGGCGATCAGCTGCAAAACCTGTTTGACGGCAGGGAGGTCGCGGCAAAATACCTTGCGCTGGAGCCTGTTGTTGTAAACGGCGATCTTGTGGGCGCGGCGGCGCTGTTGCAGGACGTGATGCCAAGCGACATTGCGGGGGCATATCTGCACTTTTGCGCGGAACTGATTGAGGCGGCGCTGGCGTGATGTTTCGGCGCAAAAACTCACAACAAAAGCCCGATTTTCGCGAAAACTCGCGACATATGCCCGATTTTTGCAAAAATTCATGCAATGACGCTCCTGTAGAGGCGGGCGCGGAGATCGAAGCGACCGCAAACATGAAAGCGGGAACACCCTCAGACAATGCGAAAGTACAGGGGTCGAACTCGCGTTTTGTGACAAGTGCGGAGAACAAAACGAACGCAAACATGAATGCGGAAATGCCCTCGGATAATGCGAAAGGGCAGAAATCGCGCTCGAGGTTTATGACGGGCGCGGCGTTGATCGCGGTGGCGAGCGTTGTGGCAAAGCTGCTGGGCGCGTTGTATCGCGTTCCGCTCACAAACATACTCGGCGCGGAGGGAATGGGCATGTATCAGCTTGTTTTCCCTGTTTTTGCGCTGTTTATGACGTTGTCAACGTCGGGCATACCCACGGCGCTGTCGCGCATAGTGTCCGAAAAACGCGCTTTGGGCGAGCCGTCGCGCAAGTATTTTGCGATGGCGGCGATCGCGCTGATCGCGACGGGACTTGTCAGCGGCGGCATTTTGGCGGGGCTGGCGGGCAAAATCGCGGTGTGGCAGGGCAACGGCTCAACTAGGGCGGGCTACTATATCATTGCGCCTACGGTGCTGTTGGTGAGCGTGATCGCAGGCTTTCGCGGGCTGTTTCAGGGCGAATTGGATATGGTGCCTACGGCGGTTTCAAACATCATCGAGCAGGCGGTCAAACTTGGCGCGGGCATAGGGCTTGCGCTGTTGCTCAAGCCACGCGGAGTGACCGCGGCGGTGATGGGCGCTCTGCTTGGAGTGAGCGCGTCCGAGGTGTGCGCGTTGTTGTATCTGTTTGTCACATATCTTGTGAAATGCGCAAGGCGGGAGCGCGAAACGCTCAGGTTTGGTTTGAAGGAGGCGAGAGGCATGTTCAAAATGGCGCTTCCGATTGCCGCTTCTGCCATAATCCTGCCTTTAAGTAGCTTTTTTGATAGTATTATCCTGGTGAATGCGCTGAAATGGGGCGGAGTGGGGCAGAGCGTCGCAACTGCGCAATACGGCTTGCTGTCGGGACCTGTCAACTCGCTTGTCAACATGCCCGTGGTGCTCATCATGTCGCTTGCGGTGGTGATCGTGCCCACCGTGTCCGCCTCGCGCGTGACGCTGGATATTGACGGAGTGCTTGTCAAAAGCAGGCTTTCGATCAAGCTGGCGTATCTGATAGGCGTGCCTTGCGCGGCGTTTTTTATGGTGTTTGCGCCAAGGCTTTTGCCGACGATATATCCCGCGTTGAGCGCAGAACAGTTGGCGCTCAGCGTAAATTTGCTGAGAGTTACGGCGGCAAACATCGTGCTGCTTGCGACTATGCAGATATATGTGTCGCTGTTGCAGGCGTTGGACAAGTCCGCATATGCGGCGGTCGCGCTGTTGACGGCGATAGTTCTCAAGGCGGCGTTGAGCGTGGTTTTGACGAGGTATATCGGCATAATCGGAGGGGCGATCGCCTCGCTTGCAATGGCGGCGACGGCGTTTTTGGGCGCGTATGTCGCGTTCAGAAAAATTTGCGGCGTACATCTTGAAAAAAATGTTGGATTAAATCTGCTGTTGGGTGTTATAATGGGTGTTGCGGGGCTTGGGATATCCGGTCTTGTGAAAAACGACCTTCTTGCGACCGCGCTGGGAGCGCTGACGTGTGCGCCGATCTACGTTTGGCTTGCGCTGCTGTTTGGGCTGGTGAGCCGCGAGGAACTCGGCATGCTGCCAATGGGCAAGGCGCTGAAAAAACTGTACGGGGTCGTGAGATTTTGGGAGAAAGACGATGAAACTTGACGAAATTTTGAGAGGCTCGTATCAACGTTACATAGCGCGTGATTTTTTGTCCGCGCATTTTTTTGACAAGCGTATCGCGCTTGTTGTGGACGGGATCGAGGACGCAAACGCGTTGCGCGAAGTCAAAGCGAAGTTGCTTGACAGTTACGGCGACGTGCCCGTGTGCGTCGAGAGCGACGGCAAGGAGCACGCGACGACCGTTGCAAAACTCGACGGCGAAGCGGATACGCTTGTCATAGAGGGCTGTCCGCTGACGGAGTGCAAGCGCTTTGGCTACGGCGATTTTGACGAACTTATGCGTCGCCTCCGCGCCGACGACGGGTGCGAGTGGGACAGGGCGCAAACCCATGAATCCATCCGGATCAACCTCATCGAGGAGGCGTACGAACTTGTGGACGCGATCGACTCCCGCGACGCGGAAAACATACGCGAGGAGTGCGGCGACGTGCTTATGCAGGCGGTGTTTCACACGCTCATCGCCGAGAAAAACGGCGAGTTTGACAGCTACGACATGCTGACGGAACTCTGCCGCAAACTTATTGATCGGCACACGCACATTTTCGGCACAAATCACGCAAACAATCCCGACGAGGCTCTCGCGTTTTGGAACGAGGCGAAGAAAAAGGAGAAAAAATATACGTCCACGGCGGATTCTATGGACAGAGTGCCCAAAAATCTGCCCGCGCTGCTGTATGCGGAAAAATTGCAGAAACGCGCAAAAAAATCCGGCTTCGATTGGCAGGATCCTGAAGGCGCGATGGACAAGATCGCCGAGGAGTCAAACGAACTGAAAACCGCGGACGACGCGCACAGAAACGAGGAGGGCGGAGATCTGCTGTTTGCCGTGGTCAACGCGCTCAGGCTGTACGGAGTGGAGCCGGAAATGGCGCTTAAGGAGGCAAGCGCAAAGTTTTTGCGCAGATTCACGAGGCTGGAACAGCTTGTTGCCGAAACGGGCAAGCCTATGACGGACTACTCGCTTGAACAGCTGGACGAGTTTTGGGAAAGAGTGAAGCGAGAGGAAAGGGCATGAACATCGGCGGCGTATTGCTGAAAAGCGACCTGTTGTTTGCGCCCATAGCGGGATTTTCGGACGCGGGCTTTCGCCATCTGTGCGCACACTACGGCGCGGGGCTGACCTGCACCGAACTTGTCAGCGCAAAGGGCTTGGTGTACGGAGGAAGGGGCAGCGAGGATCTGCTTTTCACCACAGCGGAAACAACTCCGTGCGCCGCGCAGATATTCGGCGGAGATCCGGAGTTTATGTTTAAGGCGGCGGCGGATGAGAGGCTGAAGCAGTTTGACATCATAGACATCAACATGGGCTGTCCCGTCAAAAAGGTGTTCAACAACGGCGAAGGAAGCGCGCTTATGCAATATCCCGACCTTGTCACGGAACTTGTTCAAGCCGTGAGAGAGGGGAGCGGAAAACCCGTCACGGTGAAGATGAGGGCGGGCATAAAGCAGGGATATCCGCTCGCCGTGGAGTGCGCCGTCGCGGCGGAAAAGGGCGGAGCGGCGGCGGTGACGGTGCATCCGAGATATCGCGAACAGTTTTACAGCGGCGAGGCGGATCACAGCATAACAAGAGCGGTGAAAGCCGCCGTGCATATCCCCGTCATAGCAAACGGCGACATTGTGGACAAACAGAGTTTGGACAGGGTGCGAGAGGAGAGCGGCGCGGACGCGTTTATGATTGGGCGCGGCGCACTTGGCAGACCGTACATATTTGCCGAACTCGAGGGTGTGCCGTTTGAGTTTGACGCGAGAGAGGCGATAGCAAAACATGTGGATATACTCAAGCGTTACAACCCGGACAGGGTGGTCGCAAATCTCATGAAAATGCACCTGTGCCACTATGCGAAAGGCAAGGACTTTGCAAAGGCGGTGCGCGTGGCGGTGGCGCAAGCGAAATGTACGGCGGAAATATTGGAGATCGCGGACAGATTTTTCAAGTGACAAAGGCGTCCTCGATGAAGAGAGGCGGAATTTTGCGCCCGTCAAAGGGTTTAAGCGCGAGATCTGCAAAAGTGCGTCAAGTTGCAAAAACGGCGCTTTAACATATCAAAATCATACGTTGAGAGGTCAGAATGTTAAATATAGTGTTGGTGGAGCCGGAGATCCCGCAGAACACGGGCAACATCGTTCGCACTGCGGCGGCGACAGGGTGCAAGGTGCATCTTGTGCGCCCGCTGGGCTTTGACATAAGCGACAGAGCGCTGAAACGAGCGGGGTTGGACTACTGGAGCCTTACGGACTTTGTGGTGTACGACAGCATTGCCGAATTTTTTGAAAAGACCGCGGGGGACAGGGCAAGCGCGGCGGACGGGTATCGCGTTGCGGACGGCGAGCCGAACTTCTACTTTTTGTCCACAAAGGCGGCGAGGCGCTATGACGAGGCGGCGTTTAAGGACGGCGATTATCTCATTTTTGGAAAAGAAACCCGTGGATTGCCCGAATGGCTGCTCAAGGCGAACTATCAAAACACCTTGCGCATCCCCATGATAAGCGAGGCGCGAAGCCTCAACCTGTCAAACTCCGTGGCGATCGTCGTGTACGAGGGTATGAGGCAACTCGGTTTTGAAAATTTGCTCACCGAAGGCCGCCTTACGGGCAGGATAGATTGAAGTTGGGACAATAATTTGAAAGCAGGGCCATCGGCTTATTCGGTGGTCCTGCATTTTTTACGCTGTTTTTTGACGGGAGGCAGTCAATAGTTGCTTTTGCCAAGCAGATAGTCGATGGATACGTTGAGCAAGTCGGACAGCTTGAGCAACGTTTCAAAATTGCACTCCCTGTCGCCGCTCTCCCAGAAGTGCACAAGGCGAGTCGACACGTGCAGCGCTTCCGCCACTTGTTTGCAGGTTAGCCCGTTTTCCACGCGCACCTCCTTAAGTCTGCTTGCAAATTTAACTTCCATATATCAATGATAGAACATTTTGTTCGTTTTTACTTGACAGTGAACATTTTGTTCGCTATAATAAGTTTAACAAAATTATTTCCAGGAGGAAAATTTTTATGTATGATGTAGATCCAGCAAAAGTCTTGTCGTTCGATTTTTACGAACAGTATGAAGAGTACAAAGCAAAGTATGACGTTGTTTCCATAAACGAGAGCCTTAGGGAAAACAAAAAAACTATGTTTGCGTCACAGGCAATGCCCTATTTCGGCTATCACTTCATCAAGTGCGAGCATGAAACCGTCGGGTCGTCCGAAACAGGAGAAGACTGTGATCTCGGTTATACTATTGCTTATTTTTTCCGTGAAAAGGACATCCCTCACAAAAAGCAATTGGATGAATTGCAAAAGCAATATTGGGAATTGCTTGCGAAATGCCCCGGTCGTATAAGCAAGTTTCTCGCGATCTTTTTGTGCTTCTTGTGGATCATCCCCGGTATCGTTTATATCGTTGTTAAAACGGTGGCGAGGTCAAAGTGGAAGAAGATCATGAAAACACAGGGCGAAGACATCTTGCGTCAAGCGCAGGAACTCAGAGCCCAAAAATAAGTATTAGTATTTTATTGCGCGTTTGCTCATCTTGAAACAGTCATGGCGTCGTGGACGACATATTTTCCGCTCGGTATTTTTGGTGTTGCAAGCGCGCAAATCGTATATACAAAGATATTTTAGAGGTGAAAAATGGATGTGAAGTCAAAATGCCCGATATGCGGCTATGTTTATGAGGGAAACACCCCCCCTGAAGTTTGCCCTATGTGCAAAAACAAGATGCAAACGCAAAAAGAAGGCGAAGCCGACCTGAGTTCGTTGACGGCGGTCGATGTGGATACCGAGAACTACGCGAACGTCGTAAGACCGGATTCGAGTGCGCTTTGCGAATCGGTTTTGGGCAATTTGGTGGTGCTGAGATCATCTGTGACAGCAGTGTATGAAATTCAGGAGCAAATCAACAAGTTGACAGATGAAGGGTATGCGGAATATCCTAAAATATATAACTGCGAAGAAGAAGTGAAAAACATGCAGTATGCCCTCGATAACATAGTCGGCACTCCGGACGATATTGTGGATATCAAGGAGATGTTGCTTAAAGAATTGCAAGAAAATAATAAGTCGAGCGATTCTGCATACGCATATAAGACCGAAAGAAAATTCAAATTGATCAATATTATCGGCACTATTTGCATATCTTTGGGACTTTTTGCATTGGTGTTTTTGATTTCGGCGCTCACCATAAAAGATGATATCGCTCTGAGTGCGGGAAATGCTGTGGCGAGCGGTCTGGTGCCAGGACTTGTGTACTTTTTCATCACGTTTAAACTTGCAAAGGATCATTCATATAATAAGGTGCTCTTGAATAGGAGATTGAAAAACAGGGATACCTATTTGAAGACGCAATATCAAAAGGATCTTCAAGATACCATTGAGTATAAAAAGGCAGAACTCAAAAGAATGATAAACGAAACACAAGAAAAGTCGAATCAAAGCTTACAGCATGTCGGACAGATAAGGCAAGATATCGACGCGCTCGCGCTTGAACTTAGGACCGAAGTCAACTATCTTGACAGCATATACTGCGGTATGATCCACAAGAGCGATTGGGAAAATTTGGACTATATCATCTATGTGTTTGTCACGGGACGCGCGGACAACCTGAAAGAGGCGCTGCATTTGGTGGACGAACAGCGTAGGGCGGAGATGATCGTCAATGCTATAGGTATGGCGACAAATTATCTTGCAAGCAATATTTCCTCAACTATTCAGTCGTTGAGGGGTGAACTTCTGATGTCTATGAAAGAAATATCCTCGAATCTCGGCAATATTCGTCACTCTATCACTGTACAGAACAAGCAGACTCAAGAGAGCATGAAGAAGATGATAGACTTGGATAAAAAGATGTGCGATTATTCTGTGAAGAGTTACGATATGATGTCAAAAATCAATGGCACAGTCAATAATATCTCCAAAAAAGATCAATCAAAATAGTAAATCCGATTTGTTTGACGCAGCGCACGGATAGTTGCCGTGCGCGATCCTCAAAAAGGCAGGTGCCATTTCCTGCCTTTTTTTTATATGCGGAAGGCGAGCGCGTGAGGCAAATACTTTGCGGCCTTTGTATTGGGGATCCTTCGACTACGCTCAGGATGACAGCGGGGGAAATGGGAACGCTTGGACAGGGGAATCCTTCGACTACGCTCAGGATGACAACGGATTTAGATGTGAACACCTGTAAATAAAAAACGGCGCACGCTTAAGCGGGCAACAGCGGAGGTGGTGCGATAAACTGCCAGACAAAACCCGCCAATGAGTTTGCGTACGCCATGTTAATTTTTTTTTGTCAAAATATTGCAAAGTCGCCTTTCAAGTCACTTTTTCAGGTCAGTTCTGCCGAGAAGATAGTCGCAGGAAACATCAAAATATGCGGCAAGTTCGACAAGATAATCGAGCGAGGGCAGAGTGCCCGCGCGGATCCACTCGTATATGGAATTGGGAGCAAAACTCATGTGACGAGATATTTCGGAATACTTTACGCCTTTTTCCTGTGCAAGCGAAGCGATCCTATCATGAAATGTGGCGGGGGCTAAAGACGGGATGAAGTCGCGCCCGCCCTCGCCAAGCAAATACATGACGGGCACTTCAAAAACGTCCGCCGCTTTGATGAGCGTGCGCAAAGAGGGCACTATGCCGTAGGTCAGCATGCGCCCGACGACATCCTTGTTTATGCTTGCCGCGGCGGAAAACTCGCCGGCGGTCATATCGAACTCGTCAAGCAGAGTTTTCAGCCTCGACCGCATAACGGCAGAGGTCACATATTTGCTTTCATTTGGTTTCTTGGACATTTTTTTCTCCGATATTTGTCAAAATGCTATCTTTCTGACAAATTTATGATATTATTGTTGCGTCAAACATTTAGTCAGTATTCTAGGTTGTTGATTAAAAAGGATAGGAAATGAGTTCAGCTGCATTTTTTGGACATAGGGAAATAGATTATTGCCAATATCACGACCAGATATCGGCGGTGATCGAAGATCTGATTGTAAATCGCAATGTGAATGTGTTTTACAACGGGGCAAGGGGCAATTTTGATAGTATTTGCGCAAAAATCGTTTGTGAACTTAAAGAAAAATATCCGAATGTCAAACAGCTGATGGTGTTGTCTTATCACCCTGTGGGCGATTTGTATGTTCCAAGGTATTTTGATGAAAACGTATATCTTTTGGAAAATGGCTGTCCGCCGAAATTTGCCATAGCGCATACAAATATGGAAATAGTGAAGAGGTGCGATCATGTGGTATCGGGGGTCAGGTACGACTTTGGCGGCGCATGGTCGGCATGTGAATATGCAAAGCGTTTGCACAAGGATGTAATATCCATATTTGATGATCAGTTGCGATGAGATCGGTAAAAAATATTTTTTTATCATCATTTCATATGTTGAAAACGGTTTGGCGTTGTGATATAATACTGTGCGGTGTGTGGCGCAGGGCGCGCATGCCGCATAAATTGTCAAAATAATTTTGTATAAGGAGATCTGTTATGGCAAAGAAAACTATCCGCGACGTTGACGTCAAGGGCAAAAAGTGTCTTGTGCGCGTGGACTTCAATGTCCCCATGGTGGACGGCGTGATCACCGATGAAAACCGTATCAACGGCGCTCTCCCCACGATCAAGTACCTCGTCGAGCATGAGGCGAAGGTGATTTTGTGCTCCCATATGGGCAAGCCGCACAACATCTTTACAGAGGGTTTCTCCCTCACCAAAAAGGAGAAGAAGGCGGTTGAGGCGCTTGCAGAAAGCGAACAGGCCGCGGCAAAGGCGGAATATATCGCAAAAGCGCTCAAAAACGACCCCAAAAAGTTTACGCTGGCTCCCGTCGCCAAAAAACTCGAGGAGCACTTCCCCGGCAAGGTGACGTTTGCGACCGACCTCGTGGGAGAGGACGCGCATAAAAAAGTCGCCGCGCTCAAAGACGGCGAGATAGTGCTGCTTGAAAACACTCGCTTTGAGGCGGGAGAGGAGAAAAACAGCGAGGAACTTTGCAAAAAACTTGCGGAGTTTTGCGACATCTACGTCAACGACGCGTTTGGCACAGCGCATCGCGCTCACGCAACCACCGCGGGCATTGTGCAATACGGCTTTGCAAAAACGGCGGTCAGCGGTTTCCTCATCGAAAAGGAACTCAAATTTTTGGGCAACGCGGTTGAAAACCCCGTGCGTCCGTTTGTGGCGATACTCGGCGGCGCAAAGGTCGCGGACAAACTCAACGTCATTGACAACCTGCTGAACAAGTGCGACACGCTCATCATCGGCGGCGGTATGGCGTACACTTTCATCAAGGCTCAGGGCGGCACGATCGGCACGTCGCTTGTCGACGACGAAAAGATCGAGTACTGCAAAAAGATGCTTGAAAAAGCCGAAAAACTCGGCAAAAAGATATACCTGCCCCTCGATACCGCCGTGGCGGGCGCTTTCCCGGATCCTATCGACAAGGCGATCGAGGTGGAATATGTGGACAGCTTCGCGATCCCCGCGGACAAGATGGGCTTGGACATCGGTCCCAAAACTCAAAAGCTGTTTGCGGACGCTGTGAAAAACGCGAAAACCGTCGTCTGGAACGGACCTATGGGCGTGTTTGAAAACCCCACCTGCGCACAGGGCACGATCGCTGTGGCAAAGGCTATGGCGGAAACGGACGCAACGACGATCATCGGCGGCGGCGACAGCGCGGCGGCGGTCGCTCAACTTGGCTTTGCGGACAAGATGACCCACATCTCCACGGGCGGCGGCGCTTCGTTGGAATTTTTGGAGGGCAAGACGCTGCCCGGCATCGACTGCCTCAACGAAAAATAATTTGCGACAAACTTTGGGCGCGACGACAAGATCGTCGCGCTTTTTTTTTTGCTTGCAGTCTTGAAAATGCGAGAGGGGAAAATCGAACGTTTGGATAGGCTTTTGGGTGCGAACAGTAAACTTTCCTTTGCACAGGAGGCGGCGACTCGCGCGTGCGTGAAAATACATATTGTATTTTGTATAATATCCGTATATTATCTTGTTGAAAATGTTTGACAAATTTTTTGAAAAAGTTTATAACAATAGCAATGCTTTGGCACGCGGGGCGGGGAATATCCCCAAAATCTGCGGGCAGAGCGAAGTCGGAGGTGTCGGGTGACGCGGATCTTTCAGCAGGTAAAGCAGCGCGATAACGGCGTAAATGCGCCTCTCTCTTCAGTTTTTGAGGAAAAATATTTGAAATTGCCCGGTCTTATCGATGTGCACGTACATCTCAGAGAGCCGGGTTTTTCTTATAAGGAAAGGATCGCGAGCGGCACGGAAGCGGCGGCGGCGGGAGGATATAGCGCGGTGTGCTGTATGCCGAATTTGTCGCCCGTCCCGGACAGCGTGGAAAATCTGGAAACGCTTGAAAGATGTATCGCGCGTGACGCGAAGGTCAGGGTGTATCCCTACGCCTCGATCACTATCGGCGAAAAGGGAGAGGAACTCACAGATTTTGGGGCTCTGAAGGGCAGGGCAATCGCATTTTCGGACGACGGCAGAGGCATACAGAGCGAGGATATGATGCGTCGCGCTATGACCCTGGCGGCAAAAGAGGGCGTGATCATCGCCGCGCATTGCGAGGACGACGCACTACGCGCCGGCGGATATATTCACGCTGGGAAATACGCCTTGGAGCACGGACATAAGGGGATCTCGGGCGAGAGCGAGTGGAAGCAGATAGAGCGCGACCTGCGCCTCGCTGAGGAAACAAAGGCAAAGTACCACGTGTGTCACATCTCGACAAAAGAGAGCGTGCAATTGATACGCTCCGCAAAGGCAAGAGGCGTGGACGTGACTTGCGAAACGGCGCCGCACTATCTGCTGTTGGATGAGAACGATTTGCGCGAGGACGGAAAATTCAAGATGAATCCGCCTCTGCGCACGCGCGAGGACAGGCTTGCG
>CANQMD010000003.1 GCA_947624885.1 uncultured Clostridia bacterium
GGCTCGACGCCGCCCTTTGCGCAGAACACCGCGACGGCTCCGTCAAGCACTCTGAGGCTTCGCTCCACCTCCACCGTGAAATCCACGTGACCGGGGGTGTCGATGATGTTGATCTGATGCCCTTTCCATATCGCAGTGGTCGCCGCGGATGTGATGGTGATGCCTCTTTCGCGCTCTTGCTCCATGTAGTCCATTGTGGCGGATCCGTCATGGGTTTCTCCGAGCTTATGGTTGACTCCCGTGTAGTAAAGTATTCGCTCGGTGGTGGTGGTTTTACCGGCGTCGATGTGTGCCATGATGCCGATATTGCGCACCTTGTCAAGAGCATATTTTCTTGCCATAGTTTACCACCTATAGTGTGCAAACGCCTTGTTTGCCTCCGCAGCGCGGTGCATTTCGTCCTTTCTTCTGACGGCGCCGCCTGTCAGATTGTATGCGTCCATGAGTTCGCCCGCAAGCCTTGCGTCCATGGTCTTTTCGCCTCTCTTCCTTGCAAACGACACAAGCCATCTGATGGCAAGGGTCTGTCTGCGTTCGGGACGAATTTCCATAGGAACTTGATAGGTCGAGCCACCCACGCGCCTTGCCTTGACTTCAAGCATGGGCATGGCGTTTTCGAGCGCTTTGTTGAAAATATCCATGGGGGCTTGCCCCAACTTTGCTGCCGCAATATCAAATGCCCCGTAAACGATCGCCTGTGCCGTCCCCTTTTTGCCGTCAAGCATCACCTGATTGATGAGTTTGGTGACGACCTTGCTGTTGTAGACAGGATCGGGCAGGACATCTCTTTTGGGCACGTCGCTTCTTCTTGGCATAAATTACCTCCTATTTATGGTTTAAGATAACATTCGAAAATTACTTTTTGGGACGCTTCGCGCCATACTTGGACCTTGCCTGCCCGCGTTTTGCAACGCCTGCAGTGTCAAGAGCGCCACGTATGATGTGATAGCGCACGCCGGGTAGATCCTTGACTCTGCCGCCTCTGATGAGCACAACGCTGTGCTCCTGCAGATTGTGGCCTTCGCCGGGGATGTAAACAGTGCCCTCCATGCCGTTGACAAGGCGCACCCTCGCGATTTTACGAAGCGCCGAGTTTGGCTTTTTGGGGGAAGTTGTCGTGACGCTCAAGCATATGCCGCGCTTTTGCGGACATTGCTCCATGATAGGCGTAAGCGACTTTTTGACCTGTTTTTCTCTGCCCTTTCTGACAAGCTGATTGATGGTTGGCATTTTGATTCCTCCTTCTGGATTTTCCGAACGTACCCGCAACCCTACAGGTGCAATTCATATATCTGCCTCAACGGATGTGAGCCCGACCGCCGCCGCGGCAACCTCAACGCCCGCCGCCTCGCCAAGTTTCTTTTTGGATGAAACGTAACTGACTGGCACACGGTGTTTGTTTGCCGCCGCGCAAAGCGACTTTTTCAAATCCGCATCGGCGTCGGAAGCGACTATCACACACCTGATCGTCCCCTCCGACAATCCCTTCAAAACCTGTTTGGATCCGACAACTTTTGAAGAGCCTTTTAGCATGTCGATAAGTTTTTCTTTGTCCATATTTCCAAAGCTAAAAACTGCCTGCATATACTGCAAGCGTGATTATATTATCATCTAAACCCACCGCTTGTCAAACGAAAATCCAAAAATAATAATAAAATATTTTTAAAAATTATTCTATTATATATATTGTGGAAGTGATATGTAAAAAACCACAAAATATAGGGCGGCTTGCTTTGCGAAAGCAAGCCGCCCTAGGAGAATGATGCATCAAAGGTCGTCCGCGTCCTGAACGGGGGTGACGTCCTGCTTGATTTCGGCTTGATCCATTGTCAACTCGCCGTCGGGTACGGAGGGATAGCCGTTTGTCGCGGCGGGCATGCCTACGTCGCCGAGAGCGTAGAAATCCGTGGCGATCTCAACGTCATGTGAGGGCGCGGGGATCTCCTCCACGGGCTTTTTCCACTCGCCGCTTTCGTACTTTGACGGATCGAACTCGATGTCGTTTTTGTAGATGTCGTCGCCGCTTTCCACGTCGTCCGACTTGTGCGAAATGTCATGCTCGGAATTTGAAGAATAAGCCTGCGACGCGTTGTCGTATTTGCCACAGTCGCAATCATATTCGTCGTCGGAGCAGGATATGTCCTTGCCCGCCTCGACGTCCATTGCTTCGTCGCCGTCGTAAACGTCGTCGCGGGAGGGAGCAAGATGGGAGATCTCGCGCTTTTCGCGCTCGCCGTTTTCGCCCTGCACGCGAGGGGTGTAGATGTCGCCGCCCGCTTCCGCCATGTTGTTGCCGTTCATGCCGTCGGGATAGTCGTGACTTTGCATATCGCGCGTGTTTTGGGAATAGCTGTCGCCGTCTGTGGGCGCGACTTCGCCCTCCAGCGGATACTCCCTGCCCGCTTCAACGTCGTCATTGGAAAACTCGCGCTCGAAGTCGGGAGTTTCATGCGTCGGCACAAAGCCGAAAACGTCGCTGCCGCTTTCCGTATCGCGGCTGCCCTCGTCTTTAGGAGCGGAATAGTCCGAAGTTTTGTCCCAACCGTCGGGAGTGCCCGTCCAACTGCCGTTGGGGTCGTAGTGGGATCGCATGTTTTCATGTTTGGTGAGATTGCTGTGCGCAAGCGGCGCTCTGTTTTTGTTTTTGAATTTCATATTTTCTCCTTTTTTGGCGCATAACGCGCCTTTTTTGATAGTGTGTGCGCAAAGACAAGTTTTATCTCATCAAAATTTTGACATCGCCGCCTCCGCGCCGCGCACCGCCGATAACAATGAAAAAGCAATTTAATCATACATGGATTTTGATATGTGTATCGTTGCGAAAATCTGTGCGGTTTTTTGCACAAAAGTTTGCCGCGCATAAAGAAACTTTAATGAAAAAATTTGCGCAAATGTATAGAAAATGAAACATATGTATGATAAAATGTATATGTCAAAAAGGACGGGACTATGCGACAGAAAGATGTGGACAAGAGAATCGTGAGGACCAAGAGCGCCATACGAAAGGCGTTCAACGAACTCGTGCAAAAAAAGGACATCTCCGCGATCACGGTGAGCGAACTTGTGGAAGCTGCGTCGATCACGCGCAGCACCTTTTATATGTACTACGGCTCGGTGCTGGAAGTTCGCAACGATATTGAGCGGGAAATAATGCAAAACCTTGAAAAAATCATGTGCGAAAACGATTGGTTGCGCTTTATGGTGGACCCCTACCCCCTGCTGGACAGAATTTGCAAAGAGATAATCAAATATGACGAATACAACCGCTATATCCTGCTGAAAGGCAGCTCGTCGCACCTGTTCGAGTTGCTGAACAAGCGCGTGATCGCCGAGTTTTTGGACTTCGTGAAGCGCAACGATGTGGATATCGACGCGGCAAGGGCAAAATACATAGCGGCGTTTATCGCGGCGGGCATCGAGGAGTGCTTTACGCTTTGGTACAACCACCAAAGCACGCTTACGCTTGAGGAACTGTGCATGAGGATGTCCGAACTGATAAAGGCGGGGCTTGCGACCATCCGCGCGTTGGACGGCAAACCCATCCAAATCGGGCAGGATCCGTCAACGCAACAATCCGATTGAGGTCGGATCTCGTATCATCAAAATCTCGTTGCCGTCGCGCAACTCAAGATAAATTTTTTTTGACAGGTGGGCTATGCTCAGACTTTGCAACATCATCAAAAACTACCCTACAGCCACAACGACCGTGCAAGCGTTGCGCGGCGTTTCGCTTGCTTTTCGCGAGGCTGAATTTGTGGCGATCCTTGGCCCCAGCGGCTGCGGAAAAACCACGATGCTCAACATCATCGGCGGACTTGATCGCTACACTTCGGGCGACCTTGTCATAGGCGGCGTTTCCACCGCGGCGTTTGACGACCTGCACTGGGACGCTTACCGCAACGCCACGATCGGCTTTGTGTTTCAAAGTTACAACCTCATCCCCCACCTCACCGTCATGGAAAACGTCGAACTTGCGCTGTCGCTTGTCGGCGAAAAGAAAAAGACGCGTCGCGCCAAAGTTGTCACCGCGCTGCACAGAGTGGGTATGGGCGACGAGATCAACAAACGCCCCAATCAGCTGAGCGGCGGACAGATGCAGCGAGTCGCCATTGCCCGCGCGATCGTCAACGACCCCAAGATCATTTTGGCGGACGAGCCTACGGGCGCGTTGGACAGCGAACTGTCGGTGCAGGTCATGGACATCTTGAAAGAGATCTCAAAGACCCGCCTTGTCATTATGGTCACGCACAATGCTGAACTTGCCTACCAATACTGCTCGCGCATATGCCGCTTCAAGGACGGCTCGCTCATCGAGGACACCAATCCTTACGACCCCGAAGAGGAGGCGCTTGAAAACGGTTTTGACGTGCTGGGGCTGCATGCGGCAACGGGCGACAAGCCTTTGCAGGAGGGCGAAAATGCGCCGGAAAACAACGCTGAAACGGAAGGCGACGCTCCTGAAGATATTGTCACAACCGACACTTTATCATTGCAAGATGAACAGATAAACCCCGAAAACGGCGAATTGCCGCAACAGATCGTCGACAGCGGTCCGGAGCGGGACAGCATAGATCAGGACTCGCTTTTTGAAAGAGAAGATCAACTTGAAGCGGGGCAAGATCCCTCCGCGGTTTTGTCGCAGGAGCCGCAGCAAATCGGTGAAAACGAACAACTTCCTCCCGTGCCTACGGTGGACGAAGAGGCGGACGACATAGACTACAAAAACCTGTTTAAGCGCACGCCTATCGCCGTCAAGCGCAAAAATCTTTCAAACCGCAAACGCAAAAAGCAGATGAAGCGCAACCGCTCCGCGGCAGACCCGATCCTGAACAGGTTGGGCATCAACTCGCTGAACAAGCGCAAGCGCAAACAGAAAAAACAAATGAAAAAGGAAAAGACTTTCAAGCCGACTTCGATGAGCGCGGGGATGGCGTTCGGCTTGAGTTTGCGAAACCTCATCGCAAAGCGCAGGCGCACGTTCTTCACGGCGTTTGCGGGCAGCATAGGCATCATAGGGCTTGGGCTTGTGCTGGCGATCTCAAACGGTTTCAGCGTGTTTGTGGACAATATGCAGACCGAGATGCTTGCGGGCGTGCCCGTGGGCGTGTACGAATACAACGTGCAGGTGTCCGTGCTTGACAACATCGTTGCGACAATGACCGCCCCGCCCTCCGACGAGGAGGCTTTCCCCGATTCGGACAAAGTGGAGGTGAACAACTCCACCACATCCAGCGCGGAGTCGATCATGACCGTTTTGGATTCGTTTTTCAAATCCGTGACGCGCAACGAGTTGTCCAACGAATTTATGCAATACATGATGTCCTACAACAAGGGCTACGGCGCGATGAACGTGTTTTACGGCACGCGATTCAACCTGATCTCAAGATACTACGACATCAACGATCACCAAGTGAAATATCTTGACGCGTCGCAGTCGCCCGCGGATATATCCGCAATGTCGATAGCCATGACCGTGCTTGGCGACAACGGCTTGCAACCCAAATATTGGCAGCAGCTGGTTGGCGACGAGGATTATATGACGGAACAGTACGACGTGCTTGCGGGCAAATATCCCACCGCGCCCAATCAGCTTGTGCTGTGCGTCAACGAGCACAATCAGATCAACAAGGGCTTGCTGGACGCGTTTGGCATAAAGTTGCTGAAATACGACACCGACAAACTCACCGTAGAGGAACTCAAACCCGACGAAATCACCTTTGACGCCTTCATCGGCAAGCATTTACGCCTTGTTTTCAACAACGACTACTACGAGCGCGAAGAGGAGGAAGTGGAAGGCAAGCTGTTCTTCAAAAATCCCGGCTACCAAAACGGCACGGATCTGAGGTGGGCGTATACGGATCAGGACAAACTTCAGCAGATCTTTGAAGCGACCGATCCCGAAAAGGGAGGCAACGGCGTCGACCTTGAGATCACCGGCGTGATACGTCCCAAAAAGAACGCGCAGGCGGCATATATCTCGACGGGCGCGCTGTGCTACACTCCCGAACTTGGCAAACTCGTCGCGGAAAACGCCTACAACAGCGAGATAGCAAAATTCCAGCGCGAACTGAAAGAGGCGGGCGACATCTTCTATCCCCCGGAATATGACAACACCTACGGGTGCACGGCGTTTGACTATCAGGACAGGCGCGAGGACGTGGACATCGCGAGCACGTCGATCATGGACGTGATCAGCAACTCCCTCAGCCTCACCTCCTACGAGGAGGCGATCGGCGCGGTCAACAAGCCGTCCTACATCGCGGTGTATCCCAGGACTTATCAACAAAAGCAGGACATCTGCGAGCATATTCAAAAGTGGAACAAAATGCATTCCACGGAATCCGGAGCCGACTCGGTGGGATACTTTGACGTGTCCGAAATGGTGGTGCACAGCCTGAATATGGTGATCAATCTGGTGTCGATACTGCTCATCGCGGTCGCGTCGATCTCGCTTGTGGTGTCGACGGTCATGATAGGCGTGATCACCTCCAACTCCGTCATAGAGCGCACCAGGGAGATCGGTATTTTGCGCGCGTTGGGCGCACGAAAACGCGATATCCGCAACGTCTTTGTCGCCGAAACGTCGTTGATAGGCTTGGCGGCGGGCGTGCTGGGCATCGTGATCACATATATCCTGTCGCCGATCATCAGCCTGATCGTGGGCGCGTTGACGGACGTGCCGAATCTGTTGCACTTCCACCCGTTGCACGCCTTCCTGCTGGTGGCGCTGAGTCTGGTGCTGACAGTGCTGAGCGGCATACTGCCCGCGATCACAGCTTCGAGAAAGAACGTTGTGGACGCGCTGAGAGTGGACTGAACGCACAATTTGCATTTGGTGCGTGCGGCAGATCGCCGCACGCATTTTTGTCCCCTGCCCCGCTAGAAACTCTATATATTTTTCAAACGCCCTGCACAAATCAAAAATATTGGGTTAAAACGCAAAATTTTTGCGGGATAAACGCAAAAAATGCAATAAGTTGACAATTGTTTGAACGCGTACTATAATAGAACATTATAAAAGACGGCGCTCGCCGCCGAGCGATGAGATACGATGAACGACGAATTGCTTGAGCCTTTGAAGGCGTACAAATCAAAATTGGAAAAGGAATTTGCGGACAACGCCGCCGCGATGTTCCAAGAAATGGTGGAGCGATCCAAGATCGACGTTGCGCAAAACCGCGCTACCGCCAAGGCGTACCGAGGCGAGATCGCCATTGCGGAAAAGATCGCGGCAAAACTTTCGGCGCACAAAAGTTTGCGCGGCTTTTTGATATTTTTGACGGTGGCGGGATTTTTGACGGCGGCAGTGGGCATATATCTGTTGGTGCAGGCGATCTACCTTGCGGGCGGGCTGTGTCTGGGGCTTGGCGCGGGAGTCGGCGCGGCGATGCTGGGAGTGATTTTTGGAGTGCTGAACGGCAAGATCAAAAACTTTGAACAGCAGCGGCAAAAACACCTTGACAGATCCAAAAAATTGCTGGAGGAGTGCAACCGTCAGATGGCGGCGCTGAACAGCCTGTTTGACTCGAATATGACCAAAAAGCTGATCGAAAAGACGGTGCCGCTGTTGAAGATCGACGACAATTTCAGCATGCGCCGTTACGACTATTTGAGCGGCAAGTACGGCTTCCCCATCGACGCGCCCAACAACCGCTCGACGATAGGCATTTTGACGGGCGAGATATTGGGCAATCCGTTTGTGGTGGATCGCGAACTTGTGTCGTTTATGGGGTCGGAAACGTATTGGGGACATCTGGTGATCACCTGGACCACCACCTACACGGACTCCGAGGGGAATGTGCACACGCAGACTCACACGCAAACTCTGACCGCGTCTGTCACAAAGCCTATGCCGCGATTCAAGCAGGAAACGCGCCTCATTTACGGCAACGAGGCAGCCCCCGACCTCAGCTTTACGCACGAGCCTTCGCACGCCGAGGATATGAGCGAAAATCAGCTGGAACGCCACGTGAAGCGCGGCTCCAAAAAGATACGCAAAAAACAGGATAAAGCGCTCAAAAAAGGCACGTCCAACTTCACGGGCATGGGAAACGAGGAGTTTGACGTGCTGTTTGGCGCGTTGGACCGCAACAACGAAGTGCAATTCCGCCTGCTGTTCACCCCGTTGGCGCAACAAAATATGCTTGCGCTGATGAAGGACGACTACGGCTTTGGCGACGACTTCCACTTTGCAAAGCGCGGCTGTTTGAATTATGTCAGTTCGGAACACTCCGCGCAGTGGGACATGGACACGGACTACACCAAATTTTACTCATACGACGCGGACATTTCAAGAAGCAAGTTTATGGAGTTCAACAAGCAGTACTTCAAGTCGCTGTTTTTTGACCTTGCGCCGCTGTTGTCCATCCCGCTGTATCAGCAGATGAAGCCGCATGAGTATATCTACAAGGACAGCTACGGGCGCAACTACACCGCTTACGAGGCGGAGTTTATGGCGAATGCAATGGGACGATCTGCGTTTGCGCCCGCCGCCGCAAAGACCGACAGCATCCTCAAATCCGCGATCATCTCAAAAGACGGACAGTCGGACAGCCTTGAGATCACAGCGTACTCCTACCGCACGGAGCCGAGAGTGGACTTTGTGCCCGTGTTTGGCGGCGACGGCATGATGCACAACGTTCCCGTCCCGTGGGACGAATATATCCCCATTCAAAAGAGTTCCACCGTCAAGCTGAAGGAGTTGGGACTGACGGGGCGCGAGTTTGCGGGCAAGCTGTCCTCCACCCCGCTGAAGGACGCGCTGGATCGCTATGGCAAAGCCACATATGCACACGGCTTGCTGTGCTGTATGGTCGCCGCCGCAGACGGCAACTTTGACGAAGAAATCAACAAATTTTTAAACAAATAAATCTTTTGGAGGTCTATTATGGCAAACGAATTGGATGAAATGAACGCCGTCACCCTCGACGAGGGCAACGACACAAAGGTCATCGCAAAACAACTCACCGTGACGATCGGGACGGGATCGAAAATTTTCGACGTGATGTGGTGGTTTTTGCCTCCCGTGATCGGCGGCGTTGTGTGGAGCATAATCAAGCGGAAGGCAATAAACTACTTCCAGCAACTCCAGCAAAAGCTGCAACACGACGCGTCTGAGATCGACAACTATCTTGAACAGCGCGTGCAGATCCTCAAAAACTGCGCACGCCTTGTGGACAAAGCGATTGAACTTGATCAATCCACGTTCACCAAGATCGCCGAGTTGCGCGCAGGCAAGTCGGGAGCGCAGGACGACGAGGCAAGAAACGCCGTCGCCGCTCAGCTTGAAACGATAAGCCGCAACGTCAACATCGCCTTTGAAAACTATCCCGAACTGAGAGCGCATCAGGAATTGGCGGACGCTATGCAACAAAACTCGTACCTGCAACGCGAAATCACCGCCGCAAGAACGCAGTACAACGACACGGTGGCAACATGGAACAAGGCGCTGTTCGAGTGGCCCGCAAAACAGATCGTCGCGGCAAAACAGGGCTACACAACGCGCATCCCGTTCATCGCCGACGCGGAGACCAAGGAAGCCGCTCGCGAAACTTTCTTTTGATCGAGCATAAATTTGATCGGAGAATAGATCGAGCATAAAACGGCGGGCAAAATTTGCCCTGCTTTGGCGCCGAAAAAAATTCGACGCAAAAACAAAAAATAACGCCTCGCAACGACAAAACTGCGGTTGCGGGGCGTTTTTTTGTATGCGGAAATATCAAATTCAGGCGGACGCTCCGTCTGCGCCCGTAAACTCGTCGCTTGCGGAGGCTTGCCTGTCGCATGAGAAGCGGATGTTGCCTTCGCCGTCCACGGTGAGGAGCACATTGCCGTTGAGGTCGGTGCGGTAGACGGTCATTCCTCTCCTTCTGAGGCGGTCAAGCGCGGACTGCGTGGGGTGGCCGTAGGAATTGGGCTGGCCGCAGCTTATGACGGCATATTCGCACTTCACGGCGTTCAAAAACGCGTCCAGCGACGAGGTGGCGCTGCCGTGGTGAGCAACTTTGAGCACGTCGCAGTCGATGAAGCCGAGGCGATCGGCAATGAGAGGCTCGTTGAGTTGATTGCTGTCGCCTGTGAAAACTATGCGGCGGCCGTTGAACTGAAGTATGCCTACGGGCGAAACCGCGTTGAGTCGCTCGGCGGTTTTGAGGTTATTGTCGGCGTAAAATTGCTTTGTGGGGCACCAAAATGTGAGGCTGTAGCCCTCGCCCTCGATGGCTATGTCGTTTGAAAGATCGTCGCGGTCAACGTTAAGGTGGATGGTGCAGTTGTCCTCGCTGAGGGCGGCGATGAAAAACTTTGCGTAGGTCGCGGTTGCAACAACGTCGGGATCGGTGAACAGCGCAAGTTTGTCCTTGTCAAGGGCGTTGACTTGCTCGTTGAGCCCCGCGTTGGTCGGAGCCGCCTTTACGTTTGGCATATAGATGTTGGCAACGTCAAACTTGTTGATGACTTCGTCCAAAAACTCCACGTGGTCCTGATCGGTGTGGGTGAGCATAAGATGATCAATGACGTTGTCGTCGTTCAACTGCTCCAGCGCGGCAATCGCCTGCGTTTGAGTCATGCCGCTTGTGCTGCCCATGTCGATGAGCATATCCTCGCCGTCGGGAAACTCGATGTATATGCCGTCGCCCTGCCCCACGTCGATGAAGTGCACGCGCAGTTCCCCGTCGGAATAGGAGCGCGGAAACAGCGCCGAGATGAGCGCGTTCCACTTTTGTGGGAAACCGAAACGCAACACGCAAACGGCGACGATCACAAGCGCAAGCACGATCGCAACGGCGATGATGAGCGCCTTGCGCTGTTTGGGGTTGAGTGAAAATGCTTTTGCCATGCCTATATTTTATGCTTTTCCCCCTCCCTACGTCAAGCCAAAATAGGACAAGAACGGAGGATTTTTGCGCCGAAAAAAACATATGACGGCGGACGAGGGCGCGGAACATGGAAAATTTGATTTTGTTTGGAAAAGATTGCTAACGCTGGATTTTGGTGGTATAATAACAACGATAAAATTTTTTGGAGGCGAAAATATGATTTCAAAGGATATGTTGATCGTGGACGTGCTTGAGCAGGGCGACGCGGAAAAATTGGCGGCGGTGCTCATGGAAAGCGG
This sequence comes from uncultured Clostridia bacterium, assembly GCA_947624885.1. Classification (GTDB taxonomy): domain Bacteria; phylum Bacillota; class Clostridia; order Christensenellales; family CAG-917; genus CAG-475. Next base: position 11,117 of record CANQMD010000003.1, read on the forward strand.
CATGCATTGCCTGCACTGCGCCTTGGCGCACGGCGAAACGCTTGAAGAGGCGGCGGCTGTGCACGGCATCGACGCAGACAAACTTGTCGACGCTTTAAACGCGGCTTGCAAATGACCTACGTCAAACGGCAAAAGCGGGCATTTCGCCCGCTTTTTATTTTAAAATCATAGCGGAATTAAAAAACTTAAGTTTATCTACAGTAAAATCGTGGGCGGCATAATGCCGTCCACGATTTGTCTTTGTGATTTTGCCGCGCGGTTGCGTTTGGCGAAGCGTCAGACTTCGAAGGATTCTTTCACAGTTCCCTTGATTTGATATTGCGGAATGATCTGCCCCGCCTTAATGACTCCGTTCATGGCGTCTGCCGATGTTGCCTCCTTTGTGACAACGACGTTGCCGTTTTGATCCACAATGGTGACCATAGGAAGCAGTTCGTATTTCACTTTTCTGCCCTTGTAACCGGGGACTTCGATATTGTCGCTCGTGCCTGCAAAGGTGACGGGGAATGACACTCCGCCGACAGTTGCCGTGCCCACCCAAGCGACGCGCACTTTCACGGAACTGGCGGAACTGATCGTGATATATGCGGGAAGCGTTGCTCCGCTGTGATTCAAGCCGTTCAGATCCGTCGCTGTTACATCGATCTTTGATCTAATGGCAAGCGTTACGACCAACCTCTGTTGCGCCCCGAGTTGTATTGTCGCATGCCCTCCCTTGAGTTCGGCGGATGTGATTCCGTCCGAATTTATCGTCCAGGTGTACGAAGGCATTGTGACAGTGGTGTGGCGGAACGTCTTGCCTGTCGTTTCGCTCGGGCTGCCGGGGAACGTCACTTCGCCGGTATCCTTATTATACGTGGGATAATACTCCTTGAACGTAACGTTGTATGCTGTCGGAAGCGCAAGATCCGTCGTCGTGTAAGGATTGATCTGGCGCGAACTACTACCGCCAACATGTCCAAATACAGCGCTGTTGACATTATACTCGACCTCCGCGTTATATGCCGTGCCTTTGAAACTCGGATCGGGCACCACGGAATTAAAGTTGTACCCATCATGCGTACCGGAACTTGTTGAGATGTAAGAGGCAAGTTTGCGCATGACCAGGAACGGAATGTCGTAGGTGATCACAAAGTTGTTGATGACGATGTTTGCCGTCACGTACACCAAGCCGCCCATGTAAGACGGACGGAACTTGCCGTACGTGTAATACACAGTGCCGTTTTCGCCCGCGTCGGAGGGCTTGACTTTGATTTCCTCAAGATCCTCGGATTGAGTGCCGTCCTCCAGGATATCGCCCTTGCGGACGTTCAGGATCAGTTCGCCCATCGTCGACAAGTCGGGTCTGGTGTAATTGTACGGGTCGATCGCCGTTGTAAGCGCCGTTCCCATTGCGACAGTGGGATTGAAGTAACCTTTCTCATCCTTGATTGAAGAGTTTGTTGCCAACTTGGGCATGCTGTCGAGGATGATCATCCTGAATCTGATCGTCACGGTGCCGAGGTCGTGCGAAACCTGCACGTCTTCGCTTGAAAGCGCCTCAAGTTGCTCCGCGTAGTTGTACTCGCCCTCGTCGTTGATGATCGCTCTTGCGACGTAGGCGCCGCCGTTTGCGCTGACCGTCACGCCGCTCAGATCCCAAGTCACTTTGACCTTGCGCGTTTCGGCGCTACCGACAGTCTTGATTGATATCTCGCCGGGCAGGTACTTGTACGCGCCGATCTCGGAATAAGAGAGTTCGTAGTACTCGCCGTTCCTCAAGCCGTAATCGCCTTTGGGATCGTACTCGTAGTTGCCGCTGACCAACTTGAAGCGAGCGCCTGTGTAGGTGCCGAGTTCGCTCTCGCTGAGTTCAACGTAAGTGCCGCTATCCAGCTTGAACGTGCCGTATGCGTCCACAACATACTCGCCCGTCTGCGGATCGAGTTTGTAGCGGTCGCCGGTGTAGCCCTTTTCATCTGAGGACAAAGCGTAATACTGTCCGAAGTCGCCCTTCCTGTGTCCGTAGGTGCCTGCGCTGTCCCTGACGAAGGTGCCTTCGCTCGGCTGAGAGTAACGGAAGCCTTTGTAGGTGCCGTCCAACCTCTCAAACCAGTCGATGTACTTGCCGTCCTTTTGAGCAAGCAGGTTGACGACAAACGCATTTGCGTTGTCATTCCACATATCGCTGTCGTCCGCGGTGATGGTGTACGGCGATTCGGAGTCAAGTCTGCCGCTCTTGATGTTGATGGGTGCGGAGAAGGTCGCGCTGATCGCGTCGTCCGCCGCGTCCGCCGCTGTGACGGTGCCGCCGACGTTGACCGTGCCGCCCACATAGGCATAATCCAAAGTCTTTACGTCCCAAGTTGCGGACAGCGTCTGCTTGGCGATGTAGATGAAGATGTACAGCGTTCTGCCATCCGTCGTGGTGTAGCTGCCCTTGGACGGCTCATAGGTGACCTCTCCTTCATACAGCCTGTACGTCCTGCCGCTTTCGGTGACGGTGTAGAACTTCATGTTGTCCGTCTTCCCTTCCGCAAACTCGCCGTCCGTGCCGGTGTAGACCTTGTAGATCGCGTGGCGCTTGAGCCATGTGGAGATGTAGGTGAAGCCGCTGTCGCTCTTCGTCCTGCCCTCGTTCCACCACCTCTCGGCGGAGATGAACTGGCCGTCAACGTAGTAGTTGACCTCCTGCGGGTCGGACAGCTTGCTGTACGGGCTGTCGGCGTAGTCCGCATACGGGTCGAAGTCGTAGCGATAGCTGCCATAGGACATATCGTTGTAGGCGAGGTCGCTGTTGTAGGCGCTGAGCGCGGAGGCTCTGACCACAAACTCGACGTTTTGCGAAATGACCTCGTCGCTTTCGTTTGCCGTGCCGGACCAGACGATCATCCTGCCGTTCTGCCTGAGTGTGGAGGAGGATTCGTCCACCGCCCTGTTTTGAGGCGCGTTTTCAAACGACACGTTGTAGTAAGCGGAGGATCCGTCTGCAAAGTTGAGTTTGACGCTTGTGGGCAGATTGTCCACGGAGTACGCCAGCTTGTTGTAGAACGTGATGGACGTGGGCATGCCTGCGCGCGACATCTCAACCTCGATGTACACGCCGCCCTCGCCGACGTAGATCATCTTTGTGGACGAGTAGCCTGTCGCGTCGGTGTAGATGTGAGTCGCGTCGCCAAACTCAAGTTCCGCCAAGGAGATCGCGCGGTCAAGCACCGTGACGGGGATGTTGACGTACTGCACCGCCATGTGGTAACGCGTGACGGGAGCCTCGTCGGAATCCCAAGTCCAATCCTTGTTTTGAGCCTTTGCATATTGCTCGTATGCCGCCGCCGTGACAAAGTATTTGAGATATCTGCGTGCAAACGCGGGCGTATCTTGCGCAATGCCGTGTTTGCCGACGATGTCCTCAAACAGCACGTAGCCGCCGTCTGCCGCGGGTACGGCGACGTTTGCCGCCACCATAAGATCGCGATCGTTGCGACCCGCCTTGATGAGATCGTCAACCTTGCTCCAATCGAAGTAGGCGTTGACAGTCCTGCTCTCCGCCGCAAGATAGACCGGGTACACCGCAAGTTTGACCTCGAAGCCGCTTGTATCCTTTGTGGTGAGCGTGTCGACCACGATCGTGCGGTAAGCATAGTCGTCTATGCTGTAGATCGTGCCGTCGCCTACCGTGACCGTGACAAAGCCGCTTTCGGTGATCTGCCCGTTGCCGCCGGGATAGACGTAGGTGATGGGCAAGCCGTAGGTCCTGCCGAAGAAGGCGGAGATGTTTTGATAGAATTGATTTGCGTCGGCGATATCGCTGCGGAACGCCGTGAAGTCGTAGACGACCTTGACATTTGCCTCGCTGCCGTTTGCCAACTTGACGGTGACATTGTCGCCGCTTGCAAACATGTTGCCGCCCTCAAAGCTGAGCGCCGCGAACGGATCGATCGTGAAGCTGTCGCGCACGTCCTCGCCGACCTTTACTCCGCTGATGGAGTTGCCCTCAACTATCACTTTGACGGTGAAGGTCGCGCTGACTCTGTCGTCCTCGGTGTTGGTGACGGTGAGCGCCACGTTGTCAAACTCGCCGCCGTTGTTGTCATAATCCACGTTGAAGTCGAGGTTGAGCGTGACGGACTTCGATTTGCCGCCGACTGTCCATGTCTGAGTCGTGGGCAAGCCGCCGTACAGCTTGTCCGAGGACAGCGTGTAAGTGACGCCGCTGCCGAAGTTGCCCTCGAAGCCGTCGCCAAAGCTGACCTTGTTGTCTATTGCGAACGTAGCTGAGCCGTTGAGCAGCTGATCTCCGTTTTTGATGAGCACGTAGAAGTCCCTGGTGAAGGAGCCTGCGATGATCTCCTCCGCGGTGGGCATTGCGATGCTGTACCACTGCACGGGGATATTGTCGTAAGGTATCATTTCGCCGCTCACCTGCAAAGTGACCTTCGCGGTGGTCGGATATTCAAACGGCAGGAGCATTGTGACAGAGTCGGGCTTGTCGTTGAGTTCGATCGTGCATTCGCCTGTCTGTCCGTAGCCAATGAGGTCGATACGCGCGGTGTACGTGTCGGACGTGAGCGCTCCGTCAAAGATATGATAGGTGCGCGTGACGTAAGGCGTGCCGTCCTCGTCGATGGTGGGTTGCTCGTCGCTGTTGGGAGCGGACGGATTGTCCCAAGTGATCGACACGTTTTGGATCGCCTTGCCCTCTGCGCTCTGCTCGCCGTAGATATCGACGGATGTTGGCAACACCCACGGTTTTATCACGTCGTAGGTGAGGCGCAATTGCTGTTCGCCCTCGCCGCCGACAAAGCCGATCATAGCGCCGCTTTCGGTTTCCGTCTTGACGGCGATACCGCTGTCGGGATCCACTTTGGGCTGTTCGGAGCCGATTGGCTTGTAGCTTGGCACCCGCACCTTGACGTTCACGATCTGATCGCCTATCTTCGCGCTGAGTTCAGCCTCCTTGCCGCCAATGCCGACCGTGCCGAGAGGCTGCAGCCACTCGGTGATGTAGGCGATGTACTCCTGATCGAGCGGGATGTAATTGCCGTCCTTGTCCTTACGATATGTGCCGGAATTGGACGGTCTGTAGTCATCCCCGCTCTGGGCGTACTTGGTGCCTGTGAACGTAGATTGCACGCTGACCTTCACGCGCGTGCCATACGCGACGGACGCGTAGTCTATGCTGCCGTCGGGCTTGACTCCCGCGCCGAAGTAGTATTCGGGATGGTTGGCGTACGCAACGGGATCGACGCCGTAGGCAACCTGCTCATCGTCCTTGCTGAGAATGTGCGATTGCGCATATACGGTGCCCGTGTAGTTGTTGATATCGCCAAGCAATCCCGCCAAAGTTCCGTCTGTCAATCCTGACGGACCTTTTGCGTAGATGTCGCCGTACTCCTCGTTGTAGAAGTACGCGATTTCTTTGATCTCCTGCTTTTCGACGTACAGCGACAGTTTGACGGTCTGTGCCTCGTAGACATCCTTGCCGGAGCCGTCCTTGCCAAGATACTTGCGAGAGAGCGGAGCGCCGTCCGCTTGGTCGTTCAGCCTCTTCACAGCCTGAACTGTGACGTAGATGGTGCCGCCGCCGTAGATGTTCTGATCCGCCTTGAGGCGTGTGCACGCGGAATCGGTGTAATACTTCGCGGTTTCCCACAGCGGGAACAGAGTGCGAGTTGCCGTGCCGCTGCCCGTCGCCAAACTTACGTCAACGCTCTTGTAATAGTCGCCCGCGTACCAATTGGGCAGCAGAGTGTCCTCATGGAGCACTTCGAGCGCGGTGGGCGAGCCTGCCGAGAGCGATTGCACGTTGATCTTGACGTAGAACGTCTGTTCGCCGCAGAAACCGTTGCCAAAGACGAATCTTGCGTAAAGCGGTCTTGTTGCGGAGGCTGAGTAGCCCTCGTAAGTGATGTCGTCCTGCTTGAGCGGGTTGGAGGCGGTGTACGCGTCAACATAGCGCCTCGTCGCGGAGTTGTAGAAATACGGACCTGTGATCTTCAACAGATCGTTGTCGTAATTGAACGTCTTGGTCTGTTCGTTTCTGTCGTTGTCCACGGTGGTGAATCTGATCTGAGCGCCTTCCGCAAACAGTTGTGTGCCGTCAATGCCGTAGATGTTTTTGCCGCCGACGTTGATCTGTTTGACGTCGTACGGGTTGAAGTTGACGGCGGTTTCCACCTTGGATATGTTGTAGGATGTGATCACCACATTCAACTCGAACGCCTGCGCGGTGTAGCCGCTGTTGGCATACGCGCTGCTTGTGCTGCCCTTGCCCACAAAGCCGTATCTTGTCGTCGAGGTGCCGAGCCTGTTGGACTGCGACACTGTGACGGGCTTGAACTCGTTGCCGCCGATGTACGCATTGACCTTGACGTTCAGTCCCTTGTAGAGGTCGGTGCCTATGCCCGTCAAAGCGGACCTGAGCGCTGACAGATCCCAACGGAGCATAAAGTCGGAGTAAGCGCCTTTGCCGAGTTTGCCCGAAACCTTGGTGAACTTTTCGAATGTGGCAAGGATGTCGGACGAATCGCCGTCAAGTTTGATCGGGTCGATGGTGATGGTGCGGGTGTTGGCGTTGTAAGACCAGCCCGCCGGCGCAGACAAGATTGTGCTTGAGCCGCCAAGTTGATTGCTGTCGCTGCTCATCGACTCGAGTTTTGTGACGGTGCGATCCAAAACGGGGATGCTCATCCTGTGCGAAACAGGCTGCCCAAGACCTATCTGATAGGTGTAGCCGACGGTGACGGCGTCCGCTTCCCATTCGTAGGTGAAGTCCTGCACGTCCCAAGTCAGAATGCCTGCGGGGAACATCTTTGCAGTCGGGCATTTGTCGTAGGCAATGACATAGACGGTCACGCCGTTTTCATTGACGGTTTCAAACTCGCCGTTGGCTTTGGTTGCGAGCAACGCAGTCCAAGCGTTGTACAGCTTGCGTGTGCCGCCAAATTCGTTTTTGCCCTCGCCCGCCGGCATTGACTCATAGCTTGTGCTTGAGCCGCTTGTGCGCCTGACCGCTTTCATCACGTTGCCGTCGCTGTCATACTGCACGGTGCCTACCGTCACGTTTTTGGGATTGTTCGGCTTTGACGCGGAGCCGCTGTTGAAAGTCAACTGCACAAGGTCGGGCAAAGTGGCTCTGTAGCCGCCCGTTTCCGTAGTCTTTTGGTTGATGTCGATGGTGATGTTGTTTGCCTTCCAGGTGCTGCCCACCTTTTCGTACGCTTTGACCGATCTGAACTCGGTGCCGTCGTCGGGCAGAGCGCGGTCGCTGGTGATGTACACGGGGATGGCGTACATGACGATGTTCAGCGCGTAGCCGTACACATAGCCCGCGAGCCTCTTTGTGCCGTTTTCCGCCGCCGCCCAATCTATGGTGGAAGCGTCCCAGACGATATAGGTGCCGGGTGCGGCAGTCGAGCCGGAATAATAGCTGTGGTAATCGCCATCGACTGCAAACGTCACGTCGACCATCTGCGGGAAGTATTGAGGATCGCTGAGCACTGCGTCTGTCAGATACAGATCGCCCGCTCCGGACAGGTTGCCGCCGGTGTTTTGCGTGTCTATCTTCCTTGTGAACGGATCGGAGATGTAAATGCCGTTCCTGACAAGCGAACTTACGTTTGCCGAGCCGGGCAACGCCTCCGCTTTTGCCGCCTCGTCAAAGGTGAGGATGGGATCCTTTTCGGACGATTCATGGTTGCCGTATGGCGAGATGGACAGCATGAAGAAGTCCCACGCGTCGGCAGCTATGTTTTCGCCTGTTGCGGTCACTGTTTTGCCGGAGGTCAAATCGTCGCTTTCCGTCCTCTTGTTGTGTTTTGCAACGGTTGTGTTGGACGCTTGATTGAACTTTCTTGCTCCCTTGCCGCCCGTCACTTCGCCGTTGACCATGATCTCGATCGCCTGTATTCCGGAATGCATTGTGTACGCGCTTGTCAAGCCGTACTCGCCGCAGTCGGGAGCAAGGTCGATGTAAATGTTGAGGCTGGGCAGGATGCTGCCGCTTGCAAACGGAAGCGGAAGCAGGTTTGCAATGACCCTTGACAAGTTGCCAAGCGAGCTTGACAATATGCCCAATGAGCCCCAAGGTTTGAATGTGAACAAGAATTGGAAACTCATGTCGTACATGAACATTTTGACAAACGAAGCGGGCAGGTTGCGCGCCAACATGTCGACCAATGCAACTCTGTACTCGGTGGATTCGCCGTGGTTCAAAGACCAATCAAGTTCATCAAACAGATACGTCAGGAAGTTCTTGTCCGTGTCCTTGACGGTAGCGTTGCCATGCGCATGGCTGGTGAACGTCATTTCGTACTCACCCATCTTGGGAGCGGCTCCGCCGTCAAACCTTGACAGGTCCGCAAAGAAGGAAGTACTTACGCCACTGCTCGCCGGCGTTTTGGTCAAGAGAGTGTTGTTGATCATGTTGAGCAACAGGACGTTCACCATCAGGATGAGTTCGTTGTACGCGTCCTTGTTGAGTTTGACCTTGATTGCGATCTTGCCGTCGTCCTTCGGGCTGTTTGAAAGCCCCGTGTAGTACGGAGTGTAGCCGTGCGCCGTGAACAGGTCGAGTTCGACGGAATCCACAAGGTCCTTGAGTTGCAAAGGATAGCTGTACGAGCGAGTCCCGTCCTCGTTTTCCGTCCAGCCGTTGATGGTATCCTCCGCTGTGGGATAGGAATAGGAGTCATTGTCGCCGTCGTCGCCGCTGACAAAGTTGAGCAATTTGCCTCCGCCGCCGATCATGCCGCCGACATCCAACGGGAAGAGCGCACCATTGAGAATGCTTTCAAGCCACCCTGCTTCGGAGCCGCCGATCGCGATGACATTGTCGATCCTTCCAAGCCACAGATTGTTACCGCCAAAGTAAACGGGCAATGTAGGATTGCTGCTTCCACTGCCAAACCAGCCGCCTTCTTCATCGGACTTGCCGGAGTAACTGCGGAACGCTTCCAAACCAAGTTTCAGCATATAGCCCTTTTGGCCCTTGGTGCCATCTCCACTGCTGTTGTCTATCTTGCTACCTGTGAGGATGGTTTTGGTCGCCTCATATTGAGGTCGCACTCTTTCTTCTGCGTTGTTGCCGACGGTGCCGTTCCACACTTTGTTTTGAGCCATGATGTAGAGGTCGGGCGCGAGGCTGTCAATGACGTTTTGGATGAGGGACATCATGCCCGCGGTGTTGGACATGGTCAAGCCGGCATAGCCAACCCTGACCTCGTTGATGAGGTCGCTCGGATTGACAACGGGTTGACCAAAGCCTGTTTCAAACTTGTTGACGTTGATTGCAAGCGCGGTATCCTTTGAGTCAAGCACGGCGTTGATGGCGATCGACGCAATGCCTTCCTTGTCGGTGTTGAGCCCTATGGACACGTTTTGAATGTCGGGCAATTCAAACGGCAGGCTTGCGCCAAGCAACAACTCGATGATGGCGCGGTCGAAGTTCAAACCAAGTCTGCCGTTTTCGATGTCAACGCCAAGATACAAGCCCTGCGACACTGCGCCGCCCAAAGCCGAATTGCTCGCGGCGGAATCCCTTGCCGAAGCGAGGTCCGTCGCCGCCGCGGTGCCGTCCGCGCTCTGCGTTCCTCTGTAGTAGGACGCGCCAAGCAGACCCGCCAAGCCCTGGAACTTGATCTTGCCAAGGCCAAGGTTGCTGAGGTCAAGATAGATCGCGTCGGAATAGATGGTGTGCGAGGCGTCTTGCAATGCAAGTTGGCCGTCTGAGTCAAGCCCCGAAGAGCCAAGATAGTACACCTTGGCGATCTGCTTGTTGAGCGGCGCTCCCGCGCTGATGGAGATCACCATGTCGCTGTGCAAAATGCCGCCCAACCCGTAAAGCACAAGGTTGAGGAGGTCAAGGTTGAGGTCCACGTCGATCATCAACGACAGCTGACCTTCCGGCAGATTGATGTTGATGTCCGCAAGCACAAACTTGTAGTATTCCTCGTTCGACTTGAACGTGCTTTCCGTCTTGATTCCGCCGTTTGCGGGGTCGTAGAACACGCTGTAGGTGCCATCGTCGTCCTTGGTGTAGATCTTGCGATCGTAAGTCATGCAATCCGCCGCGCTGATCTTTTCGTAGGAGCCGAGCAACTCGGTGCCGTCAAGCAATGTGCCAAGCAGGTTGCGCACCCAGCCAAGGAATGTGTCGTTGTACTCGGGCTTGTCGGAAGTGATGCCCGCCGAAGAAATGGCAAGTTCCGCGCCAAGCTGCAAGCCTATCGTGGGCAGATCCTTAAGCCCCGCAAGTATCGCCGTCGCGTCAACCGAGCCGCCGTCGGTCACGTTGCCGATCAAGTCGCCAAGGTTGAGTTCGCCTATCTTCTTATAGCCTGTTGACAGATCGACCTTCCACTTCCTCTCCTTGTTGTCGGAGGTGGAAGTCGCCGCATGATCTTTGAAGATGTCGCCCTGGTGGAATTGCTTTGTCACGTCGACGGGATCCATGTCGAGGCAGAGGTACATGCCGTTGCCAAGCATCAGGTTGAGGCTGAACACGGTGCCTTTGTCCGCGTCGCTCGCGTCCGCCTTGACAAGCAAGTCGCCAATGTCGTTGGGCAGCAGGTCGCGCGTGTAGTCCTTGCCGCGGATCTGCATTATCTTTTTGTAGACGGCGTTGATGATCTGCGCGTTGAGTTGCAACAGCAACTTTTGCGGATTGACCGCGATGATGAGATATGCAAACTGCCTGCGCAAGGATTGCAACACCGCAACGTCCTCGTAATTTGCAACAGCCGCGCCGTCGCCGGCGTCGTCCGCGCCGTCTATCCTGCCAAGCAAGCCGTCGATCAGCCCGCCCACAAAGTTGCTGAGGCCTACGCCGCCAAGCGAGAGTTTTGCGGTCGAGCCAAGCAGGCCGCTCAAATCAAGACACAAGTCGTCGCCGTTGAGCGCTATGCCCAAAATGGTTTCCGGCGTACCGTCTTCCGTGCGGTGGCGCTGCAACGCGATGTACGCGTCAAGCGCAAACTCGCTGTTTGCACGATCCATGTCAAAGTGCGCACGGATGTCCAACGTCAGCCACGAGCCGTCGTTTCTGCCAAGTTCGTTGGTGATGCGCAACTCAAGCTGACTGCCCGCGATCTCGTCCGCAACGTTGGGCAACAACAGCCCTACGATCATGTCGAGCATCTCGCTGAGGTCAACCACGTTTTCGCCGCTCTTGCTCGCGCTGTACACCGACAGGTTGAGCGTGGTCGCCAACGTGATGTTGATGTTGTCAAGATCGACATACGGGTCAAGCACGGGCTTGCTGTCCTTGTCAAGCACGGGGTTGCCGTCCTTGTCCACAAGATAGGCGCCGTCTTCATCGATGTTGTCGTTCTCTTCCGCCTTGAAGAACTTGGAGCCTACGACTGTCGCCTGCTTCTCCTCGCTGATGGTGGTGCCCATCGCCGCGCGTTGATACATGAAGCCTTCGGGCAGAGAGATGTTCTCCTCGTTCATGCGGGCGTACAAGCCGTTGAGGTGCACGCCGATGTAGAAGTCGCCAAGTTTGAGATATTTGCCGCCCTCTTGAAGCGTGAACGCCGCCTCGCCGTCCGTCAGGTAGTCCGAGGTCAACTCGTAGGCGTCGCCCGCCCATTCGGGATAGGCGTATTGAATGAGGGCGTACTCGTCGCTCATCACAAGCACGTAGTGCTCGCTTGAGCAGTCGCCGTTGCCGCAGAACGTGTATTCGCCCGTTTCCGCGTCATAGTGATAGTAGTTTGTTCCCTGTGCGGGCAGATCCTCGCCCTTCACACTGCCGTGACTGTACGTGCCGTTTGCGCCGTACAGGCGGTTGTACTCCGCCACGGACAGGAAGTACTGCTGACCGACCATAAAGCCAAAGTCGAGATCAAGCGTGGGATGTTCGCCGTACACGTTGAGCGTGATGCCCGACGACTCGCCGCCTCTGTTGACTTGCAACTTGGGCAGGAATTGCACAACGTCGTCGATCACCTCGTTTTCGCCGCCGACAAGCATCGCGATGAGGTCGCCAAGCAGATTTTCGTTCATGCCGATCAACACGTAGTCGTTGGCAACCTTAAGCCTGCCCAGAATGACGTTGATGATGCCGAATATGTCCGCGGGAAGTATGCCCGTGTCAATATCGTCGTCCGCCGCCGCGCTTTGACCGTCAGCGGAAACAAGCGCGTCGCTCGCCGCCTTTGTCGTGTTGCCAAACAACAGACTCAACGGCAACTCAAGCTGCGCGTAGGAGAAGAAGTCGCCAAGCCCCACAACTTTGCCGTACTCCGAGAAGTCGCCAAGGAAGCGGATCACGTCCTCGCCCTTGTCGTTCTTGGTGATCTGCAACAGTCCGTAAACGGATGGCTTATACTCGCCGTGGAAGTTGGTGGCATAGGTGATCTTGAGGTACACCGTCGCGCCTGACAGCGCCGACACAAGCGTATCGCCCGCCTTGCCGCTGAGATAGCCCAACAAACTCTGCATGTTGAGGTGCGCCTTGAGTTCGATGTCAAAGCCGATGGTGCTCTTGAAGTGACCGTTTTCGTCGTAGTCGTCATCTCTTGCGTCGCCAAGCGATGTCGCCAGGAACAGGATCTGCTGCGCGATGTCCTCGCCCACAAAGCGGCCGATCTGATACGCCCAGTTGATCACGTCCTCAAGTTCGACCTGTATGTTGAGGTTTGCGCCGATCTCAAGATATTGCAGATCGCCAAACAGCCCGTACACGTCAAACTCGCTCTCGTCGTCCTTCTGCGTGAGAGTCCTGAGGTCAAGCCCCATCGCCTTGGTGTAGTTGTTGAAGTCGCTGACAAGTTTGTACACGTGCACTGACGGCACAATGTAGTCCGCCTCCGTCATGCTTGTGAAGCCGTCGTTGTCAACGTCCACAGCGATATACTCCTCGCCGTCGACCGTGATCGCGGTCTTGCCAAGCAACGCGTTGAGTTGCGCAATATTTGCGTCTTTCGCCCCATCGCCCGCAACGTATGCGGCAAGATCGGACTTCTTGACATATTGCGTTCTGTCTTCGCCCGTGTAGCCCGCAAGATCGGACTTGTTGACGGCGACGTAGTTGCCGTTTGTGGCTTGCTTGTACAAAATGCCGGTGAACTCTGTGAATTTGGTGCTGTTGCAGATGGTGCGGTAGTCGCTGCTCTGCATGCCGAGCGCCGCGCCCAACTCCACGTACATGCCGTTGGTCATGGTGTACAGCCTGCCGGTGTAATGAGGCTGGTGCACGCTGCCATAGGCGTAGCGGCGAGCCTCTTGCGCGGGCATACCGTCAAGATCGCCGGAATCCTCCAGGATCATCGCCATCCTGTCGCCCGCGCGGCTGTAACGCTGCGTGGGTCCGGTGTACGGCGCATAGTGGGTCTTGTCTGCGTCTGTTGTCGGATCGGCAGGTCTGATTATGTTGTTATCGCCAAGCACGTAGCCGCCGCTTGCATTCTCATAGAACTCGTGATCCTGTGCGTCGCGATAGAGTTGCACGTAGTCCTTCTTGTTGTAGTTCTTTGCCCACGTGCCTTCGTCGTCGGCGTAGAAACTTGCATAATAGAAGATGTCGTTCACGCCCGTCTGCTCGCGCAAAACGGCGCTTTCCGTGCCAAAGTTGATCTCCGAATTGCCTTCCTCGCCGTTGATGCCCTCAAGTTTCAAGCCGAGGTCAAGCAACGGTTTGGTGCCCGCTTCGTTGTAAAGCAGTGCGCCGATGGTGAGATCGTACGGGTTGAGGTTGGCTTTGACGTAGATTTGCAGGTTGGGCAGTATGTCCGCAATTGTGCTGTCCGGCATCAACTCCGCCAACAACAGCTTGAGCAGACCCGACGTAACGTTGAGTGACAGCGCGTTGGTGAAGATGTTGATCGCAAGCCCCGATGTTGTCGAGCCGCTTTCATCCGTCGCGGAGGCTTTGTCACTCGCAACAAGCGCGTCCGCGCCCGCCGAGGCGTTGTCCTTCAGCAGATCGCCGATGTAGCCGTTGATCAGGCTTTCAAGCGGATATTCGCTCACGTCGACGTAGATCTTTGCCTTTTCGCCAAGCAGCCACTCCAGATCGATGTACAAGCCCGCCTCGCCGGTGTCCTTGTCATTGCTGTAGTAAATGCCGATGAGGTGAGTCAGCGAGCCGTCAAGCAGCTTGTCATAACTCGTGCGATTTTCTTCGTCGGAATATTCGGGCACCCAATCCTTGCCCTCGCCCGCCGCATCTTGTTCGGATTGATAAATATTTGCAGGTTTGAGGTCGTTCTGCTCGCCCCAAATGTCGATCGCAACGTCAAGGTCGCGCACGTTGAGCGACAGCGGAACTATGCTGATGTCAAAGCCGAGGTTGAGGCGGATCTCGAAGAAGATCTCGATCGTTTCGTCCTCGTCGACCTCGAATCTGCCCTCCAGCGAGCCAAGCAGACCGCTGAGCACTTCGCCAAACGCCTCGTTGATGGCGTAGTCGTCGCCGACGGACGAGTTCATCCAGATGTACAACAGACCGTTTTGGCGCAATTGCTCGATCTTTGCAGGGTCAGTGACCTGCCTGTAGTCGCCGTGATACTTTTCGTATGCGATGTCTTGATATGCGGAGGCAGGGATCTCGCCGTCCGCGATCTCGGGATGGAACTTTCTGTACGCCTCCTCAAAGATCTTGTACTCGGAGTAGACTCTGCCCGCGTTGAGATACAGGCTGCCGCGCAATGCGAACGACAGGTAGACAAGCTGGTCTACGTGCACATAATCGTACTTCGTGCCGGACAAATCGGGCGCGCCGATAGAGGAGGGCTGCCATGTGTGCACATAGAACTGCCCCGCAAGTTCATCGCCGCTGTTGGGATCATACAGATCGACTTCGTCGCCGGGAATGACCTCCTTGGACTTGGTGGTGTAGTGGTTGAGCCTGTAGATGTAAGCCCTCTGCATCCTTGCATACGTGGTGCCGACGTTGACGTAGTAGTCCTTGACGTCGTTTTCGATATCCGCAAGGTAGTCGGGGAATTTGCCCTCGTTTGCGTCTACGGCTTTTTTGTACTCGCCGGCGTCATAGACGTACAGCGTGTCGCGATCGATCATGATGTACTCGTTGTGGTACTCATAGTAGCGCGGGCCTGCGTTGGAAGCGTCCGCTGCGGCGAAGTACTTGTCCTCGCTGAACGCGCCTTCAACATAGTAATCCTCCACCCAACGGTAGGTGCCGTCGGTCGCCTTGTCCTCGCTTGTGAAGTAGGTCCTTTCGACTTCCTTGTACCAACGCGATTTGGGAACTTCGCCCACAAGGTCTTTGAGGTCTTCAGCTTCCTGCAGATCCGTCCACTTCACGTCGCGGAACGGGACTGCGCCAAACGTGGGCATGTTCAGCCCAAGCGTTATGCTGTGATTCCACAGATAAATCTCAAGTTGCAACAGCGGATCGCGTTGATCGTCAAGCAGGTCGACGCAATACAGGTTTTCTGCGGGGATGTATTGAGCAATTTCCGCACTGCCCTCTGTATACTCGCTGTTTTCAACGTAAAGTTTGGGCGTTGACACTCCTATCGCGCCAAAGCCTTCGTCAAGTTCCGCACGGGAGAGTTGCGCTCTTGTTGCGGTGGCAAACTTGACATATTCGCCTGTGGATTTAAGTTTGATGTATGCGTCCGCGGCGGAAACGTCGTAGTACGCCTCCTCGCCGCTTTCGACCTTTGCGTCCAGCACTTGACGGTCGTACTGCGAAAGCGTGGTCTTAAGCACAAATGCGTTGCCCCTCTTCGTGTCCTTGTAGTAAGTGCCAAGTTTGCTCGCCCCATCGCCTTTGTACTCGGTCACGTTGAAGCGATATGACGAAGTTGCAAGCCAATTTTTGACTCCGGCGGTGATCGTCGCCTTTGTCCCGTCGTCCGCGGTATCATACCTCTCCTTGGCGGTTTGCAGCGCTTCGTCGACGTTGATGTAGGTCGTGAGCGTGGTGTCCGCAAACAACGTCAAAGAGGAGGAATTGAGGAATCCATCCTGCGGGAATTGAATGGCTTCCTCCTCGCCCATGAGGATGAGGAGAAGTTGGTTGATGAAGTCCGGACGGACAAGTATCTGCACGTACTTGGACGTGATCTGCGCACTCTGCACAAACGCCCTGACGTAGCTTGTGATGCTGTCGTCCTTGAGCAACGGGAACAGAGGCTCCACCGGGGTTTCGTCGTCTGCGGAGTAGAATGAATCCACACTTGCGAGCGCCTCGGAGGACTTGCCGTCGTCACCGCCCATGATCTCCGCAAACAGGTCGCGCACCATCGCGCTGTTGACGTAGATGCCGGGCACGTTGAAGTAACTCAGGTCAAGATACAATCCGCCCATGTTGCGCTTGTAGTTGCCATTGTCGTTTTGATAGAAGTAGCTTGAATCGTAGGTGTAGCGCTCTTCGGGCAGAACGGTATCCTCCATCTCCTCTGTGATGGTCAGATACTTGTGGATCGTATCGTCATAATAGTAGCTGCCGAACTGCGCTTTGTAATAGTGGTCGTACCTGTCCTCGGGCTTGACATAGTTTTCGCTGTTCTCGTCCGTGTCCTCGGGATCGAGTTTTGCGTACGAACCTGTCGCCATATACAAGCCTACAAGGTCGTGGAAGTCTTCTTCGTCGCCGCCCTTTGTTTCAAGCGTGAGTCTGAGGTTGACAAAACTTGACAGGTCGTCCAACAGGTCGATGAGGCTGCTGTCCTCGCCGCTGCCGTTAAGCAGATTCTTGAACATCTCAAGCACGTCGTTGAAGTCCATATCCTCTTCCTTGTTGGAAGAATCTTTGAAGTACTGCGTGCGCAGATAGTTGAGCATCGCCATGGTTTGCAACTCTGCGCTGACTTTGATGCGCAATTCGCGGCCGACGTCGCTGCCGTTGTCGGACTCTGCGAGGATCTGAACAAGTTTTTCACCGCCGATCGTGGGCAGGAAGTACTGCAACACTTCGGTGAGGTCTATGGCGTTGTCCGCGCCCGACCTGAAGTTGGTGGTGAGGTCAATGACCTCATCAAGCGTGATGTGGTCAAGATCGCCAAAGTCGGTGTAATCCGAAAGATCGTCGCCGCTCAAGGTGTAATCCCTGTAGTTGGTGAAGTCAACTTCAAGATCGCGCACGCCAAGTTTGAGGTCAAGTTTCATGTCGTACACGCCGCCGTCGCCCACGTAGGATTGGTTGACTTTTGCGGCAGGCGTAAGTTTGTAGACGATCTCGCCCGCTTTGAGGTGTCTTGCCTCTTCATCCGCGGAAGTTCTGTCCTGAAGGACTTCGGAGCCGTCGCCAACGCCGTTGTCGATCACCTTGTCAAGGTGCAGACCGCTGCCATGCGTGAAGGACACCAGCCACTTGTCGTAACGCGTGCCGCTGTAATTTGCCGCCAACTCGTCGGGCTTGATGGCGCGGAAATAGTTGGAGCCTTCGGGCTGGATGTAGTATCCGCCGCCCTCGGTGTTGGGCCTGAACACATAGTATTTGTTGTCGGTTGCGGGATTGCTGACGTCGTTTATGACCGCTTGCAGATCTGCGGGCAACGTCGCGATCTTCTCGTCGGTGTCGTACAGATGCGTCCACAGGCCATCTTGTTGCACATATTGATCGTCGGGAGAGGTCGCCGTTCCATAATAACGACTGCCGTCAAGCGCAATGCCCGCGGAAACTTCGAGGTCGATGCCGTCCTCGGTGTTGAGTTGCACTTGCAACGAGCCGTTGATCTCCTCATAGAACAGTTCTCTCACGGTGAATCCGAGATCCTGCGTGAGGCTGTCGGGAAGCAGATTGATGATCGCGTCAAACAGCATATCGCCGATGGTGATCGTCAGCAGATCCTTCCTGAAGAAGATCGCAAGGCCAAGGTTTTTGTTGTCGAGGTCGACTGCGCCGCCGCCGCTGCCGGATGTACCGTCGGAGGTCTGCGCCGCAACAAGCGCGTCGCTTGATCCTCCGCCTTCGCCGCCCGCAACAAACATCGGATCGGTGCTCGGCTTGTTCAGCTTGTTGATCAATTTTTCAAGCATCTCGCCCAAGTTGATGTCGCTGATGCTCATCTTGGGCAGATTGAGCACGTCCTTCATGTCGATGTAAACGGTGCTGTTGACAAAGTAGATGCCCGCCCACTTCACGTCGTAGCCTGTTTCGGCGACCTGAACAAGTTCGAGTTTGAGCTCGGACGAGTTGAGGTCGTACATGTCAAGCACAAGCGACGCGTCAAGTCTGAAGTGCGCCGAACTGTAACCCATTGTCGTGGAGGGCATATCAAGTTGTATGCCCGCAAGATTGCCCACTAGGTGGCTGAGGATCGTGCCGAAGTCTATCGTGCCGTCGTCAATGCCGAGTTCCAACTCAACGGAGAAACTCAACGTGACAATTGTGTCGTAGAAGGGGTTGACGGGCAAAGTCAGATCCTCGTCGATCTCATCGCGGTGCTCGTCGTAGCCCGCCTTGGTGTAGCCGTACTCCAAGTTATCCACAACAAAGGAGTGCTTCATTCCGTCGCGGATGTACTCCGGCAACAGTGACTGCGTTCTGCCAACGCCGATGTCTATCGCGCCGACTTTTATGCCCGCGCTGAGCACGCCCGTCGTGATGTCCAACCCAAACCAGAATTGGTTGAGAGATGTGTAGTTGTCGACAGTCCTGTACAGGTTGCCGGTCGAATCTTTGACATATCCGTACAGGCGCTCGTACAGCTTGGTGATCTTTTTATAGGAGCCGTCGATGTATGCGTAAGTGGCAAGAGCGTGATGTTCGTCGCCCTCCCCTCCGTCATAGTTGAGGAATATGCTTGCCGTGGTGAAATCGCCGTCGTCAAGTTTGAGCGCAACGCTGTAAAGGTTGAGCGGGACTTGTCCTCCCGCAACGCCTTCAACGTCAGCATAGAAACTCGTCGCGGGCGAAATTTCAACGCCGTGCGCGACAAACGCGATCTTCTCGTAGCCGTTGGAGGTGAGGATGTAATATTCGCCCTCGTCCGAATACGCGCCTTCGTCATATTGATCCGCGCCGCCCTCTTCGCTCGCGGGGGTCTTTGTGTAAACAGTGGTGCGCTCCTTGTCGTAATAGCCGAAGCTGCCGTCCTTTCTTGTCACGACAAAGAAGTCAAATCCGCCGTCGTACTCTTTGAACTCCGGCTCTTCATACTTCTTGTAGCGCAGATCTTCGTACTCGCCGCCTTCCTGGAATTTTGCCCATTCGTCGGGATTTGTGGTCCTGAGCGAATCGATCTCCTTGTAGCTTTCCTCGCCGTAGGAGAGTCCGAGGTTGACGTTCATCACGTCAAACACGTCGTCAACGTTGCCAAGATCGGGCAGGAACGCCGCAAACACCGTGGAAACCAACGCCTGCGACAGCGTGATCTGGAATGCTTTGTCGGAGTAGGCAAGCGCGATGATGGCGTTGCGAATGACCTGTTCCTGATCGAGTTCCGCGTCCTCTGCCGTGACCGCTTCGGGAGTGGCTTCGCCGCCAAACAGGCCGCCGAAACCGTACTGCACTATGCGCTTGAGGTAGCCGATGAAGTTGTCTATGCGCGAATATTGCTCGGAATTGCTGCCAAGCCCCGTCGCGTCGAAATACAGCGTGCCCTCGCTCAGATATGCGCCGCCGAGCACTTTGTATTGATTGTTGCCGCTGTAGCGGGCAAAGTTGCCAAGATCGTCCACCTGCACAAATTCAAGCGCGATCTCCATCTCGTCTATGCCGCTACTGCTGTTGATGAAGTCCTTCAGCTTCATGCCCGAAAGCAAGCCGCGCAGATCGAGTTTGGCAAGGTCGACGTTGATCGACGCCCTGATCCCAACGCCGCCGAAGAACGCTGATTGCGACGACAGCATGATGATCATGTCTTGCAATGTGTCAAAGTGATTGACAAGCGCTCCGATGTTGTAATCCGCCGCGTCCGTGGACTTGAAGTAGGCAAGTCCGCTCAGGCTGATGGATACGATCTGATCGGAGTAATCGGATATGGGTTGATACGCCTTGACAGATCCCGCCTTGCCCAATGCTTCTGTGCCGATCGTCGCGGAGTAATGCACGATGTCCTCGATGTCGCCGTCATACAGGGCGTAGGAAACGTAAATGCCCTTCGCCTTGTCAAAGATGTACTCGCCGTCCGCGGATTCCGTGAAGTTGGTCACGGGATAAGGAACGCCGTTGACAAAGGTGACGTAACTCAAAGCATATCTCTTGGTGGAGGAGTCGAGTTTTTCGATCTCATCCTGCTTGAGAGGACGGTAGAGTTGCAACGTTTGCACATAGCCGCCGTTTTCGTCCTCCGTGAACGTGACGTAAAGCACGTCGTCCAAAGGAGTTGTTTCCTTAAACGTAACGTCGTAGAAACCGTTGAGCATTGCAACGATGTTCTCGATGTATTCGTCAAGACTGATGAATTCCATCGCGTCGTCGGGGTCGAGCAGCTTGTCCACTTGGTTGGTGGACAGCAAATTCACGTTCAGCCCAAGTCCGAGCGCAATGTCTATGGTGTAATTTTCGGGGATGTCGCCCTTTTCGCCCTCTATCGCGTCATATTCGGGGTTTCTGCTGTTGGCAAGCGAGGCAACAAACCTCAGCCCCAGCAGCGATTTGTCCATGCCGAATCTGTCGTCGGAGAAGTTGAGGAACAGTCCGCTGTTTTCGTCGTCGAGTATCGTCTGGTTGGTCGTGGAAGTGAATTCCTTCTTCAACAGACCGGAGAACAGTCGGCTGATCACCAAATTGAACGCGTTTGCATTGAACAGCACTTTTATGCCCGCAAGCGCGTTGAAGTTGTCGTTGTCGGGCCATGTCTTTGCAGTCAGCGCAATGCTCTGCACGATGAGGTTGAGAGCCTCCAACACGTGGTCAAGCGTGAAGATGCCGCCCGCGCTCTCCTCGGTCGTCTGCTCGCCCTCGCCCGCGGCGGGAAGCGCGTCGGCGGCTCCGCCCGCGATGTTCACGCCAAGCCTGTCAAGCAGATCCAGAAGTTCCACTTCCACCTTGGGACCGCCCACGCCACTGAGATCAATGTACAGCCTGCCGTTGTCAAAGTTGAGATTTATCTTCGCCTTGCTGTTTTCGCCGTCCTCCCATGTGAAGTCGAGGGTGAGTTGCAACTCAAGCGCTTGGAAAATCGTCGCAAGGTCAAACTTGAGTTTGGTCAGGTTATCAAAGAAATCCGTCGTGAGCGACAGCCACGGCACGTTGAGGTTGAGCGCCTCAAGGTCGAGTTGCGCCTTGATGCCCAGCATAAAGCCGTCGTCCATCTTGTCGTCAAGCATCAAGTTGAGCCCAAGCCTGTTGAGCAACTCGCCAAGCATAAAGCCTTCTTTATCTATGCCGTATTCAAACTCGCCGTTCTTCACGCCGAGGTGGATCTGAGGCATCATCATTGTCATGACGGACTTGAGGTCGTCAATGCCCAACACAAGTTCCAGGATGTCGTCAAATGAGAATCCGTCGCGCACAAAGCTGCCGTTCTTGTCCTGCACAAACCTGTGCTGACGTTGATCGTAGCTGTAGCGCTCGCTGTCCTTGTAGGTGTAAAGCACGGTCCTGTCGTCGATGTGGAGATAGGTCGCGCTTGCGCTGTAATCCACATACAGACTGAGGTCGAGGTTGATGAATCTGGTGTCGTCGTGCGCCTCGAAGTAGTCCGTCTGCGCGTATGTCCCCTCCTGCTTTTCAGAGCCGGTATACTTGTCGGGATTCGCGTCATACTCGCTCTTGAGCACATACGAATACGTTCCGTCGGCGTTTTTGATCCTGTAATATGCGCCGTCGTCGCTCTGCACATACGCCTTGCGGGAGGCGACTTCGTCAACAAGTTGTTTCACCTCGTTGTAAACGTCGCTCTGCCCCGCGCTTGTTGAAATGCCGATGTTCGACAAATCAAGAGAGAGGTCGATATAGTTGCTGGTCAAGTCGATGGTGAGCGCAAGCGGGCTGAAATCGAGGTTTGCCTCAACGTTTATGCCAAGGTCGAGGCTCTGGATCTTTTCGTCCACGTCGCCCTTTACAAACGAGTCGATCAAGCCCAACATCACGTTTTCAACCAAAATCAACCCGATCCTGCCGCCCGCGATGTTGAGGATCACTTCCATCTGCTCTCCCGCCGCCTGCAAGTCGGGATCATCCGCCGCCGCAAGCGCGTCGGAGCCCTCTGCTCCGCTGCCGCCTATGCCCAGCAACTTGCTGATCTCGTCGATGATGAGCGTGCAGATGTTGGTGTTTTCGATGTAGAACGGGTCTGCGGACAGCACGCCTATATCTACATAAAGAGTTGTTCCATTAATATATATACCAATTAAATCTTGTCCGTTTGCTTTGAGCGTGACCGCGATCACGGTGTTGTTGGGGTCGCCAAGGTTGAGGTTTGCGCCCAACTCGATGTCAAAATCATAGGTGAACGTGTCGTTGATGTCCACGCCGAGATCCAGTTTGAGTTTGCTTGCAAACGCGTCAAGGAAGTTTTGGATCCTGATGCCGTCTTCCTGCTCCTTAAGCACAAGTTCCGCGCCGATGCTCAACTTGAGCGAAATGTCGTTGAGATTCTCCGCGCTGGTGTACCTGCTGCTGTCAAAATAGGATGGCAACACATCGCCGTCGGAGCCAAGTTCGACGCCGATGTCGTTGATGTCAAGCCCCAGATATACGGGGTCGATCTGCAACCTGAGGCTGAGATCGTACAGCCACGAGAAGCTGAAGTAACTCTCGTCCTCGTTGAGTCCGATGAAGTCGCGCTCCGCAATGTTGGTGCCCAAAATCATGTTGAGCACCGCGGTGATCATGCCGGAAGCGAAGTTGGCGGAAATGCCGTCCAACCCGACTTTGAGGCTGCTTGCAAACTGCCCGAGCATTGCCAGCACGGAACTTATCGTGCCCATTATGGACGTGTCGCCCGCAGCGTCGCCCGTCGCTTCGCCCGTGCTCTCGTCTGCGGAGTATGCCGCAGGCTCAACCTGCTCCCCTTCCGTATCCGTGGAGGGATGGAGCAGCTGGTTCAGGAGATCGCCAAGGCTGAGATTTGCCACGGCGATGTGGAATTCCTGACCAAAGTCGACGTACAGAGTGCTGACCGCCTTGCCGTGTGCGTCGTCGCCTTGATACACAAGCCTCAACGCGAGCAAAGTCGCCGCTTCCCTGTCTGCGTCGGAAGTCATATCGTCGATGTTTTCGACCGCGGTATTGAATATCTCGATGGCGAGGTCCGCGTGGCTGAGCATGTAGTCGATGTCAAACGGCGAGATCGTCTTGTAAAGCGCGACATCTTCAAACGAGCCTGCGTTGAGATCGGTCACCTTCGTCTTGTAGTAGCCGTTGTCAGTCTTGACATAGTAATCGCCCGTTTCGTACTTGCCGTCCTTTGCGGTCGCCTCGGTCAGCGACATGCCGCCCTCGGTGTAATACTTGACGTAGACGGTTTCGGTGCCGTTTTGGATATGTTCGCGCGCGGTGGCAACGTCAACGGGGAGATACTTCACGCCGTATTGCTTTTGATACAGCGTGCCCTTGTAGGATTGCACGTCGCCCGTGAACAGGTTGTAGACCGTGTCGCCGCCTGCAAGCGTCTGTTCCTCATACAGATCGCCCTCGAACGTCGTGGGATTGTTCACCGCAGAGTATCTGCTCCTGAGTATGTACAGTTCGGAATATTTGTCAAGCCCCTCGTCGGTGTCGACTGCGACAAATTTGGCGCTTTGCAAAATATCTACGCTCGCCAACGGGTTGAAACGAAGTTCCAGCGCTATGCGCAAACCTATCGTCGCGCCCTCCTCGATGGGGGTGTTGAATTGCAACATGAGTTGATTGATGAATGAGTCGAGTTTTTCGTTGTTGCCGATGGTCACGTTCATCGCGTCGGTGACAGCGCCTATCCACTTGCCGAGCGTCCAATCCTCTGTGCCCGCGATCGCGCCAACGGTGATGTTGCCTTTGATCTCCGCAAAGACGGAGGGCATCACAAGGTCGCCTGCCGTGTTGAACAACTCGACGGGAGCCCACTCAAGAGCGTCGTTGTTGACGTATTCGCCGACTTCGGTCTGAACGACCTCCATGCCTTCCTCGCCCTCCACGTTGCGCACAACGTTGACGGGAGCAAGCGTGGAGCCGCCGCCCTTGATGGCGATGTCCTTGGCGTAGATCTCGGCGGAAGTGACCTTCTGGTTAGCGTCGTTTTTGATCTCGCCCATAAAGCGCAACACTTTGCCTTCGTGGACGTCCTCTGCCTCAAGCCTGTCCCAAGCGATCTCAAGCCACGCCGTCAGATCCGCGACGTTTACGCCCGTGAGTGCAAACACAGCCTCGACAAGGCCTTGCATAAGTTCGACTTTGAAGCTGTCGGAGGACAGCGTCGCGATGAGGTCCAGCAAAAGCAAGTTCTTCGCCGCGCTTTCGCCTCCTTCGGCGGGATCGACTGCGGGCAGCGCGTTGGATTCGCCCGTAGCGCCCGCGTTGACCGTGATGCTGCTGTTGTTGGCAATAAGTCCCACAATGATGCCGAACAGGTCGATGTCGACAAGCATGCGGTTGATGCCGAAGTTTTGCAGATCTATGTACAGCGAGCCGCCCGTGTAGTAAATGCCGAGCAACAGCTGATCCTTCTTGGGTTGCCCCGGAGAGGTCTTTGAGCCGATGAGTTCCAAAACCAACTCGGAAGCGTTGTGCGAAGTCTGCAAATCGCTCGCGCCCATCAGGTAGGACACCAGCGGCGCAAGGTCAAGACTGCTTGCCAGCCTCAACTCATAGGATATCTCCACGTTGTCGCTGAAGGACAGACGCGTTTCGGTGTAATCTTCGGGATGCCACTCGCCCTCCTCGTCCTGATAATACAAAAGTCCTTTGTAGTTTTTCGGAACGGGATTGTGCGCAATCAGTTTGTACTCGTTGTTGCTCGGATCAAGCCAATGCGTGCCCTTTGTGCCGAAACTCATCGTGGAGGAGCCCTCCTGCGATTCGAGTTCGATGCCGAGCGTCAAGCCGAGCGACAGATAGGGGTTGTCCATCACGTCTGTGAATGACTCCGCCGTGTAATCCGTCCCCTTGAGATAGTCGTCGAGGAAGCGCGTGGTGGAGGAGTGCAGACCCGCGGATATACCCTTGAGCGAGAGGTCCATGTTGACGCTGTTGCCCACGGCGACAAACAGACCAAGCTGAGTCTTTGACAGGTTGAGTCCGTCGACAAAGTCCAGCCTCAAGCCGCCTTCCGCCTCGGAATACTCAAAGGTGATGGGCCACTTTCTGGTCAGCTGACTCAACACGTCGGTGAGAATGCCTATCGAAATGGAGGTCTGCCCGATGTCTATCTGCTGCACCGCCATTGCGACAAGCGTAAGCAGTGCGTTGGTGTCAAACGTCGAGTCGCCGTCCGCCGCAACGGAAGCCTCCGCGTTGCCCGCTCCGTTTGCGTCGGAGCCGCCCTCGGCAACAGCGCCGAGCACGTCGGCAAGATTGAGTTTCAGTTTGTCGATGGACAGCGTCTTGATGTTTTTGGAATCGATATACACATAGCCGTCTTGCAGGAAGATCGCCAGCTTGATGTCGGTCGCTTTGCCGCTTATGACAAGTTTCAACGACGATCCCGCAAGGATGTCGGCGATCGGCAAATTGCCGGATTGCAGATCCGCGCCGCTGAGGTCGAGGTCCGCGCCGATGTCCAAAGTGAGGCCGCCCGCCACATTGCCCAACTCGATGAGCAACTTGAGCAACACGCCCTCGTAGGTGTCGCCCATAGGCAGATCGTCCACAGTGATGTCCAATTGCGCAAGTTTGCTGCGCAGCGCCTCAAGATTGAGTTCCAGCCCCGTGGCGACGCTCACATGCAACATGGACATGTCAAAAGCGCCGTCCTTCAATATGGGCAGCCACGCCGATTCGTCGCTGTAGATGCTGCTGAATTTCTCGCTGAATTCCTGCTCGTTTTCTATTGCGCCAAACTTGAGATTGATCGCAAAGTTCAAGCCCGCAACGGGGGATTCCGTCACCATATCCTCGTCCAGCAAGTTGAGTTCCAACCCGGACAGCGCCAAGGTCTTGACATGGCCCACGCCCTTGTTTTCGTAAGAGAGAACGGGAGGAGGATCCTTGGTGATGGGGATGTTCAGATCCGCATAATCGCCCGTGAGGAACAGCCCGAACAGCGTGTTGAGCAGATCCTCCGCAAGCGTGATCTTGAGGTCTGTGATGTTGAAAATGTTGCCGTTTTTGACAAGTTCCACATGGTCGAGCACCTGGTTGATGAGCGGGATCACGTCCACAGACGATTCTTCTTGGGAGCCGCCCTCTTCGGTCGTGCCGCCTTCCGTGCCTGTGCCCTCCTCCTCGGCGGAGTAGCCGAGGTGGTGCTTCATCATGGTGCCGTCCGCGTATTTGGAACTGAGTTCCGCCGCGCTTGCCGCGTCGCCGTTGATCGCCGTCATAAGCATATTGATGAGGCTGTCTACGCCGTCGCGAATAAGCTGATTGACGTTGATGTCGGGGATGGAGAATCTGGTGTTGTTGTCGCCGAGAAGTCCTCTTGCGTCAAGATAGACGGTTTGCTTCTCGCCGGAATAGTACGCGCCGAGGCGCAAACTGCGCTCGCCGCCGCCAAGCAACTCAACCGCTATCCTGGTTTTGGTGAAATCCATGGTGTTGAGTTTCACTTTCAGCGTAAGCACAAGCGGGATCGTGCCTTGCGAGAAGTTGATCGGCTTTGTCAACAGAGGATAGATCGCCCTGTAAAGATCCTCGTTGTTTATGGTCGTTTTGAGCAGATTTTGAAGCAGAGGTCCAAACGACTGCATTGCGCTCTCGGCGGTGACAGTCTTGTCTTTGATGTCAACGCTGAGGTCGACAGAGCCTTCGATTGTGAAAATGGAATATTCGTTTTGAAGATTGACAAGGTCGTAAAAATTGTCCGCGCCTTCGGCATTTTCGGGGCGCTGCTTGAGCATTTGCTCAAGGTTGAGCGTGGGTCTGACGGTGAACTCCGCCCTGCTCATGCCGAGCGTGATCCCGATGTCGTTTTGGAATTCGCCGTATTTGCTTGTGAAATCTTCGCCAAGCCCGTTTGAATTGAGGTTGACGTCAATGTCAAGCCCGACGCTTTGCAGCTTGTCGTTGTTGAGTTCCGCATTGATGTACAGCGCAACGCCGCTCAACGCGCTGAGTTTGCCGAGATCGAGCCCGACGACTCTGTTGACAAGCCCGACAATATCTTCGGAGATGAGATTTTGCAAAAGAGGGAATACTATGCCGACGATCATGGACAGATCGCACGGAATGCTGATGGATTTGTGCCCGTTGCCGTCATCCGTGAAGCGGCTGGAGGATCCGCCGAGGATGAAATTGACAAGCAAGTCCTCAACGGAGAGATTGATGAGGTCAAGATTGCCAAGCGCGGGGACGCTGTCTTTGAGGAGGGTTTTCAGCAGATCGCCGATGTTGTAGCCGAACAGCTTGTTGAAAACAAGATCGGTGATCCCCATGCTGTATATCGTGCTGGTGAGTTTTCCCGCGAAATATGCCGCGTCTATCTGATTTGTCCTCAGAATATGTACGCCGGAATCCTTTTTGATCCCGCGCAGATCCGCCACAAGCATATGGTCGTACAAATACGTGCCAAGCAACAAAGTGCCCTCGCCGGAAGACGCTTTGGAGCAAAGCTGCGAATAACTCAACCCTTCTATATCGGTCTTGGCAAAACTCCTCAACTCAAGAATAAGTTCCGAATCCTTGATGTTTTCGGAGTTGAGGTCGATATCCGCGGCAAATCTCAGCACAAACGCGCTTTCGTACTCGTCTTTGCTGTAGCCCAGCAAAAAACTTGTGTCAAGTCGGACATACCTGGCGTTGTGACCCGCGTCCGCAGACGCAAACGCCGCGTCCTTGATGAGCGTCCAAGCCTGGCGCGAACTGATAAGATTGTCTGCGTTTCCGCCCTCCGAACCGCTTGGGTCGCTCGGCAATACGGCAGGCGGAGTGTCGGGATCGGTTGTCCCGCCCGTAGTGTTGCACGCGGCAAGCCCGGCCGTCATAACGAGGACCAAGATAAGAAGCAGTACAACCGCGACTATGTGTTTTCTCATAATTCCCTCCAAATCTACATACGCGCATAGCGTGTGTGCAGATTATTATACGTTACAATTATAACGTGCGAAACCTCTTTTGTCAATACCCACATATCTGCGCGACGGTTGCTTAAAACGCCCTACAGGTTGTATCGCTCATGCCGAAGCACCACATTTTATTGTATTTTTTGCCGCGATCGCCCTTTTGAAGGCAAAATTTTCCTTAAAAATTTTTTCGGCATTTTTAATTGTGCCCGAAAAAAATTCTCTCCGCAAATTCAAAATTTTCAATCGTTTAGAATATCCGTTTTTGGCAAAATTTGTAAATCTGCGACGGTATTTTCAAATCCCGCGAGTCGTTTTGCCGCCCGCATGCGCCGCCCGCGTCGCTTCGCGCCTTTGATTGACATCGCTCGGCGCGGGTGCTATACTGTGCCCATGACGTTCTTCCCCGACGACAACGACGGTCTTATTCCGTTTGAAACGCAAATGCGCTACCTTCCTCTCCCAAAACGCCGAATTTGGGAGTTGGATTTTCTGCGCGGAATTTGCGTCATCTTGATGATCCTCGACCACCTCACGATGTGCGTGGATATGTTCGCGGGGGAGTGGTACGGCGCGAGCGCATGGTTTGCGCTGGGCGCGGGCAATGCGTTTACAAGATTTTGCCACCAATGGGTCGCAAGCGACGCGTGGCGGACGGCGCATTGCGTCGTGTTGGTGTTTTTCTTTGGCATATCGGGCATATCCTGCACATTTTCCCGCTCCAATCTCAAACGCGGGGCGCAACTTATGGCGGTCGCGATGTTATATTCCTACGTCACTCTGTTCGACGAGTACGTGCTGGGCATCACAGGCTCCTTCGTCACATTCGGTGTGCTGCACTTCATCGCGACGATGATATTGCTCTATACGCTTGTGGACTTCCTCTGCCGTCACAACAAACGCGCCGTCGCGATATGCAGCGTGGGGCTGTGCGGCATAGCGCTCATACTTTACTTCTGCTTCACTCCGCCTTCGTCCACGCCGATATTTTTCGCCTTCCTCTTCCCGCCGCATGACTTTTGGGGCAACCCAAGCCTTTTCTATTCGCAAGGCGAGGTTTCTCCCGGCGACATGTTCACCGTCGTCGAGTACCTCCCCTATTTCTTCTGGGGCGCGGCGATAGGCCCCTTCCTCTACCGCACAAGGGAGTCGCTCCTGCCCCGCCTTGACGGAAAATGGAATCGCCCGATCTCCTTCATCGGCAAGCACGCCTTGCTGATTTTCATCCTGCATATCCCCGTGCTTATGGGCTTGCTCGCCCTGCTTTCATTCCTGTTCATCACCCCCGGCAATTGGGGTTTTTAATGCCGTAAAAACCACATCCACACACACCCAAAACAGACATACATCGCCGCATAAATATACATATCAACCGCACAATTCCGCACTTTATTTATCTTTTTTGCGCAATAAACATCGCGTTCTGCAATTTTGAGCGCAAAATTTCCGCCCTCCTTCGCACCACTCTTTGTCCCATATTTACGCCTGCATTTTGCAATTGAATGTATAAAAATCATTCTGCCTTATCACAGCGTTTCGCCAAATGTTTGCACCCGTATTTTTGCAACTTTTACGCCCGCCGGTCAACGTATTTTACATCATATTTTCGTCTGTTCCCGCCCTCGTTTTCTGCCTTATTCTCTTCCGCTTTTACGGCACTTGCTTTCGCTTCGCGCCGCGCTTACTTTCGTATTTTTCTGCACCTGCTCCCGCTTTTCGACTTACGCCATATTCAAATATGCCAAATTCCACTACGCGCCTTTCTCCGCTCCGCCGCTTTTCGCCGCTCTATTCCTCCCTCCCACCTCAAAAAATATCCCTTGCCTCCCCAAAAATAGCGCAAAAGCATTGACATCCCGCGCTCGGTGTGTTACTATTTAATCCTAGCGCGACCGCCCCGCTTACATCCTACGGAGAAGTACCCAAGAGGCCGAAGGGGCTCCCCTGCTAAGGGAGTAGTACGAGTGAATCGTAGCCAGGGTTCAAATCCCTGCTTCTCCGCCAAGTGCAACTCGTTTGAACTCTTTTGGTTCAAGCGAGTTGTTTTCTATTATCTCTTCAAGATTTTCGGCAGCCTCGGCTTCTTTTAATTGTTTTTTGTCAAGTTGTTTGATCTCTCGGTCGTTCGAGTTATAGAGGATAATAACCTTATCGTCGAAAAGAATGACACGGTTTATAAATGAGTTAAAGAATTCGTTTCTTTCCTCGCCGTCCTCGTATTTCATACGTGCAAAGTAAGACAAAAATTTCTTGACTTCGCTTGCTTTTAGCGGCTTTATCTGCCGCGCTTGTTCCACGGCGATTTTCGTTTCGAGATCGGACTTTTCCGCTTCCAATGAAAGTAGTCGCTCCTGCGTTGTCTTTGTAAAAATGCCGTGTTCTATCGCCGCCATAATGCCGCCGATTGATTTATTGACCTCTTTGAGTTCCTTTTCAAGCGACAGCAGAGCAACGGGTGTGGCAAGGTCGGCGTTGAATTTCTCGGTAACAATGTTCGATATTTTGTCGATGATATTCGGGCGAAGGACGTACTTTATCGTCGCCTCGAATATCAAGCGTTCTATGTACTCTTGACTTACGGCTTTCTTTTGACAATCGGTTGTTCTCAGCTTTTTACCGTAGCACTTGTAGTAGTGGTACACTCGCCCCGTCTTGCTCGTTCCCGCCTCGGCAGTAATAGCCGAATGACAGTACCCGCAAACGAGTTTGCCGCTTAAAATATACGGCTGTTCGTCATAATTTTTTCTTTGTTTGTGTTTATGCGTATCCATGACCGAATTTGCCTCGCGGAACAGAGTTTCGTCCACAATGGGCGGAATGACGTTGGTATAGACTTTGCCGTCTATGTTGACGACGCCTATATATTTCTCGTTTCGTATAATGCGGGCAAGTTGGCTCATCGTGAACTTTTTGCCCGATTTGGTCTTTATCCCCGAGGCGTTCAGGCGGTCTATAATATCTTTCGCCTTCTC
>CANQMD010000004.1 GCA_947624885.1 uncultured Clostridia bacterium
GCAGGCGC
The DNA here is from genome assembly GCA_947624885.1 of uncultured Clostridia bacterium. Taxonomy (GTDB): domain Bacteria; phylum Bacillota; class Clostridia; order Christensenellales; family CAG-917; genus CAG-475. The sequence continues at coordinate 9 of CANQMD010000004.1, forward strand.
AAAGTGTTTGTGACGTACGGCCTTGATTTTCCTATGCGCTGCGCCACTTCCTCTTGGGTGAGCGCGTGGTTTTCCATAAGTTCGCGCATGCCTTCCGCCGCCTCGATCGCGTTGAGGTCCTCCCTATGCAGGTTTTCGATCAGCGATATCTCCTGAATTTGTTGCGGCGTGAGTTCTCTGACGATGGCGGGCACGGATTTCAATCCCGCAAGCAGGCTTGCTCTGAAGCGGCGCTCGCCGGCGATGATCAAATATCTTCCGCCCTCCGTCTTGACCAGCAACAGCGGTTGCAGCACGCCGTAGGTGGCGATCGAGTTCGCCATCTCTTTCAGGCTGTCCTCGTTAAACGTTTTGCGAGGCTGATTGGGGTTGCGATCTATCAAAGACACATCTATTTCCTGCGTGGGAAATTCCTCCGCCGAGATCCCGACGGACACATTTGTACGGTTGTCGTTGAACAGCGCGTTCAAACCTCTTGCGCCCAGACCTCCCTTGATGTTTGCCATATACATTCCTCCTAAATTTTCAAAAACCCTTTACTTTATTTCCTATTATATTGCGCGTCGCTCATTCCAATCTCGACAAAAATTCCTCGGCGAGTTTGTCATATGCGAGCGTACCCGCGCAGCGCTTGTCGTACAGCGCGGCAGGTTTGCCGTAGCTTGGAGCCTCCGCCAGGCGGATATTGCGCGGGATCTTCGCCTCGAACACCCTATCCCCAAAAAACTTTTCGATCTCGTCCAGCACGCCCCGCGACAGTTTTGATCTGCCGTCGTACATTGTCAGCACCACGCCCGTCACGTCGATGGACGGGTTGAGGTGTTTTTTGACCAGTTTGACGGTGTTCATCATCTGACTCAACCCCTCAAGCGCAAAAAATTCGCACTGAATGGGGATCACCACGCCGTCGGACGCAGTGAGCGCGTTGACTGTGAGCAGCCCAAGCGACGGAGGGCAGTCCACAAACACAAAGTCGAATTTGTCAACGACGGGCGCAAGTTTTTCCTGTAGCACGCGCTCTCTGCCTATCACGATCTGGCTCAATTCCAACTCCGCTCCCGCGAGGTCGCTTGACGACGGAAGCAAGCACAGTCCCGTTGGCTCCAACTCGACGATCGCGTCCTCCGCGGATATCTCGTCGCACATCACGCCGTACACCGACGCTTTCAGATTTTTGTCAAATATGCCCAGTGCGCTTGAGGCGTTGCTTTGAGGGTCAAAGTCCACCACCAACACCTTTTTGCCTTTGAGGGCGAGCGCCGCCGCGAGGTTGACGCACGTTGTGGTTTTGCCCACCCCGCCCTTCTGATTTGAGAAAGAAATTATTTTTGCCATACTTTGAGTTTAACACAATCCCGCCGAATTATCAACAATGTTCAACACAATGTTTCACAGGAATTTTCTCTGACCCAAAACGCGCGTATCAACGCGTCCGCGTTTTTATGCGCTGACCCTCTCACACTCGTCACAGCGGCGATTTTTTGATGATCCCGTAGCGGCGGGGATAGATTTTTGGCGTGGGCGCGGTCTTTTCAAACAAAAGCAGGGCGCGGCGGTTGTCCTCCAAAAGCAGGGATACTTTGTCTTTAAGGCGCATATTCAGCTTTGCCAGCGCGGTTTTGACGTTTTCAAGTTCGCTCTCGTCCGACTTGTACGCGATGAACACCCCTCCCGTTTTGAGCATGGGAGCGCTCAGTTCCAACAATATATTCAGCGACGCGACCGCTCTTGCGGTGACAACGTCAAACTTTTCAAACATAGCGGTCTGCTCTTCCGCCCTGCCGCACACCGCCCGCAGGTTGTCAAGACGGAGTTCTTTGGCAGCCTCGGCGATGAAGTTCGCCTTTTTGGAGGTTGCGTCCAGCGCCGTCACTTCAACGTTTGGCAGCGCGACCGCAAGCGGAACGCTCGGAAACCCCGCTCCCGCCCCGATATCCAGCAATTTTGCGCCTTTGGGCACAAATTTTGCCGCGGTAAGCGAGTCTACGATATGTTTGATCGCAAAGTCCTTCTCGTCCTTTATAGCGGTCAGGTTGAAGCGCTCGTTCGCCTTGGCGACAAGTTCAAAAAACCTTATCAATTTGTCGATCTGTTCCTTTTCAAGCGGAGCGCCCAGCCTGTTTGCTCCCTCCGAAACAAGTCTTACATTTTGCTCGTCCATGCCTTGATTTTAGCACCTAATACCCGACTTGACAATCGTTTTTATCTCTCAAAACCTTTGCAAACTCTTTTCAAACGTATTGAGATTTTTTTGCGATCGTGCTATTATATTGTGCGGAGGCGAAACATGAGAATAGCTATTGTGACTGCGATGGCGGAGGAAACATTCCCCATCCTGAACAAACTCGGCAACATTGTCGCGCAAAGCACCATATCGGGCGTGCGCGTATGCAAGGCGCAAGTGGGGGCGCACACGGTATATCTCGCGACGGGCGGCGTAGGCGAGATACGTTCGGCAATGATGATGCAGATGCTCAAAGATCTGTTCGATGTGGACGTAGCGCTCAATTTTGGCTTTGTTGGCGCGCTCGATCCCACCCTCAAGCAGGGCGATCTTCTGCTTGCAGGCAGAGTTTGCCACTATCAATTTGACTCTTCCGCGATAGACGGCACCGTTCCCGGGCAGTACGACGGCAAGGACGACCGCTATTTCTATCTTGACGGCGCGCTCATCGACCGCGTTCTTCTCGCAACGCGCATGCCGCTCAAGCAAGTCACTGTTGCCAGCGGCGACGTTTTCGTCGCAAATTCGGCGATGAAGACCCGCTTGCGCGACGAGTTTGGCTGCGACATCTGCGAAATGGAACTTGCCGCTCTCGCGCTTGTATGCGAGCGCAACCGCATCCCATTGCTCAGCCTCAAAGTGGTGTCCGACAGCGCGGACGAATCTTCCCCCCTCAGTTTCCCGGAGGTAGTTCGCCGCTCCATGACCAAGTACGAACAGCTTTTGCCGGCCATCATTGCCGCCGTCACAGGCGAAGCGTCGCCCCTTCCACCCATCAAAAAGTGACTCTTCCCTCCCACATAGGAGCGCCCATTGAAGTTATAAATATACAGCCAACAGGCGACCCAAAAGTCCCATTTCCCAAATAGGATACAACATCAAAGGGCACACGGCATAAACACCGCGTCGCCCTTTTGATTTTCCTATTGTCAGCCTAAACGCCTATTATCGCAATTATCATGATCCTAGCCGCCAATATCTGTTCTTTATTAGTGGCGATTTATGATAATTAACAATTGAACTATTGTCCACCATTCCGCATTTTGCCATATTTTCTCTTTTCCCAAATAACTGCATTTTCTCGCCCATAAAAATTTTTCATTACTCATAAGTTTGTTTTCCACAAAAATCTCGGAGCCTATTGACGTTTCTCCTCTCAATGCTTTTTGTTTCCCACAAAAGATATCTGTAATCGCTGAAGGTTTATTCTTTCTCAAAGTTCTCTTTTGTCCGACAAAACATCTCAGTATTTATTGATATTTCCATTCTTTCTATGTTCTCTTTTATCCACAAAATCCCTGTATTTATTGATATGTTCCCTCATTCGATCAAAATTTATATTTTTTATTCAACAAAATTTATAGAATTGATTTCTGAAAAACACGCACATTTTCTGTCTGTTGACCGAACAAAGTATTTGCTATCCACACGTTTTCACGATATGCCCATTTCCACCCACCACATTTTTCAGACAAAACTCCCGAAAGTCCGTATCCGAAACCTCTTACACGCTTTGCTCACATATCGGAAACCCTCTGCTTGTTTTGCCACCACATCCGAAACCCTTTGCAAGTTTATCACCAGATCGTAAGCTTCTTGCAAGTTTATCACCGTAGAGGAACTCATTGCGCGTTTTGTCACCACATAAAAAGCCCCCTCGTGCAAGTTTTGTCACCAAGTCAAAACCCCTTTTAGTTTTGGCGCCGCATCTTATACGCTTTTTCAGGTTTTGTGGCTGTAAATCTTGCCACCTATATTTCACTCAAACATTTGTATTTTCCGCGCCCGCTTCTTCGTGGTGTCGTTTCATATTTACAACAGTCATCACCCCGTGTTTCACGTGTAACAATTTTACACAATTATCTCCTGCCGATAAAATTCTGGTATTCAAAAAACAGTCGATCGTTGTTTTTTTGTGCGTACCACCATTAAAATTTAACATCGCAAAATTTCTGTAAATTAAAATTCACCACCGCACTTAAATTTTCTAGAATTAAAAAAATACACGTTTCACGTGAAACCCTGGGACGGTTTTACTCCCAAATATCTGTCGATTTCGCCTCGGCGATCTCTTTTGTTTAACCATCATCATTTAACAGCATTCGTTATGTTTTATTGTGTTCACAAACCTCGCGCAAACGGGCAATTTGTCGCCGTCCTCAAAATCATGTTGCCACACGCCAACATGCACAAACCTCGCGCAAACGGGCAATTTGTCGCGCCGACTTAATTGTGGTTGGTCAAGTTTGTACTGCGCGGCGTTTTGTCTGCTGCTCAGATCTGTATATCCTTTATCGAGTCTACTTCTGCGACTTGCTTCGGTGCGCACACCTTGCCTCGCGGTTATTTTTTGTTGTCAGCACTCTGAAAAACGGCTAGATACGACCAGATGTGTTACGTTGTCCCGTCAAACACTACGAAAAATAGCGCCGTGCGGTTGTTTACTATGTGCACAAAACACAGCAAAAGTCGTGCCGTACATCCAAGAGGGAGTATAAAACGCCATAAGTGTACGTCACTCAGAGCATGCCCACTGTTCCTTGGATAAATAGTTTACTATGTTAATGAAAATACAAGTTCCACGTGAAACATCTCGCCTCCCCTCGCAGTTTCACGTGGAACTTAAAGCCTTTAAAACCCCACTAAACAGTGGCTTTTTTTAATGGTTGGGATTTCTTTGCGTCCTTTCACCCAAATTTTTATAGAGGTCTTTGACCCAAATTTTTCAACCATCAAAATTCTATCGTATGTTTCGCAAAATGTCAAGAATTTTTTATTGTTTCACACTGCAAAAATTCTATCTTTTTTAAAGCAAAGTTCATCGCTTAAGATTGCGCCTGCCTAGTGATCGTCTTTTTGGTGCTGGTGACTATTATTTTGGTTGATATTGCGTATATTTTGCCGCCTATGACATCATATTTCCTCATATTTGTTGCCCGTGCCCGCATATTCGCCTGTATATACGCATGCATTTCCGCATATACGCATGCATTTCCGCATATACGCATGCATACCCGCATATACGCGTGTGCATTTATATATCGCTCCGGCCGACTTATTTCATATATTCTCTCGTATTTGTTCCCATTTGAGTATTTCTACCTTCGTATCTATGCCGGAGTGCAGCCATTCTGTGCGGACTTTTATATGCGTATATGTGCATTCACTGTTTGCCGATGCTTGACTCGCCTAGTGATCTATCTTTCCGAGTGCCTCCTGTACTCATTGCTCGTAAACAGCTTTGATTTTTTTTCTACCGCGTTTATATGCCGATATTGTCGCGCGTTTTAGACGTGTTTTGCGTGTTGATATTTTGCTCTCGCCTCGTTTATACGCCCGTTTTGCGCCATATTTGCGCCCGTCCCGCGCGTTGTGGACAAAATGTGCACAAAACGCCGCAAAACAGTTGCATTCACGTGCGCGATTTGCTATAATTATTTTACTAATATTATATTGATATTATATATATTATATATCTGACTTATATAGGAGGAGAAATGAGCGACGAAGTTAAACACAGTTACAATGCGGGCGACATTCAGGTGCTTGAAGGTCTTGATCCGGTGCGCAAGCGTCCCGGCATGTACATCGGCTCGACGGACGTGCGCGGTCTGCATCATTTGGTGACCGAGGTTGTTGACAACTCGATCGACGAAGCGCTTGCGGGCTATTGCACGCATATCACGGTGGAGATCCTCAAAGACGGCGCGATCCGCGTGACGGACAACGGCAGGGGCATACCCACGGGCATAATCGAAAAGGAAGGCAAGTCGGCAGTGGAGGTCGTGTTGACCAAGCTGCACGCGGGCGGCAAGTTCGGCAACGGCGGCTACAAGATATCGGGCGGCCTGCACGGCGTAGGCGTATCCTGCGTCAACGCGCTTTCCGAGTGGCTTATCGCGGAGGTGAGGCAGGACGGCAAGCTGCATCGCATACGTTTCAACCGCGGCGTAGCGGAGCGTCCGCTTGCGGTGGTAGGCGAGGCGAGCGACACGGGCACCACCATCACGTTCTATCCCGACAGCGAGATCTTTGAAACGCTTGATTTCAACTATGACACGATGAAGACCCGCCTCAGGGAACTTGCGTACCTCAACAAAGGGCTTGTGATCGACATTGCGGATCTCAGGACCACTCCGGAGCGGCGCGAGTCTTTCTGCTATGAGGGCGGCATCGTATCCTTTGTCGAGGAGATGAACAAGACCAAGGAAACCATCTTCCCGGAAGTCATTTATTTTGACGAAAAGTACGTTGACAGCGAGATAGAGGTCGCCATGCAGTACAACGACAGCTATTCCGACACCATTCTTGCGTTTGCAAACAACATCAACACGGAGGAGGGCGGCACGCATCTTGAGGGTTTCCGTTCCGCCATCACCAAGGTGATCAACGATTACGGCGCGAAGGCGGGCATTCTGAAGGGCAGTGAAAAGCTGAGCGGCGAGGATGTGCGCGAGGGGCTGACGGCGGTCATATCCGTCAAACTTGAGGAGCCTCAATTTGAGGGGCAAACCAAAACCAAACTTGGCAACAGCGCCATGCGTTCTGCGGTCGCGAAGGGTGTGACGGAGGGCTTTGGCACCTATCTTGAGGAACATCCCAGGGAGGCGAAGGAACTCGTCCTCAAGACCATCACGGCGCAGCGTGCGCGTGAAGCGGCGAGGGTGGCAAGGGAGAGCGCCAGGCGAAAGAGCGCTCTTGAAAGCACCACGCTTCCCGGCAAACTTGCCGATTGCACCGACAAAAACCCCGAAAATTGCGAGATCTACATTGTTGAGGGCGATTCCGCAGGCGGCAGCGCAAAGCAGGGCAGGGACCGTCGTTTTCAGGCAATATTGCCGTTGAGGGGCAAGATCTTGAACGTGGAAAAAGCGCCTCTGCACCGCGTGCTTGAAAATGAAGAGATCAAGGCGATGATCACGGCGTTTGGTTGCGGCATCAACGCGGAGTATGACGAAAGCAAGCTGCGTTACAACCGCATCATCTGCATGACGGATGCCGATGTCGACGGCAGTCACATTCGCATATTGATGTTGACGTTCCTTTTCCGCTTCATGCGTCCGCTCATCGAAAACGGGCACGTCTACATTGCGCTTCCTCCCCTTTACAAGATCACAAAGGGCAAGCAGGAGCAGTATTTCTATGACGACGACAGCCTCAACGCCTATTATGAGGAATTCGGGCGCAAGAGCGGCGAGTTGCAGCGATACAAAGGTCTTGGCGAGATGAATCCGGAGCAGCTGTGGGAAACCACCATGGATCCGCAAAACCGCACGCTTCTCAAGGTCACAATGGACGACGCGATCGAGGCGGACAGGTTGTTCTCCATCCTCATGGGCGAGCAGCCGGAGCTCAGGCGCGAGTTTATCGAGCAAAACGCACTGCTCGTCACGGATCTCGACGTGTAAGAGGTGAACTATGGCAAACATCAGAGATGACAAAAACAACGAATATATCCAACATATCGCCAACTCCACCGTCAAGGATGTGGAGATCAACGGCGAGTTGAAAAAGTCCTTCATCGCCTACGCGATGGCGGTCAACGTGTCCAGGGCGATCCCCGACGTGCGCGACGGCCTCAAGCCCGTGCACAGGCGCATATTGTACGCCATGAGCGAGTTGGGGCTGACCCCCGACAAGCCGTACCGCAAGTGCGCGATGGTGGTCGGCGAAGTGCTCGGCAAGTACCATCCGCACGGCGACAGTTCGGTGTATGACGCATTGGTCAGGCTTGCGCAGGACTTTTCCATTCGCTGTCCGCTGGTGGACGGTCACGGAAACTTCGGCTCCGTAGACGGCGACCCCGCGGCGGCGTATCGTTACACCGAGGCAAGGCTGAGCAAGATCGCGCTTGAAATGACGCGCGACATCGACAAAAAAACCGTTGATTTTTATCCCAACTTTGACGACACGCGCGAGCAGCCGGAAGTGTTGCCGTCCAGATTCCCCAATCTGCTTGTAAACGGCTCAGACGGCATTGCCGTAGGCATGGCGACATCCATTCCGCCGCACAACCTTGGCGAGGTGATAGACGCGACTGTGGCGCTTCTGAACGATCCTGACATCACCGTTGACGACCTCATCGGATACATTCCCGCGCCGGACTTCCCGACGGGAGCGCTGATTTTGGGCAGAAACAGCATAAAGCAGGCGTATCGCACGGGGCGCGGAGCGGCGATTTTGCGCGCGCGGGCGGAGATAGAGGAGATGCCCAACGGCAAAAGCCGCATCATCGTGACGGAGATCCCCTATCAGGTCAACAAGGCAAAACTCATTGAAAACATCGCGGATCAGGTCAAGGACAAGCGACTCGAGGGCATAAGCGACTTGCGCGAGGAAACCGACCGTCACGGCATGCGCATCGTCATCGAACTCAAAAAGGACGCAAATCCGCAGGTGTTGCTCAACCAGCTTTACAAGCAGACCGCGATGCAAACCAGCTTCAGTATGATCATGCTTGCGCTTGTGGGCGGCGTGCCGCGCGTGCTCAACCTCAAGGAGATATTGGAGTGCTACGTCGCGCATCAAAAGGACGTCATTGTGCGCAGGACGCGTTTCGACCTCGAAAAGGCGCAGGAGCGGCAGCACATCTTGATGGGTTTGCACATCGCGCTTGAAAACATCGACGCGATCGTGGAGTTGCTCAAAAAATCCCGCGACCGTCAGGACGCGATGAACAATCTCATGAGCGCCTACGGGCTGACCGACAGGCAGGCGGCGGCGATCCTCGACATGCGTCTGCAGCGCCTCACCGGATTGGAGGTGGAAAAGATCGAGCAGGAACTCGCCGAACTTGCCAAGCAGATCGAGTATTTCAATCTTGTGCTTTCAAGCGACGACGAGGTCAAGGCGATCATCATTCGCGAGATCACCGAGATCAAGGCGCAGTACAACACGCCCAGGCTTTCCACGCTCACCTACGACTATGGCGACATCGACATCGAGGACCTCATCGAGCAGGAGGATGTGGTGATATCCATGACTCACGGCGGCTACATCAAGCGCCTCCCCGTCAGCGAGTACAGGGCGCAGCACCGCGGCGGCATGGGAGTCACGGGGCACAAGGCGAAGGACGAGGACTTTGTGGAAAACATCTTCACGTCCAACACTCACGAGAGGCTGATGTTCTTCACCTCGCTGGGCAAGGTATTCACGCTCAAGGCGTACGAGATCCCGGAGGCGACGCGCAATTCGCGAGGCAGGGCGGCGGTCAACATGCTGCAGCTTGAGCAGGGCGAAAAGATCAAAACCATCATACGCATGCCCGATGAAAAGGAGGGCAAATATCTTGTGCTTGCCACCAAGGGCGGCCTCATCAAAAAGACCCCGCTTGTGGAGTACGAATCCATAAAGAAAAACGGCAAGATCGCCATCAAGTTCAACGAGGACGACGAGTTGCTCGACGCGATGATCGTCGACGAGGATTCCGAGATCCTCATCGCCAGCAGCGAGGGCAACGCGATCCATTTCCGCGCAAGCGCGATCAGACCGACGGGCAGGACGGCAATTGGAGTCAAGGCGATGAACTTGTCCGACGGCGCAACGCTTGTTGCGTGCACGGCGGTACATGCGGGCGACGACATTCTCACCGTCACGGCAAACGGCTACGGCAAGCGCAGCGACATCGGCGAGTATCCTCTGCAAGGCAGAGCGGGCAAGGGCGTACGCGCAGGCGTATTCAACGACAAGACGGGCAAACTCATCGGGCTTGCGGTCATTCCCGCGGACACCGACGTGATGATGATCACCGACGCAGGCGTTATCATCCGCGTTGACGGCGGCGAGATCAGCAAGATAGGGCGCAACACGCAGGGCGTGCGCGTCATGAAGCTGAAGGACGACAAAATGACCGTCAAAGCCATCGCGCTTACTCCGCACGAGGACGAAACCGAGGGCGAGCAGGAACAACCTGCCGAAGAGGGCGAGGGCAGTCTGCCTTCATCCACCGACGATCAAACCGACGGCGAACAGGGCGGCGCGGACGATCTCAACTGAATTTTGCAACAGGAAAGAGAGGCGTTCGCGCCCCTCTTTCTTTTTACGCAAAAAATGCCCGTAAATGTCACAAAGCGCGGTTTACGTCCTCAAAATCTGCTGTTAAAATGCCGTTTAAGCAAAAACATTCAAAAAAATCAATCGAGTTCCAAGAGGGAAACAGCGTACTTTTTTCCGTTCTCCATTTCCAGCACGATCATGTTTTCAAGTTCGGGCACGGATTCGATCTGTTTCACAACGTCAATGTTTTCAGAGATAAGTTGTCTTATGGTTGCAAGCAATTCTTTCATTTTGCGCGACCTCCTTTTTAATCAGCTATAGCTTATAACCGCAAATCTGAACTTGTCAACCCGTTTTCTACTTTTGCCCCATAATCGCGAGACTAACTATGCAAAAATTTGTCAAATCGGCGTTTAAGGCATTTCAAGCGGCGGGCAACGCAAAAAATTGTCGCAGAATGTAACCTAGGCGCGATTTTGTCGTATATTAAGCAAAACACAGGGCAAATCCCCGACGAAGAGGTGAAAAAATGAAAAAAGCCAAATTTTTGACGACATTGCTGGTGGCTGCTGTTTTTGTTTTGGCATGCTGCTTCTTCACTGCGTGCGATCCGGACCGGCTCGCCGCTCCCCTTGCGGTCAACATGGGCGTAGTCAAGGCGTTCAAAGCGATAGATCCCGTCGGCGAAGTGATAACTCAGACGGCGGTCGCAAGCGGCGAAAAGTACGCCGTCACGGTGATCGCGACCGACTATGTTGCCGAATACGTGCTTGACCAAAATTTCAATGTGGAAACTCAAACGGGCATATTGGGCGCCGCGCCTGCGCAAGCCGCGATGTCGTTGCCGCAACCCTCCGCGCTTGAAAAAGCGTATGCCGAGGCGCTTCGGCTGTCCGGACTTGACTCTCAAAGCGTGACGGGGTTTGACTTCGATCGCGAACGGTATATGGGCGAGAGCGTCTACAAGGTAGAGATAGAGGAGATAGGCGCAAAGTACAAGTATATTTTTGCAGAATCTGACATGAGATTGCTTGACAGCGAGATCGAATTTGAAAACGACGCGCACACCGGCTCGTACATCGATCAAAGCAAGGCGTTCGACATCGCGCTTCGCGCCGCGGGTGTCAGCGAAAACGTCAGCGCTACAGCGGCAGTCAGAAGCGTTTTTGAGGGCGGCAAAAAGGTGCACAAAGTCAGTTTCGATCACGATGGGTATCGTTACGATGTCAGCGTGGACGCGGTCGGCGGCGACATCGTCAAATTTTCAAAAAGTCGTCTTGACGGCGCAGATCTTTCCTCGATCGCGCAGACCATTTCGGCAGACGACGCAAAAAGCGTTGCGTTTGCGTTTGTGTTTGCGGACGGCGAGGAGCAGACGGATTGCGTTTTCCGCAAGGTCAAGTTGGACAGAGAGGACGGGCAGTTTGTTTACGAGGTGGAGTTGCTCGTCAAAAATGCGGAGTACGAATTTGAGATATCCGCGACCGACGGCGCCATTCTTGATGTCGAGATAGACCAAGTCAAACCCGCAACACCCGCGCCGCTTCCCGAAAACAGGCAATTCATTACGCGCGATGAGGCGATCGCTGCGGTCAAACAGTTTGCGGGCAACGGCGTTTACATTCTTGAAGTCGAGATAGACAAGGAAAACGGAAAGTATATTTATGAGATAGAGGCTCGCGTCGGCGGCGTTGCTCGCGAGTACAAGATCGACGCTCTCACGGGCGAGATACTCAACGCGATCGCGCCGTCCGAGGTTGTGATATCCGACGAGGAAGCCGTGCAGATCGCAACGCGTGCGTTCGGGCTTGAAAACGCCGTGATAGATCACAAGATCGTCAAGTTCGAACATGAGCACGGAGCGCTTTGCTACACCGTCAAGCTGTATGTCGGAGCGATCGAATACGAAGCTGAGATAGACGGGGCGACAGGCGCGATCCTCAGCAAGGAGATCGACCGCGAGGACGACCTCCCTCCCACAATGGGAGCGCCTACCGTCACGCAAGAGCAAGCGATCGCCAAACTCAAGGAGTTTCTCGGCGATCAAACTAACGTCGTCATTGGAGAGGTTGAGTTGGAGTCGGAATACGGCAGGCAGTTCTATGATATAGAAGTGCGCGTCGACTCGCAGGAGATCGAGTACTTTGTGGACGCTTTCACAGGCGATGTGGGCAAAAAGGCGGATATCGTCAGCGGAGGCAAAGCCGTCATAGGCGAGGAAGCCGCGTTTGCTTTGGCGATCAAGGAGTTCGGCGTAGAGTCCCGACAAGCGGACATTCGCCTGCGCAAGATCAAACTTGACCGCGACGACGGCAGACTTTGCTATGAGATAGAGTTTTTCATCGACGACCTCGAATACGAGTTGGAACTCGATGCCGAAACAGGCGCAGTTCTCGAAAGATCCATATCCTATGATTGAGGAAGTCGCATGATGAGATCAACAACAAAACGCGCAAAGCGCACCCCTAAAAACGCGCGTTTTTGTTGTAGACCGACGGCGGACGATTTCAAAATCGCAAGTATCAGTCAAAATTGCATTTTCAATTGACAAATCGCGTTTTGTTACGCAGGGGATGGAGGTATCGCCGCCCCTGCGTGTTTTTTCGTTTATTTTGCCTGTGGACAGAACGCGCCTCTCGTTTTTCCGGGCAACGTCGAGCGTCCCTCCTGACAAAAGCACGGCGCATTTTCCGATCGAAGCGCTTTAAGATTTCGCACGTCGGCCCTCGCAACCCACGCAAACTTTGTTTTCCCCTCTTGAAATAAATGTTGTTTTACGTTATTATATTTATATCAAATCCATCGCGGATGTTTTGGAGAAAAGTATGGAAGAAAGAAAGTGGTTCAAAGAAATGTCGATGTATCAGATCTGGCCTCGCTCATTCAAGGACGGCAACGGCGACGGTATCGGCGACCTCAAGGGAGTCATGAGCAAACTAGACTACATCAAAAGCCTTGGCGTAGACGCGATCTGGTTTTCGCCGCTGTACGTATCGCCGCAGGCGGACTATGGCTACGACATTGCGGATTATTGCGACATCAACCCGGATTACGGCACGCTTGACGAGTTCAAGGAGGTGCTTGCCGCGGCGCACGAGCGCGGGCTGAAGGTGATCATGGATCTGGTGATCAATCACACGTCCGACCAACACGAGTGGTTCAAGAAGAGCGTCAAGCGCGAGGAGCCTTTCACGGACTTTTACATTTGGCGTGACGGCAAGGGCAAAAACGGCAAAAAAGCGCCCAACAATTGGATGTCCACATTCCCCGGCTCCGCGTGGGAGTACGTTCCGGAAAGAGGGCAGTATTATCTGCATCTGTACGCCAAGGAGCAGCCGGACCTCAATCATGACAACCCCACCGTGCGCGAGTACATAAAAAAGGTCATGCGTTTTTGGCTGGATATGGGCGTAGACGGCTTCCGCGAGGATGTCATCACGGAGATCAGCAAGGCGGACGGTTTGCCCAACGGATTCCCGCTCATGCCCGCCTCCCGCGGCATGGAGCATTACAATCACGGTCCGCACATTCACGAGTATCTCAGCGACTATCGCACGGTGATCAAGGACTACGACGCATTCCAGGTGGGCGAAGCGCCGCTGCTCACGCCCAAAAAGGCGCTTGGCTACGTTGTGGGGGACGAAAGGGAGCTTGACATGTGCATAGGTTTCCAGCATATGGAGGCGGACTGCATCCTCATAGGCTGGCTCAAAACGCCGTTCTCTCTCAAAAAACTCAAAAAGGTGTACGACAATTGGCAGACCACGCTTTATCAAAAGGGCTGGAACGCCAACTATCTTGAAAACCACGACCAACCGCGCGTCATTTCTCGCTACGGCAGCGAAAAGTACCGCGTCGAAAGCGGCAAGGCGCTCGCGATGATGTATTCCTTCCTCAGCGGCACGCAATTCATCTATCAGGGGCAGGAGATAGGCATGACCTGTCCATATTTCGACAAATATCCCGAGGGGACGGATCCTTGGGCGCAATTCAAGGACGTTTCCACATTCTGCGTGCGCGACCTTATGCGCAAGTTCGGATTCAGCCAGAAACACATTCTCAAGGTGGCGCACACGGCGGCGCGTGACTGCGCCAGAACGCCCGTACAGTGGACCGCAGGCAAAAACGCGGGCTTCAGCGACGGCGAGCCGTGGTATGCCGTCAACCCCAACTACACCGAGGTCAACGTCGAGGCGGCGGAAAAGGATCCCAACAGCCTTTTGAATTTCTACCGCAAGATCATCGCCCTCCGCAAGCAGTACAAGGATGCCGCGGTCTATGGCAAGTTTGAGATCCACCTCAAGCGCCACCCCCACCTCTTTGTCTATGACAAGATCGCAGAGGACGGCACCAAACTCACCGTTGTCCTCAACCTCAGCGACAAAGCCATTCCCTGCAAAAAGTTCGCCAAGTACATTCCTTCCGACGCGCAGGAACTTCTCTCCGTCTATGACGGGTGCTCGTTTGCGGCGGTGACCAAACCGTATGAGGGAAAACTCTACATCTCAAACGTCCGTACGGGCGAATAACTGCGTCAGCGCCGCTTTTGCGAGCAATCACGTACACACAGTACGCTCATGCCTTCAAAAGGAGGCGCTTTCTTGTTCTTCATCCCGTACGGCCGTTTGAGGCGATACACCTCGATCGTAGCATTGCAACAATTTCATATAATAGCAAATTCCGCACTTTATCATACAAAACCAGTTGTATAAACACGCAATTCTGAGCGTTGACAATACAGTTCTCTTTTCGCGTTGTCATTCTGAGCGCAGTCGAAGAATCCCCCTGATAGAGGCACCCACGTCCAGGCGTTTCCCATCCTCTCTGTCATTTTGAGCCTGTCGAAGAATCCCCCTGATAGAGGCACCCACGTCCAGGCGTTTCCCATCCTCTCTGTCATTCTGAGCGCAGTCGAAGAATCCCCTTTGTAGAGGTATAACTCCGGTCATTGTATAGAAAAGGCTCCCTTTAGCAAGGGGAGCTGTCCGCCGAATATCGGCGGACTGAGGGGATTGCCCCCCCCCTTACTACCCCTCTCCGCCCATATATTTGCATTGGGGACGGGGGAAACACCGCTTGAAATGAAAATTTATTTCATTTTTGCCCCGTCCCCAACGAAAATAAAATATCAACCTAGTCGAAGCAATCACCCCAACCTTTGTCCGAGTGCTCTTATACAAGTACCACGCCTAGTCCGAGCCGCCACGCCTGTTCGCTATTCTCCGCCCAAAGCCCTGTCCAAGCCTCTCCCCTTGTTTCTCCGCCAACAAAAAAAAGCGGGCAACGGCCCGCTTCTCCAAGCGCAGGGGGCGATCATTTTTCCTCATCGTCGGGCATTGCGTCGATTTCCGCGGTTGACTGTCTTTCCCCGATGTGCATCTCGTCGATGGAGTAGGTTTTGATGTCAAACGAGCCGTCCTTCAGCATCACTTTGACGCGAGCGCTCTGTTTCAGCAAGTCGTTTGATTCCACGGTACCTTCGCCGTCGGGGGTGCGGACCTTGCTGCCGACCTTGGGCATAAGTTTGTATGTTTGGGCGTAGTAGTCGTTTTCGTACTTAAGGCAGCACATAAGTCTGCCGCACACGCCGTTGATCTTTTGGGGATTGAGCGACAGTCCTTGCACTTTTGCCATTTTGATAGACACTTTTTCAAAGTCGGGCAGGTGAGTAGTGCAGCAGCAGGGGCGGCCGCACGGAGCCAGAGCGCCGCGCATTTTGATGTCGTCGCGCTCGTAGATCTGCCTCAGGTCGATCCTTGTCTTAAAGATCGAAGCCAGCACGCGCACAAGTTCGCGGAAGTCCACTCTCCCTTCGGCGGTGAAGTAGAAGATCAGTTTGGAGCGGTCAAAGGTATATTCCGCGTCCACAAGTTTCATGGGCACGCCCATCTCGGTGATCTTCTCGTGCATGATCATCAGCGCGTTGTCCTTATCCGCGAGGTTTTTCTTCAGCTGAGCGAAGTCGGCGGGGGTAGCCTTGCGCACGACGGGTTTCAGCGGCGGCACGATCTCGCTGTCGTCCACCTCCTTATTCGGGATCACGACGGTGGCAAACTCCAGCCCTCTCGGCGTTTCCACGATCGCGCCGTCGTCCATTTCAAAATCGATCCCCACGGGGTCAAAGTAATACGCTTTTGTAGAGTTGCGATATTTCAATCCAACGATCATTGCCATTTATGTTTTACCTCCAACATACAAAACAGAAGATTATCGATCGACGCCTGCAAATTCACATTGAGGCTCGTTTTTTTGCGCACCGCGTTGATCTGCGTCAAAATTTCCGCCAACGCGCGGTCGCTGAATTTCTCGCTCAAAGCGCCGATATCCGCATTGAGCGCTTTCGCTATGGTGTTGTTGGGATCGTGCTTAAACACCAGCGCGTCCCTCACGATTATTGACAGAACGTCCAAAAAAACGTTCGGATCTTTCATTGCCTGCACGGCGGGGGACAGTTCCACCACGTCGGAACTTTTGTTGAGGCGGCAGAGCAGGGAAGCCGCCGCGTCGTAGTACGCGATGTAGTCCTGCGACTCCGCAATTGCCAGCGCTTTCCCCGGCATACCGTCCGAGCACGCGGCGGCGACGGCGGCGATATGCTCGTCTTTGCCCATGTTCAGCAGTTCCTCGTATATCTCCTTTTCGTCCACGCGGTCTATGAAGATCGCGCTGCAACGCGACCGTACCGTTTCCAGCAGGCCGAGTTCGTTTTCCACCTGCAGCAAAAACGTGACGTTTTCGGGCGGCTCCTCCAGCGTTTTCAAAAACTTATTTTGCGATGTCGCGTTCATGAGGTCCGCGCGATGAATCACATATATTTTTCTGCCGCTCAGCCCGCGCATATTCACGGTGGAGATCAACTCCAGCACGTCGTCTTTTTTTATGTCCGTGCGTTCTAGGTTGAAGTGCAGCACGTCGGCGTGCGTTTTATGCAGCACTTTGCGGCACTCCACGCATTCCAGACAGCCCCCGTTCGGGCAAAACGCGTTTGCGGCGACAAGCAGACAAAAGCTGTCCGCAAGATCGCTGTCCGCGCACACGATGCGATATGCGTGCCCCAGCCCTTTTTTGATGTCGGCAAGCATAATTTCAAATGCCCGCGACGCTTTCAGGGATTTTTCAAACGCAAGTTCGCTCACTTGATCGCCCCTCTATTTTTCAACTCCTCGATGATATGCTTTGACGTCGCATATTTGTCAAAATCGGGTTTTATGCATACAAAACGCGACGGTGAAAGCGCGATTTCTGCAAGATAGCCCTCATACACTCTCTCAAAAAAGTCGTCGGGTTGCTCCTCGATCCTGTCCGCTTTTCGATCTCCTCGCCAATTGCTTTTTGGGGCAAGATCCAAAAACACCGTCACGTCGGGCATGCACCCGTCAATGGCGAAGGCGTTTATTCTTTTGACCGTATCCGCCCCCAGCATGCGCCCATAACCTTGATACGCGACCGAGCTGTCCAAATACCTGTCGCAGATGATCAACTTGCCGTTTTCCAGCGCGGGTTTTATGACTTCGCGCACAAGTTGCGCTCTGCTCGCGGCGTACAGCAAAGCCTCGGTCATGCTCGACATGGTTTTGTTTTTTTTGTCCAGGATCACCTCTCTTATCTGTTCGGATATATCGGTGCTCCCCGGCTCGCGGATATACAGCGCGTCCTGACCCGTTTTTTCCAGATATTCTTTCAGCAGTCTGAGTTGCGTGGATTTTCCCACGCCTTCAGAGCCCTCGAATGTGACAAACATAGCAATTCCTCCGAGCGTCAATATATTTTAGCACAAATTTACTCTCATAACAAGCAATTGACGGTGCTTTTTGGTCACAACAGAATATCGAACTCCCTGTCGCTCACGTCCGCGTGCGTAGCGTTGAACTGCGACAGGTACGGTTTTATGCAAGCGGTCAGCCACTCGTTCTCGCGGTAGTTTGCGGAGTTCCCTTCTTCCCACGCCTGTTTTATCTGCTCGTATTCGTCCGTCAGGAAGTTGGCTTGCCTATGGTCCTCCTTGAGGTTAAGCAGCCCCCATGACGAGTTTGTCGCGGCGTGTTTGAAGTTCCAGGTGGTGAAGTTCCAGCCCATGCCGCAGTAGAGTTCGATCACGCCCTTCCACGCCTGTTCGTCCGTCTGCGAGCCTTCGCCAAAGCGAGCGTCGTCGCCCCACACGTTGAATTCGCCCACAAACGTCGGCACGCCCCTATCGGCGATAGCCAGCGTCGCGAGTTTGAGGTTGTAAAACATCGAGTTTGACATGCTGCCTTCGCTCGCCCAGTTGTAGTGGTGATATTGATATATCACGTTTTCCCAGCCGTACTGTGCGGGATCGGGCAGATTTGCCGCCTCCCAGCACGATTCCATACATACGGCGTGATTCTTGTCCACACTGCGGATCGCCTTATACAGTTCGTCAAAGTAGTCCCACACGACCTTGTCTGTAGTTTGAGTTCCGTTTGCGTCCTTGATCCCCGGCTCGTTCAGCAAGTCAAAAAACGCCACGCAGCGCTCGTCCTTATATCTTGCCGCGACCTCCACCCACAGATCCTTTGTTTTTTGCCTGCAAATTTCGCCGATCTCGTCGTCGCGCCACAGCTGTCCGCCGCTTGGGACGGAGATATCGCCGGAGTGATCGTTGCCGTTTTGCGACCCCACCGCGCCGTGCAGATCCAAAATGATGTACAGCCCGTACTTTTTGCACATTTCCACCGCCCAATCTATGCGATCGAACGCGTCGTCGCGCAGCGCTAGGTCCTCAAACGGAGTCCGCTTGTATTCGCCCGCCGTTTCGTCATATTGCACCGCGTCGTAGATGTTCATATACGTGAACGGCAGGCGCACGCAGTTCATACCAAGGCTTTTCACAAACTCGAAGTCCTTTTCCGTCACCCAGTTGTCCTCGTATGCGGCAATCAGTTTTTCCGCGTCCTCTTTGCCGAAGCGGTTAGCCAATTCGATCAACATATCGATCTGCCCGTACTCTCTGCCTATGTCCGTCGGCGACAGCCAGCTTTCCTGCACCAGCCAACCGCCCAGGTTGGTCCCCGTCAGGCCGAACGGCTTACCGCTGCCGTCCAGCAGATTTTCCCCGTCCGTTTTCACAAAGTCGACCCTGGCGCGATCGCAACCCGCAAAGCCGATCGCCACCGCCGCGAAGATCACCGCGACGACAAGCGCAAGCGCAACATATTTTCTCATAATTCCTCCCAAAAGGGCGACTTGCCCCTCGATTTGACCTTATGCAGACATTATAACAGCAAAAACGCCTATGTTCAAGCAGGTTTTTCTTGACGAAACGCGATCATTTGTATTAAACTTGTCTATTATAGACAAAGCCGCCATCAAAAATATGATCGGCAAGCAAAAAACGGTGGACGCAAACTATGGATTTCAAGCAGATCGAAGCAAAGTGGCAACTCAAGTGGGAGCAGACGGGACTTTACAAGTTCGACCGCAGCAAGGTTGACAAAAAGTATTATTGCCTTGAGATGTTCTCCTATCCGTCCGGGGCAAAGTTGCACGCGGGGCATTGGTACAATTACGGTCCCGCGGACACATTCGCGCGATTCAAGCGCATGCAGGGCTACGAGGTGTTCCAGCCCATGGGCTTTGACGCGTTCGGACTTCCCGCGGAAAACTACGCGATCAAGACGGGCATACATCCTGAGGACAGCACCCTCAAAAACATCGCCACCATGGAGCGCCAACTCAAGCGGATCGGCGCGACCTACGATTGGGATTATGAGATCAAGACCTGCCTTCCCGACTATTACAAGTGGACGCAGTGGATGTTCCTGCAGCTTTACAAGCACGGCTTGGCGTATCAAAAGGAAGCGCCCGTCAATTGGTGTCCCTCCTGCAACACTGTTCTTGCCAACGAGCAAGCGCAGGGCGGGGTATGCGACAGATGCGGCTCGCAGGTCACGCACAAAAATCTCAAGCAGTGGTTTTTCAAGATCACGGAGTATGCCGACGAGTTGCTCGACGGGCTGGACGGTTTGGATTGGCCCGAAAAGACAAAGTTGATGCAAAAAAATTGGATCGGGCGCAGTTACGGCGGCGAGATCGTCTTCGACGTGAAGGGCTCCGATCAAAAGATAAAGGTATTCACCACCCGCGCGGACACGGCGTTTGGCGTGACCTACGTCGTCCTCGCGCCGGAAAGCCCGCTTGTAGACGAACTCACCACGCCCGAACAGGCGGCGGCGGTCGGCGCCTATCGCGAAAAGGCGGCGCAAGCCACCGAGATAGACCGCATGAGTTCCACGCGTGAAAAGACGGGCGTGTTCACGGGCAGTTTCGCGATCAATCCCGTCAACGGCAAGGAAGTCCCCGTGCTTGTTGCGGACTATGTCATTGCGGGCTACGGCACGGGCGCGGTCATGGGCGTTGCGGCGCACGACGAGCGCGACTACGTGTTTGCGGGCAAGCTGGGGCTGCCCATACAGCGAGTGATCGCGTCCGCGGACGTCAAGGACGCACCTCTGCCGTTCACGGAGTACGGCACGCTTGTCAACAGCGGCGAGTTTGACGGTCTAACCTCCGAGGAGGCAAAACTCGCCATTCTCAAAAAGTTGCAAAGTCAGGGCAAGGGCGGGCTGAAAACCAACTACAGATTGCGCGATTGGCTTGTCAGTCGGCAAAGGTATTGGGGCGCGCCCATTCCGGTGATACATTGCGAGCATTGCGGGGCTGTCCCCGTTCCGGAGGAGGATCTGCCCGTACTGCTCCCCAAAAACGTCAATTTCACGCCCGACGGTGAGTCCCCGCTCAAGCGTTGCGACGAGTTTATGCACACGGTATGTCCCGTCTGCGGCAGACCCGCGCTGAGGGACGCGGACACTCTTGACACGTTCGTATGTTCCAGCTGGTATTTCCTCCGTTATCCTGACAGCAAAAATTCATCCGCGCCCTTCGACAGCGAGTGGATCAACAAGATGCTTCCCGTCGACAAGTACGTCGGCGGCGCGGAGCACGCTTGCATGCATCTTTTGTACGCGCGATTCTTCACCAAAGTGCTCAGGGATCTCGGCTATCTCAACTTTGACGAGCCGTTCTTGTCGCTTGTGCACCAGGGCACGATTCTCGGTCCGGACGGCAACAAGATGAGCAAAAGCAAGGGCAACGTAGTATCTCCCGACGACAACATCGCAAAGTACGGAGCCGACGCATTCAGGCTTTATCTGATGTTTGGCTTCAACTATGTCGAAGGCGGCCCGTGGAACGACAGCGGCCTCGAGGCGATCTCGCGGTTTATCGACCGCGTGGAGAGGCTTGTCAAAAAGTGCTATGAAAACTTTTCCTCCGCGCCTTTCGGCAAGGCGGAAAAGGATCTGGATCGCGTGCGCAACCTCACCATCAAAAACGTGTCGGCGGATCTTGAGCACTTCTCGTTCAACACTGCCGTCGCAAGACTGATGGAGTTTGTCAACGCCATCTACGCTTACGACTCCTCCTCCCCTCAAAAGAACGTCATGTTCAAGGATTGCGTGCGCGACCTCGTGTTGTTGCTTGCGCCCTTCGCCCCTCATTGCGCGGAGGAACTTTGGGAGATGCTTGGGCAAAAATATTCCGTTTTCGATCAACCCTATCCCATTTGCAACGAAAAGGCGATCGCGCTTGACGAGATCGAACTTGCCGTGCAGATCAACAGCAAATTGAGGGCAAAGATCGTCGTTCCCGCCGACGCGGACGACGCAAGCATAGAGGCGGCGGCAACGCAAGCGGTGAGCGAGCAGCTTGCGGGCAAACCCGTCAAAAAGGTGATCGTCGTCAAAGGCAGACTTGTCAACATCATCGCGTGAGAACATGCGGATGTGACAAAACGCGAGGTTTATCCCTGCAAAACGCACTCATAAAGTGTCAAATCGCAAAATTTTTTATACGCGCTATGCGCAGGAGAGCATATGTTGGATCTAGCAAAAATCAGGAGCAATCCGCAAGCCGTTGTTGACGCGCTTGCCAAAAAAGGTTACAAAGCGGACTTCACTCAGATCATCGAGTGGGACGATCAACGCAAAGCCGCCATCACCGAGGTGGAAAGGCTCAAGGCGCAAAAAAACAAGGTATCCGCTCAAATTCCCGCTCTCAAAAAGGCGGGTCAGCCGGTGCAGCCCATCTTTGACGAGATGCGCAAACTCGGCGACGAGATCGCGGAGGGCGACAAAAAGGCGGCGGATCTTTCCGCCAACATCTACAACGCGCTTGCCTCAATGCCCAACATTCCCGACGACGATCTTCTTCCCGGCGAAAAGGAAAACAATCAGGTGATCAGGATCTTCGGCGAGCAGCCCAAGTTTGATTTCCCGCTCAAAAATCACGTGGACATCTGCACGGATCTGGGGCTTATCGACTACGAGCGCGGCGTGAAACTCAGCGGCAACGGATTTTGGATATATCGCGGAATGGGCGCGAGGCTTGAGTGGGCGCTGCTCAACTATTTCATCGACGAGCATCTTGCTGACGGCTACGAGTTCATTTTGCCGCCCTACCAGCTTGGCTACAATTGCGGATTTGGAGCGGGGCAATTCCCCAAGTTCAGCGACGAGGTGTATTGGCTTGACGTCGACGAGGACAAAAAGCGCAATCGCTTCATGCTTCCCACGGCGGAAACTGCGCTCGTCAACATGTACGCGGGCGAGATCATCGACGAAAGCAAGTTGCCCATGAAGTTCTTTGCGTATTCGCCGTGTTTCCGCAAGGAGGCGGGCAGCGCGAGGACGGAGGAGCGGGGCATGATCCGCGGCCACCAGTTCAACAAGATCGAAATGGTGCAGTACGCTCATCCCGACCACAGCGCGGAGGCGTTTGAGGAGTTGGTCAACAAGGCGGCGAGGCTTGTTGAAAAGTTAGGATTGCACTTCCGCGTCAGCAAACTTGCGGCGGGCGACTGTTCCGCGTCCATGGCGAGGACCTACGACATCGAGTTGTGGATCCCGTCCATGGGGATCTACAAAGAGTGCTCCTCGGTGTCCAACGCCAACGACTATCAAGCGCGGCGCAACAACACGCGCTATCGCGATTCCAAGACGGGTCGTCCGGCGTATGTGCACACTCTGAACGGCAGCGGGCTTGCCACGTCCAGGCTCATTCCCGCCATAGTGGAGCAGTATCAAAATGCGGACGGCAGCGTGACGATCCCCGAAGCGCTCAGGAAGTATCTCGGCGGGATAGACAAGATCACAAAGTGAACGTTTTTGCGGAGCGGAAGTTGTTTTCGCCCCGCATATTTTTACTCTGAAAGGGGGAGCATATGCAAGATCAACTCAAAAAGTATTCCGACGAGGCATACGAAATGGTGCAATTCGCCGCAAACGACATCGGCCAACGCCTGCCGGGCTGCGACGGTGAAAAAAAGTTTCACGAACATCTTTCGCAAAAGTTTCGGGAGATCGGCTTGGAGCCGAAGACGGAAAAGTTCATTTTCGCGCCGCGCAGTTCCATCGGCGGCTTGCCGTACGCGGGCTGGGGAGGCATAATGCTTGCCGCTCTGCTTGTGCTCGGCACATTGGGCGGCAGGCTCAACGCGCAGGTCGGGGCTGCGCTGCACTTTTTCGCCGCGCTTTACGGCATAGTGCTGTGGGTCTGGGTCATTCTCAGCGTATTCAAGTACAAAACTTGGTTTGATTGGTGTTTCAAGCAGGAGGTTTCCCACAACACCTACGCGCAACTCACGCCCGCCGACGGACGCTACGATTACACCGTCTATCTTTCGGGGCACACCGACACCAGCTGGACGCTCAAGCACTCCGCGGCAAAGGGCTCGCCCGCGTTCATCTACATCAAAATTGGCATAGGCGCGGTTTCTGTAGGCTTGACCACGGCGCTCGCGCTCGTCTGCATGGTATGTTCAATGGGGCTCGCGTTCGCGACCTCGGCGGAACAACTCCTGTCGTTCGGCAGGGCGACGGACGTGTTGTTTTACGTCGTGACGTTCTGCTCTCCCGCGCTCGCCGTCGGCGCGTACATGCTCACGCTTTACAACGAGAAAAACCCGCGCGTCGCATCTCCGGGCGCAATGGACAACGCCACAGGCGTAGCGATCGCCTATGAAACGATAAAGTTTTTCAAAGACAATCCCGATCTCGCCCCCGCGCATTGCCGCATTATCGCGATGGGTTGCGGAGCGGAGGAGGCGGGGCTGAGGGGCTCCATCAACTTTGTACGCGCGCACAAGGACGACGGCATGTTGCAAAACGCCTATCACATCAACATCGACTCCATCGCGGACAAGGACCACTTCGAGGTCATACACGGCGACGCGTGGCTGTGCCCGCACTTTGACAAGGACATGACCGCCATGGCGTTCGAGGCGATGAAGGAAGCGGGCATACAAAAGCCCGGCGACATCGCCAATCCTGTCGGCGGATGCGACTCCACGCCTTTCCAAAAGGCGGGCGTAAAATCAATCACCGTCGCGGCGCAGGACCCCGCCATGACCTATTATTATCACACCCTTTACGACGTTCCCGAACGCTTTGAAAAGAGCGTAGTCGCCAAGGGGCTGGAGGTCGTCGTACGCCTTGTTCAAAAGATAGGCGAATCGCGCGAGAATATCTGAAACATGGGTTTATCTTTGCAATTTCTGCATTTAAACTCGTGATTTTGCAAAAAACAAACCCAAAAACAGCGACATCTCACCCGTCGTCGTTTCAAACCTAATCATTCACAACGGGCGATCGCGCCCGACCCGCATTTTTCAAAACGCAGCCTTATCTCGGCTGCGTTTTTATATGTTCGCTCAACTTGAAAATAGTGCGTTTTTCTTTGTCACTATTTGAAAACGCATGCGCTTATTTTCCGCAAGGTCTTTGCCCTACGAGCGCCTCGCCCGTCGCCTTTTCCGCGTTCTCTTTGCGGAGCGGACTTTTCGCGTTTTGTCCCGTTTGGATTTGAAGGCTTTCGTTCATTAAAACCCGTTTAATGCGGAGATTGTCAAAAGTTGGCTATTGACAGCGCCTTCAATTGGATATAAGATAAAGTATACAAATTATAATATTTGCATTATTATATTTGTAGGGTGGAACCGCCTCGTTCAGCAATCGTCGCGGCGGCTCCAAGGGAAAATTATGACAAAAAAGAGATTCGGACTTATAGGCATTTTGCTGTTGACCGTTCTGCTCATTGCGCTTCTCGCCGCATGCGATCCGACTCCCGCCACAAACATAAAGGATGGCAACACAATTTATTTTGTTTCCAACGGAGGCTCGCGAGTGGAATCCATCACCGCGCGAGCGGGCGCTCCCATCACGCCTCCCGCAGATCCGACAAGGGAGGGCTATTATTTTGTCGGATGGTTTTTATCCCGACAGGCGGCGGACAGTTTGTCCACCAAGCCTGAAACGCTTCCCACCGTCATGCCCGCCAAAAGCGTCACCTATTACGCCGGCTGGACGGCGGACGGAGCGCAAGTCATTCTCGATCCCAAGGGCGGAGAACTTCAAACCACGCGTTTTTCGGCGGCGATTGGCGCGCGACTGCTCGATCTGCTTCGCGCGTATATCCCCACAGTTGAGCAAGGCGTGGAGTTTTTGGGCTGGGCAAAGGACGGCGAACTTATTGACGATAGCGTCACGCTCGGCATAGAGGGCGCGTCGCTTGAGGCAAGATACGCCGCATATTTCACCGTGAACGTCATCAAAGAGGGGCTTGACGGCTCCGACCTTCTCGACGAGGAGGAGAGTATCAATGAGAAAGTCCCCGTCGGGACTGTCCGCACTTATGTTTACAAAACCTACGACGGCTATTCCCGCGCCAGCGATCTTCAGCACACCTCCTGCACGCTCACTGTCGGGATGCACCCCGCGGACAACGTTGTGACCGTGCGTTACAACCGACTTCGCGTCACCGTCAACTATCTCAAGGGCGACCCCTCGGCGCAGGGCGAGGAGCAAAGTTTTTCCATACGCTTCGGCGAGGCGCTCACCCTCATACACAATCCTTTCACCTATGACGACAAACACCGTTTTGCGGGCTGGCGCGTCGGCTCTGAAATTTTTGAGGAAGGCAGGGCGCTTGAGGAGAAGGATCTGAAAGTCACCGACGGCGAAAGGATAGACATCACCGCCGTTTGGGACGAAAAGTTTGAGGACATCGGCGGAGGAGTCGACATCGTCTGGCTGCTCGGCTCCACGGGCAGGGACGTACAGCTTTTGCGAGAAAATCTCCCCGTCATGAGCGGCACGACCAGCGCTTCCGGGACGTTCACCGTCAAAAGCGCGACGGGGGCGGAACTTCGCGGCAAACTTTTGAGGGACGACGGCGTATTCACGTGGGATCTCGGTTTCGGAGCGCACGTAGATCGCTACATCGTCAACGCGGACGGCGTTGGCGCGGGCGACAAAAACGACTATGCCGTCCTCAACGATCCGCAATCCGCCGAGTTGCACATTGCGGGCGAAGTCCTCAAGGGCAGATATCATTTCAGCAACGCGGACGGCGCGTATCTCTTCCAAACTTTTGACGAACAGCCACGGCTCGTCTGGTTTTCCATGATCACGGTCGGCGGCAGGCAATATTTTGTTGTGCGTGAAAATTTGCGCCAAACCTACGATCACATTCTTGACGGCACGCAGTACGAGATCGAATTGCTCGCAAACGGCGTTGCCGATCTATATCGCTGCGAGGGCGAGCCTTCGTGGCTTTTCCGCAGGCTTGTTGCGGTAGGCAGTTGGACCTCGTCGGGCGGCGGATATAGGCTGTCGATTTCGGGCACGGAGTTTGACGGCAAGCTGTTCAAGCCCCAGCCCTACGGCAGGACGCTCACGGAGTACAAATCGCGCTACGCCGGCACTTTTGCCGTGGACGGCGGCGGGCAGTTGGTTTTGGACGGATTCAGCGGCGCAAGCTACACGGACGGCGACGGAGTCACAGAGGACGGCGAATTTTATGTTGTTGACGGCGACGCGGTGTTTTTCGACAGGGAGCGCTCGCAGCACTTCTCGCTTGACGGACAAACCGCGACGATCAAAGGATCTCCGGAGGTCTACAGCGCCTACATGGGCAAGGACGAAACGGAGAGCATAGTTGTCAACGGGCACGGCAAGTTGCGCTATGTGGACAAGCACGGCAGGGTCTACTATGCGGATTACACCCATTCCGCGTTTGACGGCGACGCTCAGGTGCTCAAATTTGCGCTTGACAGTGGCAAATTCAACTATCTTGTCAAAGACGGAGTCGCCACGCTCACGGGCGACGAAGTCGGCGTATACGTCGGCGGCGGGGCAAAACTTTACATCGACGGCATGGGCGGCGCGATCTACGAGCAGGGCGCGCAGCGGCAAACCTGCACCTATCAAAAGCGCAACGAAGCGCCCTATGACTATGTGCTGTCGGGCGCGGTCGGTTTCCGCTTTATGCTCGATCTCGAGGGCGGCACATTCAAGCGGCACGACGATGAAAATTCGGGCACATTCACGGACAAATTCGACGCGACCGTCACGCTCTTCCTCGACGGTTACGGAGCCGCGGAACTTCGCGAGGGCGACGAGGTCAAAGTCTATTCCGTCGTTTCCGCAAGCGGGGCGGATCTGATCCTGCAATCCTCCGACTATGGCGACGCAAACATTCGCATTTTGGAGGGGAGCGCGTTCGTCAGATATTCGCTCGATCGCGTCAAACACATCAATCGCTACGATCCTTCCGTTTTCGACGAGGAGGGCAACAATCTTGAGGAAGACGTATTCCTCACCATGGACGGCTTTGACGGAGTGACTCTCACCGCCTCCGACGGAGTCAAAACGGGCGTTCTCAACACCGACGACGGCACGGGCGAATATCTCGCCACGCTTGACGGCGAGGAGTTCCGTTTCAAAGTATTCGCCTATCCTCTCGCCTCCACGGACAGCAAGTATGCTTTCGCGCAATACAGCGAGAGGAATGATCTGACCTTCACCCGTCCCGCGGGCGAAGCGGGCGACGAAGGCGAGTTCGCGGAGGATTCTCTACGTCTTGACGGTTTCGGCACGTTGACCTACGCCGTCTGGGGCGGCGATCCCAAAGTCGGTTTTTACAGCTATTGGGACAATATTATAGTCGCAAAGGGCGGCGATTTCGACAAATTGTATTTCTTCACGACAAGCGCGTCCTCGTTTGAACTATGCGTCGAGGTCGTCGTTGACGGCGGCGTGCTCAAGCGCTATATCGGCGAGGGCGGGGACGTTACGCTTGGCGCCGAGGTCAAGATGATCGCGCAAGGCGCGTTCAAAAACAGCGCTGTTCGCAGCGTGAGCGCGCAGTTGCTTGAAAGCGGAATTGCTGAGGGCGCTTTTGAAAATTGCGTCCTGCTTGAGGAGTTTTCCGCAACGCGAGTTGCAAGCATAGCCGACCGCGCGTTCTACGGTTGCGAAAGATTGCGTTCCATATCGGGCACGGGCAGCGTATCCGACATAGGCGAGCAGGCGTTTTTCGGCTGCGCCGCGCTTGAGCAGTTCGACGCGAAGGCGGTGCGAAACATACGTCGCGAGGCGTTTGCGGGCACGTCTGTGCGCGCGGAGTTTGGCGGCAGCACAAGCAACATGCAGATCGAGGACAGGGCATTTGCGCACGGCGACGGAGCCGCTCCCACGATATTCTTGAGCGAAACCGCCACGGAATTGCCCAAGTTGAACGGCGACCCCTTCGCGTTTGACGGCGAGGGCGAGGACAAGTTTATGATACTTGTCAAAACCGAGGCGCAACTGCGCTCCATCTACAACAGTTCGGAGTGGACCGTCCATTCGGGCAGAGTCGCATTTGACGGCGCGGAGGGCATAGGCGAGTACATCGACGTGACGACGCTCTCAAAGGTCGTCTTCGGCGGCATAACGACGTTTGACGGTTATCAGTGGTGTTACATGCCCGCGACCACGGGCGACAAACTTATTCGTTATGACTCGTCCAGAGTGGACAAAACGCTTGTGCTCGATCTTATTTTCGGCGACGGCGTTCTTCATGCGAACACTGCGGAGCGCGGGCTTGCGTACAGTTTTGTCAAAGAGGGCAAGCAACTCGTCTACAATTATGACAACGCCGTCACTCTCAGCTTCACGGCGACCGCGGGCGATGGTCCGATATCCGCGACGTTTGTCTATGCGGACGCTCCAAGAGGGGCGAGGGTTTCGCTTTCGCGCGAGGATATGTCCTTCACGATCGGCAGATACACCTATCACGTCATTCTCAAAGTCAACATGACCTTCACCTACACCACCACCTATCACAGCAACGAGGTCGGCACTTATTCTCACGCGACAGACCCCTCCAGCGTCATCACGCTGTTACAGACGGACGAGGAGGGCACCGTATACGACATTCGCGGCAACTATCTGCTTGTCACCCTTGACCAAGCGGATCAAAGGATAGATCTTGATAGTGCCCATGTGCAGTTCATGTCCAACGACGGCGCGTCCGTGCGATTCTACGTGTTCTTTGACGACAGCGACGCAAGCAAGTGTTACACCGTGCAGATATCCTTTGACAACGACGCGTCCACCTACGCCGCAACGGTGACCAAGCGCTACGAAGGCACGACGTACTACACAAGCACAAACAACAACTCCTTGTTCAACGGAGTCATAATCTCTTACACCGAGGTCGGGCTGAAAATCGCCGCACTCGTCATGATCACCGTGACCGTCGACGATCAACAGTACGTCGTCACCGCCGCACTCGACAACAACACCGTGACCATCGAGGGTGACTATCCCGCCTCTCTTCTCGGCACCTTCTACATCTCCTTTATGGACGGCAGACAAGCCCGCATCACCCGCGCAAGTTGATCTCGCTCGTCCCTCTTCAAAAAAATCCCAACAAAAAAACGCGGGAGCGTCCCGCGTTTTTTCATCTCATTTTCTCACAATTTTTCCACGACAGGCCCTTCCTTGGTGTCCTTGACGGAGTATCCCAATTCGGCGATTTTTGAGCGAAGCGCGTCCGCTGTCGCAAAGTCCTTTGCCGCTTTTGCCGCAGCGCGTTGTTCCACCAGCGCTTTCACGTCGGCGGGGATGTCGCTCTTTTGTTTGGCTTCGTAGTACGCCGTGAACTTTGCGGGCGTTTCTCTGAAAAATCCGAGCAATCCGTACGTCTTTTTGATCTGTTCCGCGTCGTTTGCGGCGCTCTTGTCGCCCGCGGCGAGTTTTGCCTTTATGCGTTTGAAATATCCAAACAGATCCGCCAGCGCTTTTGCGGTGTTAAAGTCGTCGTCCATGGCTCGGTTGAACGCCTCGTCGATATCGTCTGCGCTCCCGTCCGCCTTCAGGCCGCTCTCCTCGACCTCCGCCAACGTCTTGTAAAACCCGTACATATGCCTGTCCGCTTCGGGAAAAAGATCGTCCGTGATGTTGATATCTCCGCGGTAATTTGTCTGCAACAGAGCGTATTTTATTGTTTCGGGGGAGTATTCGTCCAGCAGGTCGCTCAAAAGCAGGCTGTTTCCCAGCGATTTGCTCATCTTTTGGCCGTTGACCTTGATGAGGCCGTTGTGTATCCAATATTTTGCAAACTGTTTGCCCGTCAGAGCCTCGGTCTGCGCGATCTCGTTCTCGTGGTGCGGAAACACCAGATCCCTTCCGCCGCCGTGGATGTCTATCTGCTCGCCAAACGCCGCTCTGTTCATCGCGGAGCACTCTATATGCCAGCCGGGTCTGCCTTTCCCCCAGGGCGATTCCCAATATATTTCGCCCTCTTTGGCGGATTTCCACAGCGCAAAGTCCAGCGGATCCAGCTTATTCTCCTCGTTTTCGATGCGCACGCTCTCGTACGCGTCCTCGGTGCGCCTGCCGCTCAGCTTGCCGTAGCCGGGGAAACTGTCCACCTTGAAGTACACGTCGCCGCGCTCGGTAGGGTAGGCGTGACCGCTCTCTATCAAGCGGGAGATGAAGTCGATGATGTTGTCGATGTTTTCGGTCGCTTTCAGCCACACCGTAGGGTCGTCCACCTCAAAACGCCTCATGAGAGCGTCGATGTTTTTGATCATCATCGCGGCGTATTCAAGCGCGGGGATACCCGTTTCGTGCGACTTTGCGATAATCTTGTCGTCGACGTCGGTATAGTTGCGCGCGTACTTGACATCATAGCCCGCCTTTTCAAGATATTTGCGAATGATGTCGTAGATCAGCGCCTGATACGCGTGTCCTATGTGCGCCTCGCCCGACACCGTGATGCCGCACGCGTACATTTTCACTTTGCCTTCCTCAAGCGGCGCAAAGTCCTCTTTTCTGCGGGTGAGAGTGTTGTATATTTTCATATTCAGTCCTCGATTTTATGCGGTTTATTCTCTCAAAATATATGCAGGCAAGTCGCCAAACGATTTGCCTGCACCAAAGTTATTCGCCGTCCTTTTCGTCCGTCCCGTTGTCCTCGGCGGGCAAGTCCTTGTCGCCTACGGGCGGATCGCCTTCGGTCTGCTGTGGCGCGGGCAACTCTATTGTCGCGGGAGGCTCGTTTTCCGCCTGTTTACGCTTTGATCTCTGCGGTTTTTGTTCCGCGGGTTTTTCGACGGGGATCTCGTTTGCGTCGCTCCTATTGATCTTTGAGGAGAATATCCCTTCGCCGTCGTTTTCCTCGCCGAACAGCGCGTCGATCTCGTCCTCGTAGATCGTTTCCTTTTCGTACAGCAGTTTGACCATAGCGTCCATGATGGGCCTGTTTTCGCGCAGGATTGACAGGGCGATCTGATACTGTTCGTCCAGGATCCTCTTGACTTCCTTGTCTATCATCGCCGCCACGTCGTCGCTGTAGTTGAGTTGCGTTTGGTAATCGCGCCCCAAAAACACCTCTTCGCTCGCGCCGAGATACATGTTGCCGATCGCCTCGGACATGCCCCATTCAGTCACCATTTTGCGTGCGAGTTTGCTTGCGCGTTGAATATCGTTTGACGCGCCCGTCGACACGTCCTGAATCACCAATTCCTCCGCGGCGCGACCGCCCAGCAGCATAGTGATGTTGTCAAGCAGCTTGCCTTTGGTCATATGGTTGTCGTCCGTTTCGGGCAGGGTGATGGTGTAGCCCGCCGCCATGCCGCGCGGGATTATGCTCACCTCGTGCACGCTGTCGCAATGCTTCATCTTTTTGGCGATAATCGCGTGTCCGCTCTCGTGGTACGCGGTTATGCGTTTGTCCGATTCCGTGACAAGTCTGCTCTTTTTTGCGGGACCCGCCATGACTTTGTTTATCGCCTCGCTTATATCCTTCATGCAGATCAGCCCGCGATTTGCTCTTGCCGCGAGGATCGCCGCCTCGTTCAAAATGTTTTCAATGTCCGCGCCCGTAAATCCAGATGTAAGTCTTGCAAGGCTCTTGAAGTTCACGTCCGCCGCCAAAGGCTTGTTGCGGGCATGCACTTTGAAGATGTCCTCTCTGCCTTTCACGTCTGGCACGTTGACGTAGATCTGCCTGTCAAATCTGCCCGGCCTCATAAGCGCGGGATCGAGTATATCCGAGCGGTTTGTCGCCGCCATGACGATTATCGAACTGTTGGATTCAAAACCGTCCATCTGCACAAGCAACTGATTCAGCGTCTGTTCGCGCTCGTCGTTTCCGCCGCCGAGTCCCGCGCCGCGCTGTCTGCCCACCGCGTCTATCTCGTCGATAAAGATGATGCATGGCATATTCTTTTTTGCTTGGTCAAACAGATCGCGCACTCTCGACGCGCCCACGCCGACAAACATTTCCACAAAGTCCGATCCGCTTATTGAAAAGAATGGGACGTTCGCCTCGCCCGCCACCGCTTTTGCAAACAGAGTCTTGCCCGTTCCCGGAGGCCCCACCAGCAACACGCCGTGCGGGATACGCGCGCCTATATCCATATATTTTTTTGGATATTTCAAAAAGTCGACGATCTCTTGCAGTTCCTGTTTTTCCTCTTCCGCGCCCGCAACGTCGCTGAATCTCACCTTTATATCGCGCACCTGATTCGCTGTCGTCTTGCCAAAGTTCATAGCTTGGTTGTTCACGCCCGCGGACTTGCGCAGGATGATTATAAACACGATGAACAGTATTGCGTACAGCACGATCGGCACCAGCAGACTGCTGATCAGCGATCCTCTTGAGGGGTCGTTGTACTCTCTTGGCAGCGACAAAATTTGCACCGCGAGGTCGGGGTTGACCTCTTTCACGTCCTCCGCCCATTGCTGGATGGAGTTTTCAAGTTCGGTGCGGGAGGGGATATTCGCATAAAAGCGCACTTTGCTTTCGCCGTTCAGCAAAATATCCACGCTGTAGCTTCCGTCAACTCTCAGCGCCGCCACTTTGCCTTCCTTGATCAACGATTCAAGCGTATTTTGTCCCTCCGCGATCCCCGCGTATCCCAACTCCTTGGGCGCGGTCAGCGTATACGCCAAAACGATCGCCAAGATCACAAGCGCGATCGCGGCGATGATAAAAATTACTCGTCTAGTGGATGCTTTCATCTGTCCTCCTTCAAAAAGCCTTCAAACGCACATTTATATATACGTTCTCAATTATATAAAGCAAACCCAAAAAAGTCAATCGCAAAAGGCCTGCAATTTGCAAAGCCCGCCCGACTGTCTATATTATGGGCAAATTATGAGATATATTTGTTAAAACTACGTTAAAACTATGTTAAAATCTGTTGATTTGATGGCGTACTTTGTCAAACGCAGATTTCAAAAGCTCCCGCAAACATCAAGCAAATACTTTACAAACGTTATTTTTGTATTTATAATTATAAGATATCAAAGAGGTGTTTTATGGAAAACGTTGACATTGCATTGATCCTGACGGACAAAAGCTACGTCGGCAAGGACGTAGTGGTTGCGGGCTGGGTGCGCACCGCGCGCGACAGCAAAACCATGGCGTTTCTCGCGCTCAACGACGGCACTTCGCTCAAGCATCTGCAGATCGTCGTCAACAAGGCGGAGTACGCGGGCGACCTTGGCGGGGTGCTCAAAAACGGCGTATCCGTCAAAGTGGAGGGCAAGGTAGTCCCCGCGCTCAAGGAGGGCGATGTGGAGATCAACGCGACCTCCATACAGCTTCTCGGCGATTGTCCGTCCGACTATCCTTTGCAGAAAAAGTATCACAGCATGGAGTTTTTGCGCACCATACCCGCGCTGAGGCCTCGCACCAACACCTTCAACGCAATGTTGCGCGTGCGCTCCAAACTGAGTTTTGCCATACACCGCTTCTTTCAGGAGAACGGATTCACCTACGTGCACACTCCCATCATCACGGGCAGCGACTGCGAAGGCGCGGGCGAGATCTTCCGCGTGACCACCAACACCTATTTCGACGCGCTCAAAGCCAAGGACGAGGACAGCTATATTTTGGGCGACTTCTTCGGCAGAAAGGCGGGGCTTACGGTCAGCGGCCAGCTTGAGGGCGAAGTTGCCGCGATGGCGATGGGCAAGATCTACACTTTCGGCCCCACATTCCGCGCGGAAAACAGCAACACCCCCCGCCACGCGGCGGAGTTTTGGCAGGTGGAGCCCGAGGTTGCTTTCGCCAAACTCCCCGACATCATCAAGATCGCCGAAAGCATGATCAAGTATATCATCAAAGCGGTTTTGGACGAATGCCCCGACGAGATCGCCTTCTTTGAAAACGCCTTTGAAAAAGGACTGAGAGCAAAGTTGCAAAGCGTTGTGGACAGCGATTTTGCCGTCCTCGACTACGCCGACGCGATCGACATTCTCAAAAAGAGCGGGCAGACTTTCCAATACCCCGTGGAGTGGGGGCTGGACCTCCAGTCCGAGCATGAGCGCTACATCACGGAGCAAGTTTTGGGCAAGCCCGTGTTCATCGTCAACTATCCCAAGCACATCAAGTCCTTCTACATGAAGCAGAATCCCGACGGCAAGACCGTTGCGGCGACCGACCTGCTTGTGCCCGGCGTAGGCGAGATCATCGGCTGCAGCGAGCGCGAGGAGAATTACGACAAACTCAGATCCGCCATGGTCGAAAGAGGCATGAATCTTGCCGATTATCAGGGCTATCTTGAGTTGCGCAAGTACGGCTCCGTCCCCCACAGCGGCTACGGCCTCGGCCTCGAGCGCATCCTGATGTATGTCACGGGCATAAACAATATAAGGGATGTGCAGTTGTTCGCCCGCACCGCCGGCGACCTCATGTAAAACGGCGCTATTTGGCGAAATACTGCGTCAGGTCAAATTTTCTCGTCGTCATGTACGTCTATGTACATTAGGCGACTCAAAAATTTGCCCTTCCTTGTCTTTCATCCAAATATCGCCGTTTTCCGGGGACATATGGGTGAAACACAGCAACACCGCAAAACGCTTTCGCGTCATGCATCCAAATATCAAAGTTTGGGGCAAGAAGCAGAGGCGAAATACTGCGTCAGGTCAAATTTTCTCGTCGTCATTGAACGCGACAGGCGTTGTCACTCGGACATTGTTAATGAATGACCCACCCTCGCCTCACGGCGTTCCCCGCCCTCCCCGAACAGGCAGACTGTTTGTGCTCTACGCACAAACTCCTTATTAACGTTACGTCGCGGCAGGGTCGGGGAAAAGCTACGCTCGCTCACCGCGTTACGTCGTGCAGACAAGTCTGCATTTATGCCACTTGTTCGGGCGGAATAAAACAGAAGCCCCGCCCTCACTGCGTACTATTGCAAAATTGCTTGCTCCGCATTGTCGCTCGGACACGGCAGAGGGGTAGTAAGAGGACGACTCGGACAAGGGTTGTACTATCCACTCAGACAGGGCAGGGCACTTGTATAGCTACGCTCGGACAGACGTTTCCAAATCAAGGCGCCCCTTAGTAAGGGGAGCTGTCCGCCGATATTCTGCGGACTGAGGGGATTGTCAAAAAACAACTCATACTCGCTGTCATTCTGAGCGCAGTCGAAGAATCCCCTTTGCAGAGGCACAGCGCAAGTTTCTCGTCAAAAAGGCTCCCTTTAGATTTACCCCACAAAATTCGACAAGCTCATTTTGCGGGGACCCCGATGTGGGGAGCCGGCACCTTCAGGTGCCTGAGGGGATTGTCGCGGGCAGCAGCCCCAGCCCACAACGTTGGACTTGCCGAAGTTCAACGCCACCAAAAAGCCTATGTCAACAACACTTTACAAATCCAAGCTGTCCGTCAGGGACACCGAAAAGGCGATCAAGTTTGTCAAGGACACGTTTCAGCGCAACCTTGTCAAAAGTTTTGGTTTTGAGCGGGTATCCGCGCCTATGATCGTGCCGGCGGGGATAGGCATCAACGACGATCTCAACGGCGTAGAGCGCCCCGTGAGTTTTGACATTCCCAACTGTGGCGGCGCGACGGCGGAGGTAGTGCAGTCGTTGGCAAAGTGGAAGCGGGTGGCGCTCAAGCGGTACGGCTATCGCGACGGCGAGGGGCTGTACACGGACATGAACGCGCTTCGTCGCGACGACATTCTGGACGCACAGCACAGCGTTTACGTCGATCAGTGGGATTGGGAGATGGTCATCTCGAAGGGACACCGCACGGAGTCGTTTTTGAAGATGGTCGTGACGCGCATTGTCGGCGCGATCGTTGACACGCTTGAGGAAACCAAGCGGCAGTTTCCGCAGCTGACCTTGACGCTCTCGCGGGACGTGAAGTTCATCACCACGCAGGAGGCGCTTGACCTCTACCCCACGCTTTGTCCGCACGAGAGGGAACGTGCGCTTTGCAGGGAGCACGGCACGGTATTTTTGATGAAGATAGGCGGCGCGTTGTCCGACGGCAAGCCGCACGACGGCAGAGCGCCGGACTATGACGATTGGTCGCTCAACGGCGACATCCTGTTTTACGACGAAGCCATCGACGACAGCGTGG
Source organism: uncultured Clostridia bacterium (assembly GCA_947624885.1). Taxonomy (GTDB): domain Bacteria; phylum Bacillota; class Clostridia; order Christensenellales; family CAG-917; genus CAG-475. The sequence goes on from CANQMD010000004.1 coordinate 36,958, forward strand.
AAATCTCCTCCATGGGCATACGCGTCGATTCCGACAGCCTGCTGCGCCAGCTTGAGGTCGCGGGCGCGACGGACAAGCTGAAGTACGACTATCACAAGCAGGTCCTTGCGGGGGAGTTGCCGCTTTCCATCGGCGGCGGGATAGGGCAGTCCAGGCTGTGTATGCTGCTGCTTGAAAAGGCGCACATCGGCGAAGTGCAGGTCGGCATATGGCCGGACAACATGCGCGCGGAGTGCGAAGCGCGTGGCGTAAAGCTGCTATGAAATTGCAAAAACAGAGGTTTATCACCTCAAAATATACATATAAACATTAAATTCGAGGTTTTGACTATGGAAATGAGAACACACACTTGCGGCGAACTCCGCGAGGGCGACGTTGGCAAACAAGTGAAACTTTGCGGCTGGCTCAGCAGCGTGCGCGACCTTGGCGCGGTGATATTTTTTGTGCTGAGGGATTTTTACGGCTACACTCAGGCGGTCGTTTCCGACGACGCGATGAAGGAGCAGATCCGATCCATTCCGCGCGAGAGCACCGTATCGGTGGAGGGCAAAGTCGTGTTGAGGAGCGCCCCCAACAAGGACATGCCCACGGGCATGATCGAGATCGAGCCAAACAAGGTGGAGGTGCTTGGCAGGTGTTACGAGCAGTTGCCGTTTGAGGTGGCGACCTCCACGCAATCCCGCGAGGACGCGAGGCTCAAATATCGTTTTCTCGACTTGCGCAATCCCGAAGTCAAAAACAAGATCGTATTCCGCTCCAAGGTGGTGTCCTATCTGCGGCAGAAGATGACGGAGCTTGGTTTTCTTGAGATCACCACGCCAATACTCACGTCAAGTTCGCCTGAGGGCGCGAGGGACTACATTGTGCCGTCCAGGCTTTATCCGGGGCATTTTTACGCATTGCCTCAAGCGCCTCAGCAGTACAAGCAGTTGCTCATGACCAGCGGCTTTGACAGATATTTTCAGATCGCGCCCTGTTTCCGCGACGAGGACGCGCGTGCGGACCGCAGTCCGGGCGAATTTTATCAGCTTGATTGCGAGATGTGTTTCGCCACGCAGGAGGACGTGTTTGCGGTGATGGAGCAGGTGCTGAGCGGCGTTTTCAAGCAGTTCTCGCCCGCGGGATACAAGGTTGACGAGGGCCCCTTCCGTCGCATATCCTATCGCGACGCGATGCGCGATTACGGCTCCGACAAGCCCGATCTTCGCAACCCGCTCATCATCAAGGACGTGACGGATCTGCTAAAAGGCAAAGCGCCCTTCTTTGAAGAGGGCAAGACGATCAAGGCGATCGCAGTCAACGATTTTGCACAAACCCGCAAGTGGATCGACGCGCTTGCGGAGCGCGTCAAGCAAAACGGCGCGACGGGCATGTATTGGTTCAAGCTGGACGAAAACGGCGAGCCTGCGGGCGGCATATCCAAGTTTGTTGCGGACAGCAAGGATGCGCTTATCGAGCGGCTTGGGCTGAAGGCGGGCGGATTTGTCGCGCTCGTAGCGGAGCAAAAGGGCGTCGAAAAGCAAGCGGGCTATCTGCGCACGGAGTTGGGCGTAGGGCTTGACCTGCTTGAAAAGAACGCCTTCCGTTTCTGCTGGATAGTGGACTTCCCGATGTACGAGTATGACGACGACGGCGTGCTCGGATTTTGTCACAACCCGTTCTCCATGCCGCAAGGCGGGCTGGAGGCGCTCAACACCAAAGATCCTCTGGACATACTTGCCTATCAATACGACAGCGTTGTCAACGGTGTAGAACTTTCCAGCGGCGCGGTGCGCAATCACGAGCCCGCGATCATGGAACGCGCGTTTGAGATCGTCGGCTACGGCAAGGATGTGATCGAACAGAAGTTTTCCGCGCTTTACAACGCGTTCAAATTCGGAGCGCCGCCGCACGCGGGCATCGCGCCGGGCGTAGACAGGATGGTGATGTTGCTGCTTGGCGAGCAAAACATTCGCGAGATCATCACGTTCCCAATGGACAGAAACGCTCGCGACGTGCTTATGGGCGCACCCTCGACCGTGACGGAAAAGCAATTGAAAGAGGTGCACATCAAACTCGACCTGCCCAAGGACTGAGGCGGACAAGCGAAAGATCGCGGCACAAAACCTCTCAAAAAGCGCGTTTGTACGCCCATTTTCAAAAAAAGTCGAACATTAAGTGAAACAAATGGGGCAAGTTGTGTTTGACAACGCGCAAAATATAGTTTATAAATATATAGCATAGATTTTTTGTCCGCGCCCACGCGGCGGGGCAAATGTGGAGATACCGGTATGAAAAAGAAGTTAGCAGCAATATCCGCGGCGCTTGTCGTAGTGCTTGCGCTCACGATTGCGCTTGTCGCTTGCAACGAGTACAAGTGGCAGTCCATCGGCGCGGGCGACAGTTCCGCCGAGGTGCAATCCAACGGCGGCTATGCCGTGAGGCAGGGCAAGTATCTGTATTACGTCAACGGCTATGACGGCACCGACGCGGACAACACTTTCGGCACGCCCGTCAAGCAGGCGATCTTGCGCAGCGAGATCTCCGAGGAAGGCGGCAAGTGGACGATCGACAACTCCAAGACAAAAGTCGTCGTTCCCAAAACGGTGCTTTATTCAAGTTCCAACAGCGACGGCGGCATCGCGGTTTTCGGCGAGTGGATCTATTACGCCACGCCCAACTATGACAAGGACAAAACGGGCACAGCGTCCACGACCGACGTTGACTTTATGCGCACCAGGACGGACGGCGCGATCACCCAAAAGATCGCCAAGATCAGCGGGCGCGACACCAAGTATCTGTTCACGCCAAGCCGCATCCTTTACATCAGCGGCACCTCCGTCAACTACATTGACTTTTCTGGTATGAAGACCAACAAGTCCATTGACAACGGCAGCGGCGCAAAGACGGGCACGCTTGCGGAAAACGTCAGCGGCGACGTGCTTTGGGATATGGGACTTGATCGCATATTCTATGTGGAAACAGTCACCGGCTCCGACAGCTTCAAAAACTACAACAATCTGTGCTCCATCAAGATCGACGGCACCGACAAGCAGACTCTCGCCACAGAGAGCACGTTCCTTGACGAAAACGCCAAGCCGGAGGAAAATCCGCTCAGCGTGTTCAAGTATACGCTCAAGACGTTGCTTGTGGAAACGGACGCGCAAGGCGCAAAGGACGTCACTTTGTATTACACCAAAACTCACCGCAAGGGCGAAAGCGACGCTTCCGACGGCTACTTCTGCGCCAAAGCGAGCGACATCAAAGGCACTGAGTATCGCATGTTCGCCGAGGACAGCGATGTCACGGCAAATTATCCTCTCGGATATTCGCAGGGCGCATTGCTCACGATCAACAGCAGCCTCTATTACATCGACGGCAAGGACAACCCCTCCGACGCCACCTTTGAGCAAAGGTTGATCGTCAGCGGCAGCACCGGCGGCACTCCCACGGTGTGCTATGTTGACGCGCAAGCCAAGCAAGCGTATTACACGTCGTCCTCTGTGACGGGGCTTGCCCGCATCTCCTATGACATCGAGCACCCCGACAACCAAGCCCTCATTTTCAGCGAGGGCATCAAGACTGATTGGCTCAAGCTGGACTTTATCGGCACCAACCTGTTCTTTTTTGCGACGGACGACAGCAACTATGTGCATTTCATCGACGTGAAGTCCCCCATCTACCGTCAGAAGGACGAGAATGATGAAGATCTGAAAACTCCCTACGTCGGCCTGGAGAGAGAGGAAGACGAGGGTGAAGAGGCTTGACCTCCCTCTTCGGCAAAACGGCGGGTGACCCCCGCCTTTTTGTTTGAAACCCCCAGCCTCACCCCTACTCAGCAGATGGCTCACCAAAACCTCACACCTCCTGTCATTCTGAGCGCCGTCGAAGAATCCCCTATACAGAGGCACAGCGCAAGTTTCTCGTCAAGAAGGCGCCCTTTAGTAAGGGGAGCTGTCCGCCGAATATCGGCGGACTGAGGGGATTGTCCCCCATACATCCCTCTGCCTGTCTAGTTTCATTCGGGGACGGGGGAACACCGCTTGAAATGAAAATTCATTTTCATTTTTGCCCCGTCCCCTGACGAAACTATAACCCCTTCCTCATTTACAAAAAATATACGATCGAGGATATATTATGACAAAAACCATCTTTGTGACCGGTGGCAGCCGAGGCATAGGCGAGGCGATCGTGCGCCTCGCGGCGGGCGCGTACAACGTTGCGTTCACCTATTTCCGCAGCGAGGGCAGGGCTCAAGCGCTTCAGCGCGAACTTGGCGCGGGCGTATTGGGCATAAGTTGCGACGTGCGTTCGTGCTCCTCCGTGCAGGAGGCGGTCGACAGGGCAAAGGCGCGGTTTGGCAGGATAGACGTGCTTGTCAACAACGCGGGGATCAGCCACAGCGGCCTGCTCATCGACATGACGGCGGAGCAGTGGCGCGACGTTATGGCGATCAACCTTGACGGCGCGTTTTACGCGACAAAAGCCGTCTTGCCGGGCATGTTGAGCCAAGGCGGCGGCGCGATCGTCAACATATCTTCGGTTTGGGGATTGCAGGGCGCAAGCTGCGAGGCGGCGTATTCTGCAAGCAAGGCAGGGCTGATCGGCTTGACAAAAGCGCTTGCCAAGGAGGTCGCGCCCATGGGCGTGACAGTCAACGCCATCGCCCCCGGAGCCGTCGACACCGACATGATGCGCGACTATACCGCGGATGAAGTTTCCGCCCTCATATCCGATCGTATTCCTCTTGGCCGCCTCGCCACCCCAACAGAGGTCGCCCGCGCCGCACTTTTTCTCGCCGAGCACTCCTACATCACCGGAGCCACCCTCTCCGTCGACGGCGGCATGTGACCCATCTTTTTCCGATTTTCAAAAAACGCCCGTATTTCCCCTGTCATTCTTAGCGCAGTCGAAGAATCCCCTTGTAACTCTCAGGCAGGGTTTTGCTCGTATTTACTGTCATGTTGAGCGTAGTCGAAACATCCCCTTGTAACTCTCGGGCAGGGTTTTGCTCATATTTACTGTCATGTTGAGCGTAGTCGAAGAATCCCCTTTGCAGAGAGGCACAGCCCCTTATCCCTTCAAGGCTCCTTTCTTCCATTTAAGGCTCCCT
>CANQMD010000005.1 GCA_947624885.1 uncultured Clostridia bacterium
ATTGTCTTTGCATTGGAGGAGGCGCACAGGCGTTTCACTCCGTCCATACTCATCTGCTCGTTTTCCGCGGTCATATCCGCAATAATCACCCGCAACCTGTTGTACGAGGCGCTGGGCTTGACCGTCGGGAGTTCGCTTGTGGGATTCAAACTTGCCATGATGCCCGCAAAGGCATATTTGTACGTCGCGTTGGCGGCGCTCGTCAGCGGGATAGTGGGCGTGTGCCTTGTGCGCTTGGTCAAGTTGAGCGGCAAATTGATGCGAAAAATCACCGCGTGGAAAGGCATATTGAAATATGTCATTCCCTTTGTGTTTGCGGGCGTTGCGGGCTTGATAACGGTGTACGCGACGGGCGGCGGACACTCGCTTGTCAACATGCTTGGCACCGACGGCGGCGCAAAGGAAATGGCTTTGCGATCCATATTCGGCTCGCCGATCGCCGTCACTCTTCTCGCCGTGATCATCCTGCGCGTCGTGGCGCTCACGCTCAACATAGGCGCGGGCGTTCCAAGCGGAATATTTGTGCCCATCATCGCTTTGGGTGCGTTGATAGGCTCGCTGATGTCAAGGCTGTGCATATTGATGGGCATGGACAAAATTTTTGTGGACAGCGTCGTGCTGATATGCATGGCGGCGATGTTTGCGGCGACTGTCAAAGCGCCCCTCACCGCTATAATTTTTGTTGTGGAATTCACTTGGCAGACCACACTTCTGCTCCCCGTTGTGCTCGGCACGTTTATAGGCTATGCCGCAAGCGAGATCGCCGGCAACAAACCTCTCTACGACCTGCTGTTGGAGGAACTTGCCGAACGCATCACACCATCGTCGCTGCACCACGAGTACCGCACTTACATCGAGGAGGGCTCGTCCGCGGCGGGACAATCCATACGCGACGTGCTGTGGGATGAGGGCGTGATGATCTGCGCCATCGAGCGCGACGGCGCACAGCTTTTGCCAACTTCCGACACCGCGCTGCAGGCGGGCGACAAGCTGACGCTGCAAGCCGATGTTGTCGACATAGAGGAGTTTGAACAAAAGGTGGAGCAGATCGTCAAACCGCAGGATCACAAATTGAAATTTACGCTTGCAAAGCGTATGAAACTGCATGCGGAAACAATTTCGAAAGAGGATGGCGACAGCGCTTCCGCGACCGACGCGTCCGCCGACGCTTCGTTGCCGTCGATAGGCGACGACGCGCATGAAAGTCCGCTCGATCAAGAGGTTTCCGCCGCCAACGACATCGTCGCTCCCTCGCAGGACTCTACCTCCGCAGAGCCAACGCCTCTCAAACAGAGCGAAAAGGACAACGGCGCTGACAACCACAATGCAAAAGAGGAGGAGGACCCCAAATGAATAAAATTTTAGGCATTTTCAACGGCAACGACCCCGTGATCGACATCATCGGGAGGCTGACCGACAAAGCCGGTGTGGAATTTGCGCCTCTTTGCTCGCCCATCGACAAAAATTCGCTGCTCAACGCCGCAAAAAGCGCCGACTGCGTGTTGCTGGGCAAGGCGGGATATACCGCGAGCATGCGCGACTTCCTCGCGGAACAATTGAATTTGCACACGTCATTGCGCTCGTTTTTTGGCTCAAATATTGTGACTCCCGCCTTGAGCAGCATGTACGGCAAACGCAGCGGCTACGCCTGCGACGAGCGCTTTGGCAGAGCCGCTTTTGACACGGAATACATCAGCGAGTTGGAAATCGAACGCACTGCGCGAGTGGCTTACGAACTTGCAGAGCAGCTGCGCTTGGGCGTGACGCTTGTCGACAGAGCCTCAAAATTGCTGACTTCCGCACTTTGGCGCAAGATCGTCAGCGACATCAACGAGGACTACCCCTCCGTCCCGCTGACGATGCTGGAACTCGGCGAGTTGCGCCGTCACGATCCCGACCAAAAACCTGTCTATCTGTGCTCCAAACCGGACGGCGATATTCTGTGGAGTTATTGGCAAAACGACGGCTACGAATGCCTGCTTGGCGACAGTGCCCTCGCGCTTTACGCCCCGACAAACTCGTCTGCCGACCTCATATTTGCCCTGCCTCACATGCTGAAACATTGTTTCTCGCTTGAAAAGGAGGCGCAGGACTTGTCGGACGCGCTTTCCTGCCTCCCGCCCCACCCTAATGCGGAAGATCTGACGGCCGCATTGAGGCGAAACATGCGGGATTGATACGCTGTCCGTCCGTTCTTTTGAATAAAAATTTTAAATAAATATACAAAAAATCAGACGTCACCCTAAAAGTAAAACTAACGTCGTTTTTATAATTTTCCCATCCCGACTTCCGGCCCGACTTCCGGGGCGCAATGCCCGCCCCGGTCTGCGCAAGTTATTTGGTCTTTTTTTGGATCAGCGCAACGACGTCCGCAACGGTCTTGATCCCCTCCGTTTCATCGTCGTCGACAATGATCCCCCACTCTTCCTCGACGCTCATAAGTATTTCCACAATGTCCAGGCTGTCAAGTCCAAGATCCTTTTTTATGTCGCTATCGAGTGTGACGTTTGTCACGTCGATGTCAAGCTGTTCGCTCACCATTTGTTTGAGTTTTTCAAATATCATAATATCTCTCCTTTTTGTTGTTTATTTCAAAATCGGCGCTTTAACGCGCGTTTTTGTCGCTTCAACCTCATATTTGCGCAGGATCGATCTCATAAGCGATGATGTTTTGCTCCTCTGCGCACACCGCCACATGATAGCCGTCAAACACGTCGAAGTGTTCAAAATGCGCGTCCGCGGGGATATCGTCCCTTATTTTTGAGATCCCGTCGCCCGTGAACTTCACATAACTTTCCCTCTCCGTCCATTTTTCAAAAAACTCCTTTTCGTCTGCGGCTTGGATGAACGGAAATTTTTGCATATGTACGGGCCTCACCTTCTCGATATCCACGCCCACTTCGGCATGCGACATGGCAAGCACGCTGACCCCGTGCGAATGCGACAGATTGAAAAACACTCCTTCAACGTCCAGACGAGGTTTTTTGCCGTCCTCTCTGATCACGTCGACGGACGCGGGCAACAACTCGACATCCCTCATGACGTTGCGATAATTCATATAGCAAAAGCGGATAAATTTGTCGCTATCCACTTCGCCGCGCACAAAAAACAGTATCATAAGCCTCCTCTGTGTCTGCCGTAGGTTTTGATCGCGTCCAAAAAGAAGTCCCTGTCCACTGTGGACATAAGGTGATAGGGCAATCTCCACTTCCAATTGCCTTCTACCGTGCCGGGAACGTTCATTCTTGTGTCGCCGCCGTAGCCCAACATATCCTGAAATGGCAACACAAGCAGCGAGGACGACGACATCATCAGCGTGCGGATTATCGCTTTGACCGATCCGCAGTCGGGTCCTCCCGCGCCCCACCCCGCGCCTGAAAAGCCGACGTATTTCAACACATAATCCCTTGCGCCGTCGTTCAACTCGTACAGCCAGCCAAGCGTGGTGTTGTTGTCGTGGGTGCCCGTGTAAGCGACCGTGTTGACGTCGTAACGATACGGAATGTGCGCGCTTGGCGTGCCGTCAAATCCAAATTGAAACACTTTTGTCGTGGGTATGCCCGTGCCGTCTATAAACGCCCTGCACTCCTCGTCCATAAAGCCCAGATCCTCCGCAATGAACAGCGCGGACGGAAAGTTGTCGCGCACTCTGTCAAGCAGCGCGTCGGCGGGACCCTTTTCCCAGCGCCCGCTCACGGCGTTTTTGAATTCCGTGGCGGGTATGGCATAATAGTTGTAAAATCCGCGGAAGTGGTCCAGCCTGAGCGCGTCGTACATTTTGAGGCAGTGCCCTATCCTGCCCAGCCACCACTTGAAACCGTCATTTGCCATCGCGTCAAAATCGTACAGGCAGTTGCCCCACACTTGCACTTTGTTTGAAAATGCGTCGGGAGCGCCTGAGATCGCGCGTGGAAAACGGTTTTCGTCAAGCTGAAACAGTTCGCGATGCGCCCAAACGTCCGCGCTGTCCGTCGCCACATAAAACGGAAGGTCGCCAATGACGCGCACTCCTCTTTTTGCGGCGCGAGCGCGTAGAGAGTTCCATTCGCGGAAAAATTCGTACTGCTCGAAAACTATAAAATCGATATCATCGCAAAATTCGCGTCTTGCCTTTTCAAGCGCTTCGCCGTCGCGGTCCCTCAATGGAGTTTCCCATTTCCACCAGCACGGCGAGTACTCGGACGAAAGCGCCTGAAACAGCGCGTAATCCTCAAGCCAATACGCCTCCCTTTTGCGAAATTCAAGCATACGCTGTCTGAAATCGTCGTCGACTCTGCTGTACGCCAGCCTGAGAAAGCGCTCGGAATTCAGCCTTGCAAAGTCATAGTCCGCCAGATACGGCTCGCCGTGATACTTGAACGACGCGACCTCATCCGCCGTAAGCAATCCGATCGCCTCAAGTTCGGCGGGACAGATGTAAAGCGTGTCGCCCGCATACGACGACGCGCCGGAATAAGGCGAATTGCCCGCGCCCGTCACCGTGATGGGCAACACCTGCCACCAGCAAAACCCCATATCCGCAATGAGATCAACAAAAGCGTCCGCGTCGCGCGAGAAACAGCCTATCCCGTATTCTCCCGGCAGAGAGGATACGCTCAACAGCACGCCCGCAGATCTGTCAAAGGTCTTAAACGCCACGTTTTGCGCCCTCCGTTCTGCCATAGATATACTTAAGCCCGTTCAAAGCAAGTTCCCTGTCGACAACGTCAAACAAATTGGGCTCCACGTCCGCGATAAGCTGACTCAGCCCACCCGTGGCGACGACTTTTGCGTTGCCGAATCCGTCGAGCGCACGGTAGCTTTGGATCATATATTTCACAAGTCCCGCGTAGCCAAACACTATGCCGCTCTGCATACAGCTTTTTGTGTCCGTGCCCAGCACGCTTTGCGGCGCGGAAAGTTCGATGATAGGCAGTTTTGCCGCCGCGCCCGAAAGCGATTCCGCAGAGGTCTTTATTCCGGGAGCGATCGCTCCTCCCTTGAAAACGCCGTCCGCGCTCACCACGTCGAAAGTCGTTGCGGTGCCGAAATCTATCACTATCACGGGGCCTCCGTAAAAGTGATACGCCGCCGCCGCGCCCACAAGCCTGTCCGCGCCTAGTTCGCCGGGGTGCGCGTATTCCACCGTCACGCCCGTATCCAGCGCACAGCTCACCGTGAGAGGCGCTTTGCCTATGCAATCTTTGCACATATGCTCGATGGTATAGTTGAGCGCGGGCACCACAGACGACATGACCGCGGCGTGAATATCCTCAAATGACAGCCCCTTTTGCCTCAACAGGTCGTGCAACATCGAGCCGTACTCGTCCGATGTGCGCGAGGCCTTTGTCGAAAGCCTCCAGAAGCCGCGAGGCTGCCCGCCGTCGTACAGCCCGAATTTGACATTTGTGTTGCCGATATCGATCGTGAGAAGCATACCGCCCTCCAAGCAAGTCTTTAGATTAGTATAACAAAATACTCGGCTATTATCAAGCAAAAGTTGCGGCTTATCAGTTTGCCATCGCAATGTACACGACCATGACAAATCCAAACAGATCAAACAAAAACGCGGGCAGAAAAGCGAGCGCGATCTTTATATCCTTCATCAAAAAGCGAAAAAACAGCACAAACGCAAAACCCGCCGTCGCGCTCATAAAGACAAGTCCCCACAAAAGCTGCTTAAGCCCGAAAAACGTGTGCACAAACAATATGCAACTCACCCCCAGCGCCACAAAAAACAGCATGGACGGAAAGATGTGTTTGTACTCCACAAGCCTACCAATCGCAAATATGCACGACGCATAGCTTGCCGCCACCATGATTTCAAAGGCCACGGGAGGCGGCATCACCGCAGGCAATTTCAGCGAGTAAAACCACCTCGCGTCAAATTTGAAGCAGTAGGAAATCAGCGCCGCCACTATCAGCGTGCAAAAGATCCCCGCCACAATGCCGATCATCCGCTTGAGGTACTCCACACAAAAATATATTTTTTTCGTCGGTCTTTAATGCAGTAACACAATTTTTTGCGGACGCGTATGGTGATGTAGGAGCAATTCCAAATCTTCAGGAGGTACATAAAATGAATTTCTTTGCAAACGGTGGCTCAAACGGTTGCGGATGCAACACTTGCGATCTTGTCCTGCTTCTGCTCTTGCTCAACAATTGCGGCGCGGGCGGCGGATGCAACGGCGGCGGCGTTGGCGGCTGCGGATGCGGGATGTCAAGCTGCGACATCATCTGGCTCATCCTCATTCTGTCCTGCCTCTGCAAGTAAGCAGACGCACTCAAATGGCGCTCGCAAAAGCGAGCGTCTTTTGAGTTTGATTCGTTTGCCAATTTATTTTGCATATCAAAACTTTGCGCCCAAACGTTTGACTTTTCCCCTTCGTTTATTTTATCATTTTATCACTATATCATTATCCCCCTATAATCCATATAGGGAAAGGAGTTCGTTTATGGCAAAATTGACGATGGACAAGTTGGTTGCGCTTGCAAAAAATCGCGGATTTGTTTATCCCGGCAGCGAGATCTACGGCGGACTGTCCAACAGTTGGGACTACGGTCCTTTAGGTGTTCAGCTGAAAAACAACATCAAAGCGGCTTGGTGGAAAAAATTTGTCGTTGAAAACCCCTACAACGTCGGGTTGGACAGCGCGATCATCATGAATCCCACCACTTGGCAAGCGTCCGGGCATATCGGCGGATTTTCGGATCCTCTGATGGACTGCAAAAGCTGCAAATCCCGCCACCGTGCGGACGACCTCGTTGAGGACTATATGTCAAAGCACGGCATCGAGGAAAACATTGCAAGTTGGAGCAACGAGCAACTTGAAACGTACATCAAGGAGCACAACATTCCCTGCCCTATCTGCGGCAAATCCGACTTCACGGGAGTGAGGAAGTTCAACCTGATGTTCAAGACCTTCATCGGCGTGACAGAGGACACCACATCCACCGTCTACCTGCGCCCCGAAACCGCGCAAGGCATATTTGTCAACTTCAAAAACGTGCAGCGCACAACGCGCAAAAAGATCCCCTTCGGCATCGGACAGATAGGAAAGAGTTTCCGCAACGAGATCACTCCCGGCAACTTCATCTTCCGCATCCGCGAGTTTGAACAGATGGAACTCGAATTTTTCTGCAAGCCCGGCACCGACCTCGAATGGTTTGCCTATTGGAAGGAATTCTGCCACAAGTGGTTGCTCGACCTCGGCATGCGCGACGAAAACCTCAAACTCCGCGACCACGACAAGGAAGAACTTTGCTTCTACTCCAAGGCAACGACGGACTTCGAGTACAACTTCCCCTTCGGCTGGGGCGAGCTGTGGGGCGTTGCGGATCGCACGGACTATGACCTTAATCAACACATCAAAACAAGCGGCAAGGACTTGAGTTATATCGATCCCGTCACCAACGAGAAGTATGTGCCCTATGTCATCGAGCCGTCCCTCGGCGCGGACCGCGTTTTCCTCGCCTTCCTGTGCGACGCATACGACGAGGAGCAAGTCGGCGAGGGCGACATCCGTGTCGTGCTCCATCTGCATCACGCGCTTGCGCCCATCAAGGTGGCTGTCCTGCCCCTGCAAAAACAACTCAACGAAAAGGCGGAAGAGATCTATCTCGAACTCTCCAAACACTTCGCCTGCGATTTTGACACCTCCGCATCAATCGGCAAGCGCTATCGCCGTCAGGACGAGATAGGCACTCCCTATTGCGTCACAGTGGACTTCGACACCATCGAGGACGGCTGCGTCACCGTGCGCGAGCGCGACAGCATGTCCCAGATCCGCTTGGCGATAGACTCCCTCGCGAGTTATTTTGAGGAGCAACTCCAATATTGAAAAATCGAGCATCCACAGTTTCAACAAATATCTATCTCTCAAACATACAACAAACAAAGCCCTTCCTAACAGCGGAAGGGCTTTAAAATTTGTCAAATGCGAAGATCTTCGCCGTATCATTTGCAGACGTTATCGAAAAATTTACCGATATGCGCCGCAAGAGTAAATTCTGGTGCACTACGTCGTCATTCTGTCGCTCAAAGCGTCAGCAACAGCGCGGGGACAATTCCGTCCGCTCTGTAATAATAATCGTTCAAAATGCTGCCGTCGTACATAATTGTCGTGATTTTGGTCGCGTTAGTCGCGTTTTGCGAACGCAACCACCACGTTCCATAGCCGTGATATTTTTTGAGCCCCTTGTTTGATTCGGGCACGGTATACGCTCCGCGAACTCTCGCGTATGCCGTCGTCTTTCTGTTTATAGCAAACGAATCTTCATGCATTGTCGTCACTTCGCTTTCGCTCGGCAAAAACACTTTGTCCAAGGTGTCCTCGCACACGTTGGGATTGTCGGGATTCGAAGTGGAAGCGGCGCTGTTGTCGACCGTGGCCTGCAGAATAAATTTCGCCTCGACGTCGTTGAACGCGTCGGCATAAAAGTTTTCGTTGAGCCATTGGCGAACATTGCTGTTTTTGTAGCCGTCGTCGGCGGCGCTCCAATATTGCCCGTCCAAAATGAGATTTGCAACGAGCGTCATCTTGTTGTCGTCCGTCCTCACCGAAACCCATTCGATCGGCTCCCACTTGAACCAATACACGGTTTCCACCTCATATCCGTTGCTAAGTTGATTGCTATTGTTGTTGTGATACCAGATCGCAAAATACAAGTTTGTCAAAAAATATACTCCTCTGTATTTGTTTCCGCCGTGCTCGACGTCTATATACCACATATCCTCCTCGAAAGTCGCTTCGCCCTCGCAATAAAATTTGATATATTTTGACCAACCGTGCGCGTTCTCCAATGTGGGTTTTTCGCCCGCTTTTGCGTTAAGTTCCGCTATGAGCGCGGCGTCATCAACTTCGCTTTGCGGATAATTGCCGAAATATATCTTGCCGTTTTCGGACTTGTATATCTCGTTTTCGAGCCCGCACACCGTGCATTTTGCTTTGCCGTTTTCAAGTTTATCTCCCCAGGTGTGCTCTCCCGTCTTTGGAATTGTCTCCTCTCCGTCGAGTTTTTCACCGCACACGGCGCATTTTTTATATTTATGCCCGTCTCTCACGCAAGTCGCCTCGACGTCGACCTCCCACGTTTCGGTATGTTCGCCCGTCGCGGGAATGACCGTATCCGACAATTTTATTTCATTTTTGTTCGCGTCGAAATATCTCCCGCATTCGCAAGTATAATACAAACTGTTGCCGGCCAGCACGCAGGTAGGACTGTTCGCTGCAACTTCGACATAGTTGTGCGTATGTGCGGTTTGAGCCTTGCCGTCGCACGCCGCAAGCGCCATCGCGGCGATAGCCAACGCCAAAGCCACCGCCAAAATCAAAAGACGTTTGTTCTTTTTCATCCTTTTATGCTCCTTTTTATATCGTTTGATTAAATTATTTAATCAACACACGCAATTATAGATAAGATTATCTAATCTGTCAATACTAAATTATCAAAAAACTTTATATTTCTTGAGTAAAAGAGGTGAATATGATAAGATTTTTTGAACTTAGAGGGGAAAAAGGCATTTCCCAACGCGAAATCGCAAAAATCTTTGACATAAGTCAGGCAACCTACAACAATTGGGAGAACGGCAAAACGCAGCCGTCCATCGAACAACTCATCGCGCTTGCAAAATTTTACGGCGTTTCTGTGGATTATCTCATTGGCAACAGCGACGACGCAGGCATCATCAATTATGACAAACCCCAACTCTCCGACGAAGAAACTCAGCTTCTGCGCGCGTTTCGCCCCCTGCCCCATGAAACGCGAACGAGTTTTCTCAAACTGATGCAAGATATGAGCAACTCCTGAATCTGCGCCTATCCTGCATATAGCGTAAACACATGGCATAAAAAATTTGCAAAGCACAAATTCGGCGCAAAAAGACTACATGGCTTTTGTTTTTTTGGAGGTAAAAATGTTTATAGGCGCTTTCAACAAGAAAAACAACTTTTGCGAAAAAGAATGGGTATACAAAAAATGGGGACTGCAATATGCCTTTGACGCGCAAATTTTCGGCGATGTCGCGGACAATATAGTGCGGCTCCTCGGCGACAAAACTACATATACGGTCGAGGACGCTTACAAATATTTTCATCTGACATACAACGCGTATCAAATCGACTATAAGCAATTTTACAACTATTGCCACACGTACTCTCCAAAACTTTTCGACATCTCTCAACCTACAATAAGCGACGATCGCGACATAGAGATCTTGG
Source organism: uncultured Clostridia bacterium (assembly GCA_947624885.1). Lineage (GTDB taxonomy): Bacteria > Bacillota > Clostridia > Christensenellales > CAG-917 > CAG-475. The sequence goes on from CANQMD010000005.1 coordinate 10,200, forward strand.
CAGAGGATGCGGGCAAATTTTTCGCATATCTGAAAGACGGGCAATATACAGATGAAAAAGCGCTCGCATTGGTGATAGACAACGGCTTTCTTCGCGATATGACGGGGTCGACTTCCGACGACAATTTGATTTTGGTCATCGGCACTTTAGACGGCACGATGATAAATTCCATGAAAGTCCTCCTCCACCCCAATATACCTGAAATCGAATACGCGCTTGACTTTTTCAGACAGCACAGTTAAATTCAGCGACAATGCCATAAAAACCGATATCTAAACGTTTGAACATGCAAATTTATTAAAAATACGGCTGATCTCGAAACATCTTCGATATCAGCCGAATTTCTCGCCTATTTCCGTTTGCTGTCGGCATATTTGTGAATTTATTTCGACTAATCTCGAATCCGATTTGAAATTAGCCATACTTTATATCTTGTCAACACTAAATGTCAAAGTTTGATTCTACAATCAAGAAATAGTTCACCCTGCAACTTATCTGTACATAAATTTGCGATTTTTGCAAATTTTATCGATTTTGACTCAAATGCCTATTATTTTGTTGACATTTCACTTGAAAAACATTATATTTTTATCGATTAAACATCCGTGAGGTGCATTATGGTTTCGGACAAGTCTGAAATTTCAAAGGCTACGCTCAACAGGTTGCCGTCCTATCTCAGGTATCTCTACGAACTTGACAAAAAGGGCGAGCAAACCGTTTCCAGCACAATGATAGCGGCGGGGCTGGACCTCAACCCCGTGCAGGTGCGCAAGGATATCGCCTTTGTTGCGACATCTCCCGGCAAACCGAAACTCGGCTATGTCACAAAGGAACTCATTGCGGATTTTGAAAACTTCCTTGGCTACCACAACACGCGCGACGCGGTTTTGGTGGGAGCGGGCGGACTTGGTCACGCGATCCTTGGCTACGACGGATTTGCAAAATACGGCTTGAACGTCATTGCCGCCTTCGACATAAATCCCGATGTGATCGGCAAAACCATTAACGGCAAACCCGTCTACGAAATGGCACGCCTGCCCGAACTTGTCAAACGTTTCAACATCCGCCTCGGCATCATCACCGTTCCATCGCAGTCCGCTCAAGAAGTCGCAGATCTCATGGTGAACGCGGGCATAAAGGCGATTTGGAGTTTCGCCGCAAAGCACCTCAATCTGCCCGCAGGAGTCGCCCTCAAGCACGAGGATCTTGCCGCGTCGTTGGCTCTATTGCGCATGCAACTCGTTTCCCAAGATTAAAACCGCGATATTTGTGCAAAGACAAGGAAAAGCCCTTTGATAAGCCGCCAAATGTACTTTGCGTACATGACGGCGAAATCAAGGGGCTTTGACACAGTATTTGGGCAAATAGCACGTTTGTAAAACGGCGATATTTGGATGAAGAACAAGAACGCGCCTTCTCGCTGAACACGAGCGTACTTTGTGTACGTGAACGTGAAGCGAGAAGGCGCTGACGCAGTTATTCGCCAAATACCGCCGTTTTTACTTGGTGCCGAAGAGGCGATCGCCCGCATCGCCGAGGCCGGGAAGAATGTATCCCACATCGTTGAGTTGGCGATCGAGCGTGGACACGTAGATCTTCACGTCGGGATGTGCTTTGGCGACGGTTTCAACGCCTTGGGGCACGCCGATGATGTTCATAAGGCGGATATTTTTGCAGCCGCGTTTTTTGAGCAGATCGATGGCTCCCACAGCGCTTCCGCCGGTGGCAAGCATGGGATCGAGCAGAATGACCACGCTGTTTTCGATGCCGTCGGGCAGTTTGCAGTAGTACTCGTGCGGCTCAAGCGTTTCCTCGTCGCGATACAGTCCGATGTGCCCCACTCTTGCCGTCGGGAAAAGCGTATGCACGCCGTTGACCATGCCCAGCCCCGCGCGGAGGATGGGAACGATGGTGACCGCGTTGTCGGCGACCATAGTCTGCTCCGTCGTTTCAAGCGGAGTTTCCACAAGCACTTTTTTGGTCGGGACGTCCTTGAACGCCTCAAAAACCATGAGCGTGGTAATCTCCTCCACGAGTTCTCTGAACTGCTTCATGCCGGTATTTTTATCGCGCAGGATCGCGACTTTGTGCTGAATGAGCGGATGATCGAAGATAGTGACGTTTTGATAGTTTTGCATAATTAACCTCCAAAGAATGCGGCGGCAACGCATGCACGCGGCTTGCGCGTCGCAAAAAACGGGCATACGGACGTTGTGCCGTATGCCTGCAAAATGGTTTTCAGTCCTTGTCCTCAGCGGCTTCCTTTTCGGGGAGTTCCTCGGTCGTTTGGGTTTGAGGAGCCTCAGGCGCTTCGGTAGCCTCGGGTTGAGCCTCTTCCGCGGGTGTGGCCTCTGCTTGTGAACCGCCTACGTCGTAGGTCGCGTCAGCTTCGACGGGCGCAGCCATAAGACTTTCGGGCTTTTCGGTTTCGCCGCCCTTCTTTTCGATAGCCGTGATGATGGCGTATGTCACGATGCCAAGGATAAGCGCGGTCGCAATGGAAGTGATCTGAATGGTTTTTGCGACATGTCCGTTGCCCTCAAGCGCATACGGGATCTGAATGGACAATCCGCCGATGCCCGCAATGAGGATCGCGCTGACGACAAACAAGTTCTTGTTTTCGCCAAGGTCGATATTTTTGAACATCTTAAGACCGCTGACCGCGATGAAGCCGTACAATGTGAGGCACACGCCGCCCATAACGCAGCTGGGGATCGTGCGCAACAGTGCCATAAGCGGGCTGATGAAACTCAGCACAATGCACATGCACGCGGCAGTGAATATCGTCCAGACAGAAGCGTTTCTTGTGATCGCAACGCAGCCGACGGACTCGCCATATGTGGTGTTGGGGCACATACCCAAAACCGTACCGGCGATAGATCCAACGCCGTCGCCGAGGAGCGTTCTCTTCAGACCGGGCTCTCCCTCAACAAGATCTCTGCCGATGATGGAGCCGAGGTTTTTGTGATCCGCGATGTGCTCAGCAAACACAACCAGCGCAACGGGGATAAACGCAAGCGCGACTTCCGCAACGCCCGCGCCGTTGAGCAATGTGCCCTGCTGCATAACGCCATCCACGATAGCGCCGATGGACGCCTCGCCTTTGACGATTTCCTTGATAGCCTCTATCAATGCAAAGTCGGGATAATTGAGGAAAGCGGTCACGCCGTTGAACGCCTTCGCGCCCGTATCTGTTGTGTGAACGAAATTGTCGACCAGCGGTTGCCAATTGACTATCTTGAGATATTCCACATGCGCGCCGTAGCCGATTGCAGAGAAGAGCGAAGCCACAACATAGCCTGCACCGATACCGATGATGAACGGGATGAGTTTGGGCATCTTGAACTTCTTTTGGCAGGAGCAAAGGATGATCGTGATGAACGTCACAAGGCCGCACAGCAAACCGATAAGATTGTAGCTGCCGTTGATCGCGTCACCGCTTGCCTTGACCATATCGCCCATAGCGCTGCCCGCAAGGCTGAGTCCGATGAGCGCGACCGTGGGCCCGATGATGACGGGAGGCATCAGCTTGCTGACCCATTTTGTGCCGGCAAAGTGAATGATGAGCGCAAGCACCACATAAACAAGACCCGCAAATATGGATCCGACCAAAATTCCCAGATATCCGAACGCCATCGCCGCGGAAAGCGAGCTCAAAAACGCAAAGGAACTGCCCAAAAACACGGGGCTCTTGAACTTTGTGAAGAGCAGGTAGACTATCGTGCCAACGCCCGCGCCGAGGATCGCGGCGGGGATCTGCGTCGGCAAACCGATGATCGTCGGGACGGCGATCGTTGCCGCCATGATGGCGAGGACCTGTTGGAAAGCAAAGACCAGCAACTTTCCAAACGGCTTCGGCACATCTTGCACGTCATAGATGAGATTGTTTTGATTGTTTGCCATAACAATATCTCCTAAATATAGATTTTCCACAAAAAAAGATGTCCCCGAAAGGACATCAAATTTTCACGCAAGCGTGGAAGAGAGAATTTCAGACGGCACTGCGACAATGATCGCACAAACGCTTGCAAAACGCTTAAAGAGCATGCTCCTCATCTCTGCCTCCGCAAATTTTATCGGGAAAAATATTAACACAAATTCCGAAAAATGACAACAAAAATCCACAATGTTTTGGCTTTCACAACCAAAAAACACAAAAAGTGCGCTACCGCTCCAAAAATCTCCTCAATTCGTCAAGGTCAAAGGACGGCACGTAATCCTCTATCGCGCTGTCCAGATCCTGCGAAAAGCCGTTTTTCAGCCCCGCGTCAAAAAAAGCGTCCGTCGCCAGGTCATACTCGTGAGCGGTGAGTCTGCGCCCAAGATCCCCGCGCCCTTCCACCGACGGAGTGGGAAAGTATTGTCCCATCACGCTCACATACATATCCGCGTCGATGTCGGCGATGTCGCGCATGACTCCGCGCGTGTTTTCCGTCGCGCCCGGCAAAACGAGGTGACGCACGATCACGCCTCTTTTCATCAAGCCGTCGTCCCCAAACACGTCGTTTGGCTGTTGCGCTCTCATTTGCGCGATCGCCGCTTTGGCGACCGCCCTGTAGTTTTTGGCATGCGAATATTCCCACGCCAAACCGTCGTCGCTATATTTGAAATCCGGCAAAAATATGTCGACCAGCCCCTCAAGTTTTTTGATGTTCGCGACCGTTTCGTAACCGCTGCTGTTCCACACAATCGGCACTTTAAGCGTCGATTTTGCAAGTTTAAGTGTGTGAACAAGCTGATTTGTCCAATTTGACGGGGTGACAAGATTGATGTTGCAAGCGCCCTCTTTTTCAAGTTTTTGCATGCCGAAAACAAGTTCGTCCTCGCTCACTTCAACGCCCTTGCCGCCATGCGAGATCTCATAGTTTTGGCAAAACGCGCACCTCAGATTGCATCCGGAAAAGAAAATAGTTCCGCTGCCCGTCCGCCCGGATATACACGGCTCCTCAAAAAAATGCAAGCCCATCCTTGCAATTTTGTATTTGACGTTCACATCATCTTTTGCCAACGCTTTCTCCCGCGCGGACTCTGTTTAACCTGCAGTGCCGCGCTTTGACAGAATATATTGTTTGCATATGCTGATCGACGTTTTGTTTGCGAGATCCGTAGTTTCAATCGGGTCGCTCAAACAGCGCCCAAGCGCTTGGAATACTTCCTCGCCCACTTCGCTATCTTTTTTTGGTCGTACTTTTTGGGCGCGTGAGCAGCGCAGCGCTTTGCCTTCAGCGCCCTAACGACATGGCGTATCGCAGGGAAAGTGAGTGAAGGTCTTGTCAGCAACAGTCCTATCTTTTTGAAGATCGCCCCCGCGGGGATCTTCGGCTTTGCGGCCGAGGAATCGGTGGTGACAAGCGCCAAATCGCTCTTGCTTATCAACCCGCTGGAAAACACCCAATCTATCTGTCCCTGGTCTATCGCCAACGCCCAACGCTTGAGCACGTCGATAAACGCGAAATCCGCGCCCTGCTTCTTCATCCAATCCGTCCAAAACCGCCAAAGCGCCGCCGCCGAAAATTCGCCTCCGCCCGCGATGAAATCCGCAAGCGCCTTGCCCGCCTTCATAGAAGATTCTATCCCGCTGCCCATGAGCGGCATGGTTTGAAACGCACTGTCGCCAACGGCGACGTAACCGTCCGCAACTCCAACGGGTATGGGCCCGCGCAAACATATCTGCACTCGCTGCCCGAAATACAACTCCTTTGACAGAATGGGCATTTTTTGTTGAAGGTCCGCTATCGCCTCATTTATATCCTCGTCGCTCAGTCCTCCAAGTCTGCCTATCAGCACGTCCACCATATCATCGCCCACGAGATTGCACCAACTTATGCCCTGCTTGCCCATATGTTTGAGCACCATCGTACAATCTACCCCCGGCTCCAACGTCTGCGCGTCGGCTCTCCTGTGGAAAAACGCTCTGTAACCATACAGCACGCCATCGGATTCCGGCTGCGCATCCACGCAGAACTTTTTGGGGAGTTGCGCTCTGAACGGCGAGCGCATTCCGCTTGCGTCGATCACAAGGTCAAATTTTTCCTCCCCATCGGACGTGACGACTCCGTCGACGCGTTCGTCCTCCACGATCAAACTCCGCACAGGAACGCCAAATTTGACGATCCCTCCAGCGGCAATGGCAAGCTGCGCGAAGTATTCGCTGAGCGCCCTCCTGTCTATGGAGATCTCCTCCATGGGCTTTGCGGGAGGGACCGGCAACGAATTTTGAAAGTTTGGCGCAACAAACAGCCACTTGCGCTTTTGTTCGTAGCAATCCTCGGGCGGCGAGGGCAACTCGCACAACGAAAAGACGTCCGACCTGATGTCGTCCTTCCAACGATAGCTGACTTCCCCCCTTTGCTCCTTTTCAAAAACGGTGACTTGGTTGCCGCTCTCCAAAAGTTTGACTGCGGCGGTCATTCCGCCCTGTCCCATGCCGATCACTGCAATCTTTGCGCACATATATCCCCCTGAACAAGCGCTTTATCCGCACATATTTGACGTTTAAAGTGCTCAATTGGCGATTTTTGATTTTTTTGACAGCCGCCGCTGTCCTTGCAAAACATTATATCACTTCCTAGGCAAATTGTAAATGCTCGGATTTTCAAAAGCAGAAAAAATCGAATTTTCTTTACATAATTTCCAAATGATGATATTATATTATAAGCAATCTCAAGCGGAGGCGCGTTTGAAATTTTCAATGCTGAAATCACATCTGAACGAGGCGGCAAACGGAGGAGGATTCTCGTCCGCTTATTTGTTTTCGGGCAGCGACGAGTTTCTTGCGCAAGAGGCGGTCAAACTGTTCCGCCAAGTGCTTGACCCTGAGTTTGCGGAGATGAATTTTTCGCGTTGCTCCATCTTTGCCGACGCTGCCGAAACTCTGTTCACCTTCCCCGTGTTTGATATGCACAGGGTCTGCGTGTACGAGCCGGAAGCGATTTCGGCGGAGGAGATCGAAAAGATCAAGGAGTACCTCTCTTCCCCCGCTGAGGAGAGCATACTTGTTGCGCTTGTAGACGGCGCGACATGCAAAGCGCTTTCAAAACAGAAGGGGGCGACGACGGTGGACTGCGCGGCGCTGTCACAGGAGGAAACCGTCGCATACGTTCGCGAGTTGTTTGCGTCCCCTCCCCGCGTGGAAGTCACAAACGACGCTATCGACGAACTTATCACCCGCACGCAATCCTCGCTTGCGCGCATAGTCAGCGAGGTGCAAAAACTCAAAGCATACTCGCCCGCCGGCGTGAGCAAGGCGGATGTAAAGGAAATGGTCGCCGCAGACATGGAATATCAAGTGTATCTGCTTGCTGAGGCGGTTTCCACTCACGATGCTCCCAAGGCGATCTCGATGCTTGACGCGATCCTCAAAAACGGCGTGTCCGAACGCACGCTGTTTTCGGCAATATACACGCGTTTCAGACGGCTGTTGCACGTTTCTCTCAACAAGGACGCTCGCCGCGACGACGCGGAACTTGCCCGACTGCTTGGGCTGAAAAGCACGGGCGCGTTGTACTATCTTCGCAAAAATGCGGAAAACTACTCTCAAGTGCGGTTGAAAGCCATTGTGGACTATCTCCACTCGCTTCAATACGACACTCTCACGGGCGCGAGAAGCGACGTGAGCGTGCTGCACGAGGCGATGTTGAAAATGCTCGCGATGTGACCGTAAGATCCGGAGGTAAATATGGTGCCTGACAAACTCGATCCCAAATACCGTCTGCCCATCTGGCTGGGGCTGTTTTTTGCAACGTTCGTATGCAATTTTTACGACATATATTTCACTTGCGCGGATATGGCCGCCACGGGCAGCGAACTTGGCAGGATAGGCGTTGCGATCGGCGTGGTGCAAATGCTTTTTGCCGACCTCATAGTCCCCGCCCTGCTTGTGGTGTTGTTTGCATATTTGGTCTATCAGATAGGATCTTCGCGGTTTGTGCGCTGCATATCCCGCAGGGATTTCACACATTGGGTGATGCTGTTCATCTCGGCTTCGCGCCTTGTGATGGGGTTTGTCAACGTGTTTGGCATCATCAACGCAAACGTCAACTACTGCACGACGGGGTTTTTGTCCACCCTGTGCAACGGCGCTGCGATGCTGACGATGTTTTTTGCGGTGTTCAAGCGCGTTTATCGTTTCAATCCCGCAGAGGAATACAACGCGTTTAAAGCGTGGGCTACAGTGTTTATGATAGGCGGCGGCATTCACGCGATCATAGGCAACGGCGCGGCGCTGATACTTCTTGACTCGCCCGAATTGCTTTTCGAGTTGTTTGGGATAGACCTCTCGTCAAACATCGTCGCCATCACCGCGGGCTGTGTGACGGGCATGGTGGTGTACTTTGCGTATCTTGTCGCCATCATCGCGCTTGGCGAGATCATGAAAAAGAAGGCGCGGGCGTTCATCGATCCTCAAACTCGCGGCGACTATTACGCCTATCGCAACAACGCGCCCTACACGACTCGCACCGACGCAAACGAAGTATTCGGCGACGACGCTCCCGCCGAGCAAACCGACTCCGACGACGACAAAGTCTTTGAGGAGTTTGAAAACTGATCAATTTTTACCTCTGAGGAGAGAGAAATATGGACTATAACTTTGTCGAATTTGCAAAACACATCGGCCCGTTCGCCGCGATAGACGCGGTGATATTGGTCGTGGTGCTTGTGGTCATGTTGCTGTTTTTCATCTACAAGCGCAACGTGAAAGTGCTGTGTCTGCTGTTGCTTGGTTGCGTGCTTGAGATCGCCGTGCAAACGCTCGCGGCGTATTATCCCGATCAGCACATACTTGAAGTTGCAAAATACATCATGCATTACGTCGTCATATTTGACGTCGTGTGCGCTTGCGTCGTGTATCAAAACGACTTTAAAAACATATTCCAAAAGGTGTCAAGCCAGCGCCAATTTGACGTTCACACCAGCGACGACGAGTTGAGAGAGGCAACGACTGAGATCCTCACCGCCTGCCAGGATATGTCCAAGCAGGACGTCGGCGCGATCATCATCATTGACTCCGTCGGCGACATTCATGAGAACATCCTCGACACAGGCACGCGCCTGGGAGCCACGCTGTCTGCGCCGCTGCTTGAAAGCATTTTCAACACAAAAGCGCCCCTGCACGACGGCGCAGTCATTGTCAGAGGCAACAAGATCGTAGCGGCGGGCTGTTTTCTCACCCTCACCCAACGCAACGTCAACAAGGAGATGGGCACTCGCCACCGCGCCGCGATCGGCGTCACAGAGGAAACGGACGTGCTGTCCATCGTCGTCAGCGAGGAAACGGGCATAATCTCCGTCGTCAAGCACGGCGAGATCAAGCGCTATATGACCATGGACAAACTCAAGGATGAGATCGAGGAAGCCTACGGCATTTCGCCGACGGCGATCGCCATGCGCGAGGCGAACAACCACAAAAAGAAAAAACGCAGGAGCGGCAGATTCTATTGATATCGCCCGTTCGATACGGGCAAAACCGCATATATTGCCGAGGGGACAACGCGTCCGCCTCGGCGATTTTTGTTTGCGCCCTTCAACCCTCCTCACACGCCGCGTTTTTGTACTCTGCCCCAAATGCGTGCGCCGCGGGCACGCTTAAAACGCGGATATCCGCAATTCACCTCGGCGCGGGCGCGTTAATAAAATATAGTGATCTGCAATGTGGGAGCAATATTATGCGGGTATGCAAATTCGGCGGCACGTCCATGGCGGACGCGGCAAGCATAAAGAGAGTCATAAACATCATACGGCGCGACGAGGGGCGCAAATATATCGTTGTTTCCGCGCCCGGCAAGCGCGACAAGTCCGACGTCAAGATCACAGACGCTCTGTACGCGTGCCACGACGCGATCGACGACAACGATTTTGACTCGGCGTTCGCCCCAATAGAGGAGAGGTTTGAGCAGATATGCGGCGACCTTGCCCCAAAAGCGGACATCGCTTCCGTGCTCGACGACGTGCGCCGCGGAATTTTGAGCGAGCGCTCACGCGATTTTACCGCCTCGCGCGGGGAATATCTTTCCGCCTACGTGCTTTCCTCCGCTTTGCAAGTCCCGTTTGTGGACTCCGCGGAACTCATAAAATTCGACTCCGACGGCGCGCTGCTTCTTGACGAATCCCTCGCTCTTATCAAATCGCGCCTGAAGGACATTCCCCGCGCTGTGTTGCCCGGCTTTTACGGCTCGCTCCCAGACGGCAGGATCAAAACTTTCTCCCGCGGCGGAAGCGACATATCGGGGGCTATCGTGGCGAGCGCTGTCGGCGCGGATGTATACGAAAATTGGACGGATGTAAACGGTTTTTTGTCGGCGGATCCCCGCGTCGTCAAATCGCCTCGCCCAATAGATTGGCTGAGCTACAACGAAATGCGGGAGTTGTCGTATATGGGCGCGGAAGTGTTGCACCCTGAGGCGATCTTCCCCGTGCGCCGCGCGGGCATCCCTATACACATCAAAAACACCTTTGACCCCTCCGCACCCGGCACCGTGATAGTGTCCAACGTCCGCCATATGGGCGACGCCAACGTCATAACTGGCATAGCGGGCAAAAAGGGCTTTTCCATCATCAACATCGAAAAGGAAATGATGAACAGCGAAATAGGCTTTGGTAGAAAGGTGCTTTCGGTCTTTGAAGACGAGGGGATCTGCTTTGAGCACATGCCGTCGGGGATAGACACGCTGTCCGTAGTCGTGCGCGACGAATACCTCGAAGGCAAGTTGCCCGCCCTGCTCTCCTCGCTGTGGCGAGCCACCAACGCCGACGCGATAGACGTGCAATCGGGGCTGTCTCTCATCGCCACCGTAGGTCACAACATGACTTCGCGGCAGGGCACCGCCGCCGGGATATTCAAAGCGCTTGCGGGGCGGCACATAAACGTCCGCATGATAGACCAAGGCTCGTCCGAACTCAACGTTATCGTGGGCGTGGACACCTTTGACTACGAAAAAGCCATACGGGCGATCTACGATCACTTTTTTTGCGCAGATTGACGGCTTTTGACAGCGTAGATCCCGCCGTCGCTCCCTTGCACCACAAGGCGACGCGCATGTTTTTCTTTTACTGTTGCCGTCTGTTTTTACGCATTTATTTTACATTTTACTCATTTTGTAGCATGTTATTGTCCGTCGATTTTGCGACAAGGCGCGAAATTGTAAGAAATTTGTAACAATTTTGTCATGCCGTTGCAAGAAAGTTGTGAGATGATGATATTGTAAAAATTCCGACGAGGTTGTTTATGAAAGACAATGTTGTTGTTGCAATGACGGGCGCAAGCGGCAATATGGGCATGGAAACGCTTGCCCAATTGCTCGAACTTGACCGCGTAAAAAAGGTCAAAGCCCTGCTCCTCAACGAGCGCCGCGAAAGGAAATACGCGCGTTCAATACGCAAAAAATACGGGGACCGAGTCGAGGTCATATTCGGCAACGTCGCCGACATGGGAAAGTGTCGCCAGCTTGTCAAGGACGCGGACTACGTGTTGCATCTTGCCGCAGTCATTCCGCCTCTTGCCGACCATCATCCCAAGGAAACCGACGATTGCAATCGCCTCGGCACGATAAATCTTGTCAACGCCGTGCAGGAGATTCAGACGGATCAACCAAAATTTGTGCACATCTCCACCGTCGCGATCTACGGCAACCGCAACTACAAGCACCCGTGGGGGCGCATAGGCGATCCGCTCATCTCAAGCGTGTACGACGAGTATTCCGCCAGCAAGATCAAGGGCGAAAGATATGTGCTTGACAGCGATCTTGCCTGCTGGGTAGTGCTCAGGCAGACGGGCATGCTGCACAACCGCATGCTCACCAACAACATGAAGGACGGGTTGATGTTTCACACCTGTTTCAACGCGCCCATAGAGTGGGTGACCGCGCGCGACAGCGGCAGGCTGATGAAAAATCTTGTGGAAAAGGACGCAAGCGGACAGCTGGACGAGCAGTTTTGGAAAAAGTGTTACAACATAGGCGGCGGGGCTCGCAACAGAGTGACGGGCTACGACACTTTCGATCAAGGATTCAAGATCATCGGCGGATCCACCGAAAAATTTATGAAGCCGCAATGGAATTCCCTGCGCAACTTCCACTGCATGTGGTTTGAAGACAGCGGCGTTTTGAACGACTATCTGGACTTCCAAAGGGAGGATATCCGCGATTATTGGAACGAGATCCTCAAAAAACACAGCTATTATCGCATCGCAAAACTCTTCCCTGCCGGACTGATCCGAAAACTTGCGATCGAGCGTCTGCTCAAGGACGAAAACGCTCCTCGCAAATGGATCAACAGCGACGACGCAGGCAAAGTACGCGCATTTTTCGGCAGCCCGGAAAACGTCGTCAACATGCCTGAGGATTGGAGCAAATTCCCCGTGCTCGCCAAAGGACAGCTTGCGGACGGCAGCATTGACTACGACGATATGCGCAATCCCGACCACGTCGTTCAAAACGGCTACCGCCTCAGCCACGGCTACGACGAAACAAAGCCCGACAGCGAGTTGGACATCGATGACATGCGCGACGCGGCGGCGTTCAGAGGCGGCAGATGCGTGTCCGAAAGCATGGTCAAGGGCGACCTTTACACCAAACTCGAATGGGAATGCCACGACGGACATCGCTTTTTCGCCTCGCCGTACACGGTGCTCAAGGCGGGACATTGGTGCCCGCAGTGCTGTCAACCTCAGCCGTGGGACTACGACAGACTTTCCAAATTTATGCCATTCTATGCGCAAGTGTGGTACGACACACACGCCAAGGGCGAAAACCGCACCTATTGGTTTGACAGAGAGCATCACGCTCGCTTCACAAAATTCTGAGGTCCGACAATTATGAAAAACGCTGTAATTTACGTATTTTCAGGCACCGGCAACACAAAAAAGATTTGCGACCTTTATAAAGCCACGTTCGAATTGAACGGCGTTGCCACCACGCTGTACGAAGTGCGCGGAGATCTTGACGGGATCCCATCGCCGCAAGCCTACGATCTTGTGGGATTTGCCTACCCCATCCACGGCTTCAACGCGCCGCACATCATGCTCAGCCTTGCAAAAGCGCTGCCAAAGTTGCCAAAGGGCGAGCATAAACAATACTTTGTGCTGAAAAGTTCGGGCGAGCCGCTCAAAACAAACAACATCTCCTCTTACAAACTTCGCTCCATACTCAAGCGCAAAGGCTACGCGCAATTTGCGGAGTATCACTACGTCATGCCCTACAACATGATCTTCCGCCACACCGACGAGTTCGCCGCAAAAATGTGGGATACGGCAAAGGCGCTTGCGCCCATCGAGGCGCGCGAGGTGCTGGCTATGACCCCTCATATGCTCAAGGGCGTGCCTTTTGGGCATTTCATCGCCTGGGTGCTGAGGATAGAGCAGCCCGCAATGCGCGTCAACGGCAGGATGTTCAAAGTGAACGCCAAAAAGTGCGTGGGCTGCAACCGTTGCGTCAAGGCGTGCCCTATGGGCAACATAACGCGCGGCAAGGACGGCAAATTTCACTTTGGCGGCGATTGCGTGATGTGCGCCCGCTGCTCGTTCAACTGCCCAAGCGACGCTTTCAACATCGCGATGCTCAACGGCTGGCGAGTCAACGGCAAATACGACTTTGAATATAGCGGCGAAAACCAGCCTAACAAGCACTCCCGCTACTGCAAAAAGGCGTATGAGAGATATTTTGCCGAGGCGACGCAAAAAATCAATTGTGCAAATCAAAATAATGATGTAAAATAAGATCATCAGGTATATCGAGGGCGAAAATGAGAAAAATTTTGATCGCAGAGGACAATATCGAAATCTCCGACATGATGCGCAACTACCTGTTCAAAGCCGGCGATATGACGGTGTATCAGGCGTTCGACGGCGAGCAAGCGCTGAGCATCGCGGCGCAAGTGGAGCCCGACTTGGTGTTGCTTGACATCATGATGCCCATTGTGGACGGCTACGAAGTGTGCCGCCGCCTGCGCGATGGCAACAACATCCCCATCATAGTGGTTTCCGCAAAAGTCGCCGAGGAGGACAAGGAGCGCATGTTTGCGCTTGGCGCGGACGACTACATGACCAAGCCCTTCTCCTTCAAGGAGATGGTGATGCGGGTGCACGCCCAACTCAGGCGCTACTACGATTTCAACTCCCAACAGCGCGGCAACGACCGCAGATACGGCAGGCTGACCATATCCTCCTCCCGTTTTGAGGCGAAGGTGGACGGCGAGGACATTTCTCTCACGGCAAAGGAGTTCAAAATTTTGGACTACCTCACCCTCAACGCAAATCAGATCATTCCAAAGCAGAAACTCATTGACGAGGTGTGGGGCATCGACGAATATATCGACGAAAACACCGTCGCCGTCACCATCGCGCGGCTGAGGGACAAACTTGCCAAGGTCGACGTGCACAACGTCGCCACGGTATGGGGCCTCGGCTACAAGTGGCAGGACTGACCTCCCCGCAATATTGTTATGTTTAAATCGAAATTGGCAAAAATCGAATCCGAACTCATGCGTTTGCAGGAGGGCAACCTGCTTGAGCCTGTCAAGATTGAAGGCGTGGGAGTATACCACGCCATAATGAAGAGGCTTGACACTCTGCGGCTTACGCTTTTGAAACTGCAGGACGCACAAGTTGACGTTGCAAACCGCACCAACACGGCGATCGCGTCCGTCGCGCACGACATGAAAACGCCTCTCGCGGTCATTGCGGGCTATGCGGAGAGTCTGAGCGACGGCATGGACGACAAAAACTACGCCGAACTCATTCTTCAAAAGACAGATCAAATGAACGAGATGGTGCTGTCCCTCGTCGAGGAATCGCACGAGGAACTTGAAAAAAGCAAAAAGGTCAAGCATATCGTCAACGCCCGCGAGTACTTCACCGAGGCTGTGGATCGCATGCGCCCTCTTGCGGAGGCAAAAGGCATCACGATCAAGCACAAAAAAGTGCCGAGCGTGCCCATAAGGCTGGACGCATATCAATTTGGCAGAGTGGTGCAAAACCTCATATCCAACGCCGTGAAATATTCCCCGTCCGGGACATCCGTCAAAATTTCATACACGCTTTTCGCCAAAAAACTTTACATCAAAGTCAAGGACATGGGTCAAGGCATCTCAAAGGCGAGCCTGCCCTACATTTTCGACCAATTTTACACCGAGGACAAAACGCGATCCAACTCTCAAAACAACGGGCTTGGGCTTTACATCACCAAGGAGATCGTGCGCGAACACGGCGGCACGATAAGCGTCGCAAGCAAAAAAGGCAAAGGCAGCACGTTCACCGTCGCGCTTCCCGTCGAGCCTCCTCTTGCCGAAAAGTTGACCCTAACGGCGCGTTTTGACAAACTTCCTCTTTGGGGCAAGATCTTAATAGAGTTGTGCTTCGGCTGGTTGCTTGCGTCGGTGTATCGCATCACCCGCTTTTTTGAAACGCGCAACGCTTCGACCCTTCTTTTCGGAGTCCTGTGTCTTGCGCTGTTCCCATTCATGTGGTTTATCGACTTTTTGAGCATCTGCGTCTACGGCAAGATCACTTTCCTTGCGGATTGAAAAAGCGCATAGCCGCCTAGCAATTATCAACACACAAAATCGCCCCTCCGCGTACAGCGAAGAGGCGATTTTTTTTTCAGATTTTCATTTGCGGGGGTATATTTGAGCCTCCCGCCCGATTTTATCAATCCAACTCAAACGCGCCCGTATACAGCTGGTAGTACTTGCCTTTTGCGTCGATCAACTGTTTGTGGTTGCCTCTCTCGATTATCTCGCCGTGTTCAAGCACGAGAATCATATCGGAGTTTCGCACCGTGGACAGCCTGTGAGCAATGACAAACACCGTGCGCCCTTCCATCAGCCTGTCCATACCCTTCTCGATGAGTTTTTCAGTGCGGGTGTCAATGGACGACGTAGCCTCGTCAAGAATGAGCACGGGCGGATTTGCAACGGCGGCGCGGGCGATCGCAAGCAGCTGTCTTTGCCCTTGCGACAGGTTTTCGCCGTCGCCCGTGAGCATTGTGTCGTAGCCTTCGGGGAGATGGCGAATGAAGTAATCCGCGTTGGCAAGCACCGCCGCATTTTTGACCTCCTCGTCCGTTGCGTCAAGTTTGCCAAATCGGATATTGTCCGCCACCGTGCCCGTAAACAAGTGCGTATCTTGCAACACCATCGCCATCGATCGCCTCAGATCCGCTTTTTTGATCTTGGTGATATTGATGTTGTCATACCTGATCTTGCCGTCCGTTATATCGTAAAAGCGGTTGATCAGGTTGGTGATCGTGGTCTTGCCCGCGCCCGTGGAGCCGACAAGCGCCACTTTCTGTCCCGGATATGCCGTCATGGTGATGTGCTTCAGCACCGTCTTTTCGGGCTCATAGCCAAACGACACGTCCTCAAATTCCACTTCGCCCGTCCACTTGACGTAGGTCGTGGTGCCTTCCGCCTTGTGGAAGTGCTTCCATGCCCACACGCCCGTGTACTCCTCCGTTTCGATGAGGTTGCCGTTTTCGTCCTCGCGAGCGTTGACAAGCGTGACGTAGCCGTCGTCCGTTTCGGGCTGTTCGTCAAGCAAGTCGAAAATGCGTTCCGCGCCCGCAAGCGCCATAAGTATGCCGTTCATCATCTGCGCTATCTGCGCTATCGGGTTGGAAAATTGCCTTGAGTATTGCATAAAGCTGACCAGATTGCCCCAATTCATGCCCTGGAAGGATCTGATCGCCATTATCGTGCCCAGGATCGCCGTCGCCGCATACGAAACGTAAGACAGGTTGCCCATGATCGGCATAAGGATGTTCGCGTAGGTGTGCGCCTTGCGCGATGCGTGGCGCAACTCGCCGTTGTGTTTGTCAAACTGTTGCTTTTCCGCCTCCTCATGGCAGAACACCTTGACCACCTTCAGTCCGTCGATATGCTCCTCGATATATCCGTTGATCTCGCCGATCTTCCTCTGTTGCCGCACAAAGTGCTTGCCGCTCTTGCCTCCGACGTATTTGACGATAAACAATTCTATGACAAGCATCAGGATGGACACCAACGTCAGCACCCAGTTGAGCACCATCATCATGACAAACATGCCCACGATCGTCAAAGTTTGCGTGATGAGGTTGGGCAAACCGTTTGAAAGCAGTTCGCGCAAAGTGTCTGTGTCGTTTGTGAACAGCGACATCAGATCGCCATGCGTGTGCGTGTCAAAATATTTGATTGGCAATGTCTGCATTTTTTCAAACATCTCGTCGCGCACGCGTTGCAACACCTTTGAAGTTATGCGCACAATGATGATGTTGTACACATAGTGCAACCCCGCGCCGACAAGATACACCGCCGCCATAATGCCCATGATCGCGCCAAACGCGTCGATGCCCGTGAGTCCGCCAAGTTTTGCCAACTCGATCGGGTATCTTATGGGATCGAATTTTGAAAGCGGCAGAATGTAATTGTTGATGACGATTGACATCATGAACGTCCCGCCAATGTTGCACAGCACGTTTGCCACAATACAAATGATCGCAAACAGCAATTGGATCTTGTAGCCTTTCAAATATCCGAGTATGCGTTTGAAGGTGCCTAGCGGACTGCGGGCGCGGAATCTCTTTTTGCCGTTTCCGCCCTTTTCTTCCGCTTCGGAAACTTCGGGAGGCGTTGGTTGGGCGTTTTCTTCGGGCATGAGTTGAAGGTCTTTCCTGTCGTCATTCTCAGTCATTGTCCTCACCTCCTTCCGCTTTATTTTGCAACGCGTTCAAAGCGTTCTCTTCTTCGTTTTGGGCTTTTATCGGCTCATTTTGAGCGTCTGAACTGTCGATCTCGTCATTTGCGCTGCCCTTTTGCTGCGATGTGTAAACGTCGCGATAGATCTCGCTTGTTTCAAGCAACTCGTCGTGCGTGCCAATGGCGCTTATCCTGCCGTCGTTCATCACGATGATCCTGTCCGCCTGTTCCACCGACGAGATGCGTTGCGCGATTATGATCACCGTTGTGTCGCCAAACTCCTTTTTGAGTCCGTTGCGTATGGCTGCGTCCGTCGCGGTGTCAACAGCGCTGGTGGAGTCGTCCAAGATCATGATCTTGGGGTGCTTGAGCAGTGCGCGAGCAATGCAAAGCCTCTGCTTTTGTCCGCCGGAAACGTTTACGCCTCCCTGCCCAAGATCGGTGTCGTAGCCGTTGGGGAATGACATTATGAAGTCGTGCGCCTGCGCCGCCATTGCCGCGTGCTCTATCTCCTCCTGCGTGGCGTTGGGATTGCCCCACAACAGATTTTCCTTTATCGTCCCGCTGAACAGCACATTTTTTTGCAGCACCATTCCGATCGCGCCGCGCAGATTTTCGATCTTGTATTCGCGCACGTCCACGCCGCCCACTCTCACAGCGCCGTCAAACACGTCGTAAAGGCGCGGAATGAGTTGCACGAGGGTGGTCTTTGCGGAGCCTGTCCCGCCGATTATGCCTATCGTTTCGCCGCTCTTGATATGTAGTTCGATGTTTTCAAGATTGAGCACGTCCTTACTGCGGCTGTACGAAAAGTCCACGTTGTCAAAGTCTATGCTGCCGTCCGCGGGCTTGACGTCTGTCGCGTCGGGCTTGTCCTCGATGTCGATCTTTTCGTCAAGCACTTCGACGATACGCGCCATGGACGCTCTTGACATAACTATGGTCATAAACGTCATTGCCACCATCATCAGCGACATGAGGATCTGCATGACGTAACTCAAAAACGCGGTGAGATCGCCCATATTCAGCCCTGCGGCGACCGTGCCGTTGCCGTTTTTGATGATGTCATTGCCTCCGAAAAGTATGATGAAGATGATGCATGCGTACACCAAAAGCTGCATAAACGGGAACGCGATCACAATGATCTTTTCCGCGCTGAACTGCAGTTTTTGCACCGTTTCGCTGACTTTTTTGAACTTTTTGATCTCGTTGTCCTCTCTCACAAACGCCTTGACCGCGCGTATGCCTATGAGGTTTTCCTGCTCGACCTCGTTCATATCGTCATACTTGTGCAACATCTTTTCAAATCGCGGGAAGGCTATCTTTACGCCCACAAGCAGAACGATGATCAACACGGGCAGCGTAATTGCAAATATAACGCTCAAGTCGGGGCTTATGGAGATCGCCATGCAAAGCGCCATGATCAGCATAAACGGCGCGCGCACCATGATTCGGATGATCATCATGTACGAGTTTTGCATGTTGGTTACGTCGGTCGTGAGCCTTGTGACGAGGCTGGCGGTGTTGAAGCGATCCAGATTTGCAAAGCTGTAGTTTTCCACCTTGTAAAACAGCTTTTGCCTCAGGTTGCTTGCAAATCCCGTCGCCGCGGTCGCCGCAAATTTGCCGCTCAACACTCCGCACAACAGCGAGATCATCGCCATTGCCACCATGATAGCGCCGCACACCACAATAAAGCCGACTCTGTTGTGCATGGTGAAAATGGGCTCGTTGATCTTGCCCATATTAAACCAAAACGTAAAGTTGTTGCTTGAGTTGTCCGCCATGCCGACGTTGACTATCTGCGCCATTACGATGGGGATGAACACCTCAAAAAGCACCTCAAGCGCCACGAGCACCGACGTCCAGATCGACGGCGCTTTGTACTCGCCTATGCATGAAGCCAGCTTTTTGAGTCCTCCTTTGGTTTTGGGGACTACCCTTTCGCCGTTGCGGACGGCGACTCTCTGTTGCCTTGCCATATTCACCTATACGCCGCATTTGCGGCACAAATTTCAAAAAACTTATTTCTGCCTTTATCCGCCGTGCCCGACGCGCTCGCACGCGCCCGTTTATTAGGAAATATATGTATCTGTACAAATATATATCTCCAATCAACATCTATATCTATATTGTTATTTACAATTTATAATTACAATTGTCAACCGTTTTGCGCAAATTGTTAAAATTTTTCAAACGCGTTTAACAATTTTAATATTCGCCCCGTCCTCACGTCGCATATCTCCTCACACTTTCGCCATTTCTTAAGCCGACTTTTTGCGTTTTGACACAAAAAAGGCGGCGCAAACATTCGCGTCGCGCCGCCTTTTTGATCGACTGTCGATCATTGCATCCAATCGCTGAAGTTTGTCCACTCGGCAAATCCGTCGTAGTACAACTCGATCTCGATATCGCCGCTCCCGTCCTCAACATGGATCGTGAGCAGTCCGCCTTCTGCCTCAAAGAAGCCGCCCAACTCGTATGACCCATGCGCTGTGAAGATTGTGATGAGCGCATATCCGTCCATTCCCTCCTCAAATGCGCCTTGTCCGTATTTTGCAAAGTCCTCCTCGTTGTAGACCTCGATCAAAATGGACATGGATGAGGGTGAGAAGATGTTGTAGCTTATGCGCCTTGCGCTGCCTGTCGCAAAGTCGACGACGTACATGAGGGTGTTGTCGTTCTCATCCTGAATGATGTATCTGGTGTCCTTTTCGCCCGCATACACAACGCCGAAGTTGTTGAAGTTGCCGGCGTGCTCCACGCCCAGAGAGTCATAAAACTCCACGTCGTCAAATCCGTTGAAGTGCAGTATGCTTCCGTCGTTGGCGTACACGATCTTGTCCTCCGCCTCGTTGTAAGCCACCACGCCCACAAGATACTCCGTGTTGCCAAGGATATCCTCGCGTGAAAGCGGGTATGACTTGTACACTTGCACGATTTCAAAGCTGCTTGCATCCTGACTCAGCGTTCCCACTTTGATGAAGTCCGTAGAATCGTCATCCGGGTCATATGGATTGGATCCAAACATATAATCGCCGATCAGCGATCCCTGCCCCGCAGTTGTTGCGCGGTAGGCGTGTCCGAGGCCGTCAAAGTACACGCTCGGAGTTTCCGACAGCATGAGGGACGCAGATGTCGCGGTGTAATAGAATTCGTATGCCATACCTCTCTCAAGCCCATATGCCGCAAGATACGGCTCGCCGTCCTTCTCTCTTTCAAGCAATTCCGTCCTGCCGTTTTGCGCAATGAACACGTACGTCTTGGTCTGTTGGTTGTAACTCACGCTGCCTCTCATCGTCCGCTGTCCCGTGACGAGTTCCGCCACCTCATAGAAGCCCTTGATCGTGAGGCTTCCCGACAGCATGACAGTCGGATCGCCGTCAATCGTGCTGTGACCTGCCTCGTACAGATAGATGTTGCCGGAATATATCTCAAAATGCAGTTCGAGATCCTCGTCATACAGTTTGAGTTCGTCGTTCTCGTCGATGATGAACTTTGCGCTGTACGGCTTGTAGTCCGCGTCGATCGCCTCAAACGAATATATTCCGTATGCGTCCTTAAGCAACGTCCCCGCGACGACCTGATCGCCTGCTTGCAACAGCGTGGCTTCAAGCGTATTGAAGTTGATGGAGATCGTATATTCCGTTCCGTCTATCGTAATCAGGTATTCTCCGCTCGTCACTTCCTCGCGATGGGGATCGTAGATGATCAGTCTGTGCCCATCAAGATCGAGGGAGAAACTCACGTCTATATCGTTATCAAGATCGCGGAATCTGTACATTCCGCCGTTGTTGTAGTAGTATCCGCTGTACGTTCCACCGTTGCCGTCGTTGTAGGTCGCGCGGCCGAGATTGTCAAGCTGTATGGACTTTGCTCCATCCTCCGTGAATGTGCCTGAGGGCAGCGACGGGTTGCTTTCCACGACGGTCCTCTCGCTCATGATCATATCGGAGTAATAGAATTCAAACATCGTCGCATACTCGGCTTCGGCGCTCATTCTGGACTTGAACTCAAACGTATTGCCGTCTGCCTTTTGCTCGACTTTGCCGTCGTCGCGTACTCTTTCGCCAATTGTGTACGAGGAGTTGCTTGAGGAGATGTTGTACAGTTCGGCCTTGCTGCCATCGTCCCAAATGCGGATGAGATACACCGCTCTGAGCGTTGCGGGATTGAGCACCAGATAATCGCTGTAGCCCACCTTTGCAAACGTTGCGTCCGCCGCCGACGGCATAAACTTGAGCGTACTCTCGTCCTCAAAGGTCGCCACATACACGTTGTTTTGCACGCTGAATGTTCCCGTATGTACGGTATCTTCCGCGCCCTCCGCGCCGGGCACAGAATATTTTGCGTTGCCGTAGCAGTCCACCTGCAAGGTTTCCGCCTTGGCGGTTTCATTTTCCTTGTAGGAGAACGTTCCGCTTGCAAGGGTCATATTTGCAAACAGATAAAATTCCTCTTCCTGCTTGATCGCGTAATATGTGGAGCCGCTCACACTCAACCTGTACACCGTATCATCCTTGCCTTCCGCCTTGCCGTATATGGGTTTGGGATACTCTCCCGTCGCTTGCGCGATAGTGCCGTGTCCGTAAAATCTCGGCTCGTCGCTTGTGCCGATATATCTGAACATTGCAAATCCGCCGTAATACTCAAACAGTATCCCGCCGTTTTCGTCGCCGTCCGCGATGCCCCACATAGCCATTTGGATGAGCAATGCGGTCGGGTTTGTATCCTCCGTGCCGAACGTGTCGATGAGGAACGCGCCCTCCTCGCCCATGATCGTCATGCCGTAAGCAAACCCATATTCTTGATTCTCAAACACAACGGTATCTTCGCCGTTTGTATATTTTGCTTTTCCGTCGCCGCTCAGCGCGAGTTGTCCCGCGGGCTGACCCTTCAGGTCAAGCACATCAAATGTCAACTCCGCAAGCGTCATTTGATGAGTCACAACGGTCGGGATACCCTTCTCGCTCGTGCGATCGGGGTCGTCCGCAAAGTAGATCACGTATTCTTTTCCGCTGAACAATTTGCCTTCTTGCTGCGTCGTAACGGTGCCCTCCGATACTTCGACAAATATAATGTTACCCGAAGCGGACTCGTTCGCCGTCAGATAAAACGCCTTTTCGGCTGTTTCCACAATAGCGCCGACATAGCTACTGAAACTCGCATTGTACAAATAGTTCAGTTCGGCATGACCGTTGACCTTTATGAACTCGCCCGTAGCTGTGCCGCTGTCCACTATGATCGAGTACTCGCCGCTCGCGGTCTTAAGCGAATACACAATGGCGGGCGACGCGTCCTCAAACCTCTCTCCGACAAGCGTCACTTCGCCCTCTTCCGCCTTGCCTGTCGCGTCAGTGTAAACGCCGTTGCCAAACCCGTCCGCCTCAAATTTGCTGCCGTCGGGATTGGTGCAATATGCAAGACTTGAACTGTCGCCGCTCTTGTACGTCATGACTGGCAAGCGCAACATACTCATGCCCAGCACCATGCTGTAGTCAGGTCTTATGAACATCTCTATATAGTCGTTGCTGTCGCTTGTTGCGCTGACGATCACGTCGCCGTCGCCCACAATGCTGTAATCGCCCTCAAATTGGCTGTCGTCCTCGGTGACCACTATCGCGTTGCCGTAGCCGTCAAGCACGATCCTATCGCCAACAAGATATCCTTCCTCGTCAAAGTTCTCGGCAAACAAGCCCGCCTCGCGCCCGCGCATCTGCATGATGTTGTATTGCTGCGCCGATGACGAGGGATTCTCCTGTATCTCAGCCGAGATCGGCATAAAGTGAATGTCAAATTGCACCGACTCTTCATCGCCATCCGTATACGTGACTGTCCGCATTATTGAGAAGCAGAAGTCGCCGCTGAAAATATCCTGCCAATATCCGCCGAAGTATGCGCCGGGTTGCAGCGTCGTTTGCACAACGTCGTAATAGCTGTCTGTTGAATAGATCGTAAGCGGCTGATCAAGCGTGAGCGTCGCCGCGCCGTAGCCGTCCACAAATTTGAAATGGATATGGTCGTAAACTTTCTCTTGGAACACGTCGCCGCCGACAAGTTCGAGCCCGTCCACATTAAGCGAGGTCTGAACATACGCAAAATGTCCGTCGCTGTAAACTCTGCCCGTGACGCTCACGCCCGACGGCAATTCAACCAAAAATGTACCCGTTGACGGATCGGAGTCCGTTGGGTTATGCGGGAAAAACGCGCCCTCAAACTCGCTGTCGCCACCGCGGCGTATGATCGCCTTGTTCCCTTCGCGAGCGGGCACAAACACGTAGTCGTCGCCATAGGAGTAATCAAAATATCCCTCGTCGTAGATGGCGTACAAAGTCACGTTTGTGACCTTGCCGTCGATCAAGCTGCCGTTGCCGCCAAGAGGCGCTTTTTGACCCGCGGGCGCAAAGTTGACTCCTGCGGAATCTGTCGCCCATCCCGCAAAGCGCAGCGAGTACGGCGTGAGAAAATCGCTTTCCGGCAATTCGAGTTCCTGCCCAAAATACAGCGTTTTCGGCTGCATCTCGCCGATGGCAGTGCTGTCGTTTGCGTCAAAACTCACCGTGTACTGTCTTAAATTGTACTTGAGATACACGGTCTTTTGCTTCACGTCGACCCTTGCCTGCATTTCATCGCTTGTCGCGACGTTTCTGAAGCCCACCACATCCGGCAAATCGTAGTTGTACAAGTCAACATTGGGAGTGTTGGGATTCACCTCATAGGACTTCGCAAACTGTTCGTCGGGGACGTACGCGTCCTCTCCCGTTGCGGGTGTTCCGTCCGCTCCGAGAGTTTGCAAACTTGGCACTATCTTGAGTGTGCGCACCCATCTTGCGTAAAACGTGACGTTCTCGCCGGGCATGACGGTGGGCAAGTCTTCCTTTCTGCTTGCAAAGCCGTTGTTCTCGCGCGACCAGCCGCCAAAAACGTACGACGTGTGCGAGGGGTCTGAGGGGAGCAGGTCGGTGATGTCGCTGCCCTCATCCGCGGTTATCGACTCCACTGCCTGCCCGCCCAGACTGTCAAAAGTGATCGTATACTTTCTCGTGCTGGGAGCTAGCGGGTCTGTCCTTCCGTCACATGCCACAATGACGCAGAGCGCTGCGATCAGCGCCAACGTAGTCAGCAGAATTGCGAAAATCTTTTTCTTCATATTTGCTCCTTTCGGGCAATGCCCGATCAAAGATTGTAGACTTTTTGAAAGTACATAATATGATAAATCTATTATGAAAATATGTCAACCGTTTGCGCCTTCCAAATTTTTGCATAAATATAAACCTTCGCGGCATTTTCGGCACAAAATTGTATAATATGTCAATTTTTATGCAATTTTTCGTATAAAATTTTATACAATTTTTCCTCCGCAAGTCGTATTTGCCGTCGCAGGAGCAAGCAAAATTAAAAAATTTTAATACACCGTGTCGGTTTTTGTATACTTCTGTAATGTTATACTCCACTTTGTTTGATATCTTGACAAACTTCTCGCTTTGTGTTAATATGAGATCGGAGGAAATTATGCTCAAGGAAAAGGAAGATCTGCGCGTCATTCGCACCCGCAAATTGCTTTGCAACACCCTGCTCGACCTTATGCAGGAGGATTCGATCGAAAAAATCAGCGTCATAGACCTGTGCAACGCGGCGATGATTAACCGCGCCACATTTTACGCGCACTTTGAGGACAAATACCACCTGCTCAACTACGCGCTGGAGGAACTCAAGGATTCGCTTTACAAAAGTTTCACCAAGGACAAAAAATTCGACTCCCCCGCGCAAGCCGTCAAAGCGCTGCTCACAATGGGCGTGGATTTTGTGTTTGACAACCGCAATCACATCGCCAACCTGCTCAGGCACAATCGCGGAGGCAAAGTGCTTGAAACCATACGCGAATCCATCACGCAATCCATCAAATACCAGCTTGGCAAGTACAAAGCCACTTACGATTTTGCCGCGCCCGCGGGGATCATTTCCAAATTTTTGGCGGGAGGGATGCTGAGCACCGCGCTGTCAGTGCTTGACAACCCCGAGGCATACACCTACGACGATTTTATCAAATACATCTCGTCACTGTCCTTTGACGATCTGTTCAAGCCAAAGCGCAAGGACTGAGGGCAAACCTCACCGTCCGCGCCGCTTCGATATCCAAACGCTCGTCGTTTGGATTTTTTTATTGCTCTTCGCAATATCAGCCCTCACGCAACTCCGCATTGCCACTCGCTCTTCCGCAATATTTTTCGCAAATCGCTCTTCCGCCCATTTTTTGCAAACGACGCGATTCGTCGGCATAACGCCGCGACCAAAGTCAATAATAATTTTGCGCAAACTCTTGACAAAGCGCATATGGCGGGTATATACTTTTAGCAGTCTAGAGGCGAGAGTGCTAACAATCATCATAGTTGACTGCCAACGCTCGCCCAAGGAGGCAAATATGGATCTTGAAAAATTCACAAAAAAAGCTATCCAATCAATAAACGACGCGCAGACCCTCGCGCTTGAGAGGGGCAACCAACAGATCGAGCCGGAGCATATGGCGTACGCCCTGCTCAATGACGACGACGGACTGATACCCAAGCTGGTGACCAAATGCGGCTGCGACTCCCCGCAACTTTTGAGGGAGATCGATCGCATTTTGGGCGGATTTCCGTCGGTGAGCGGAAGCGGCGCGGGCAGCGTGTACATCTCAAATCCTTTGGCGCTCATCTTTTCCGCGGCGCAGAAGGCGGCGGACAAAAACGGCGACGACTTTGTCAGCGTGGAGCACATTTTCGGCGCGATATTGGCGTCGCCAAGCAAGGCGCTGAAGGCGGCGTTTGAAAAGGTGGGTTTGACCAAATCGAGGTTTGAACAAGCGCTTTCGCAAGTTAAAACCTCAAAAGTGACAACAGACAGTCCTGAGGACACCTACGACGTTTTGTCAAAATACGGCAGCGATCTTGTTGAACGCGCAAGTCGCGGACAGCTTGATCCCGTCATTGGCAGGGACGACGAAATAAGAAATGTCATACGCATTTTGTCGCGCAAAACCAAAAACAATCCCGTGCTCATCGGCGAGCCTGGCGTGGGCAAGACGGCGATCGCGGAGGGGCTTGCTCAGCGCATCGTGCGCGGCGACGTTCCCGAAGGGCTGAAGGACAAGCACATCTTCGCGCTGGATATGGGCGCGTTGATCGCGGGCGCGAAGTACCGCGGCGAGTTCGAGGAGCGACTCAAAGCCGTGCTGAACGAGATCAAAAAGCAAAACGGTCGCACCCTGCTCTTCATCGACGAGTTGCACCTCATCGTAGGCGCGGGCAAGACTGAGGGCAGCATGGACGCGGGCAACCTGCTCAAGCCTATGCTTGCCAGGGGCGAACTGCATTGCATAGGCGCGACGACGCTTGACGAATATCGCAAGTACATCGAAAAGGACGCGGCGCTCGAGCGGCGTTTCCAACCCGTGCAGGTGGACGAGCCTACGGTGGAGGACACCATCGCGATACTTCGCGGGCTGAAGGAGCGCTACGAGATATATCACGGAGTGCGCATACACGACGGCGCGATAGTGACCGCCGCCACGCTGTCGGATCGCTACATCACTGACAGATTTTTGCCTGACAAGGCGATAGATCTCATCGACGAGGCATGTGCGCTCATCCGCACGGAGATCGACAGCATGCCCACCGAGATGGACGTGATCAGCCGCAAGATCATGCAACTGCAGATCGAGGAGATGGCGCTTGAAAAGGAAACGGACAAGCTGTCGCAGGACCGCCTTGCGAGCGTCAAAAAGGAGTTGAGCGAGTTGACGGACAAGTTCAACGCGATGAAGGCGCAGTGGGAAAACGAAAAGAAGCAGATCACCTCCGTGCAGGACATCAAGGCGGAGATCGACAACATAAATTTGCAGATACAGGAGGCGCAGCGCAAGGGCGACTACGGCAAAGCGGCGGAGTTGCAATATGGCAAACTGCCCGCGTTGCAGCAGCGGCTCGACCAATCGGAGCGCAAGCCTGAAGGTAAGCTGTTGCGCGACGAGGTGACCTCGGACGAGATCGCGCGGATAGTGGCGAAGTGGACGGGCATCCCCGTGACAAAACTTGTTGCAAGCGAAAAGGAAAAACTGTTGCGTCTCGGCGACGAGTTGCACAAACGCGTAGTTGGGCAGGACGAGGCTGTGGACGCGGTGAGTCAGGCGATATTGCGCTCCCGCGCGGGCATCGCGGATGAAAATCGTCCCATCGGCAGTTTTCTGTTCCTGGGTCCCACGGGCGTGGGCAAAACGGAACTTGCCAAAACGCTCGCGGCATACCTGTTTGACGACGAGCGCAACATCGTACGCATAGACATGACTGAGTACATGGAAAAATTCAGCGTATCCCGCCTCATCGGAGCGCCTCCGGGCTACGTGGGCTACGACGAGGGCGGCCAACTCACCGAGGCGGTCAGGCGCAAGCCCTACTCCGTGGTGCTGTTCGACGAGATAGAAAAGGCGCATCCTGACGTGTTCAACATCTTGTTGCAGGTGCTCGACGACGGCAGGATCACGGACAGCCAAGGGCGCACGGTCAACTTCAAAAACACCGTCATAATCCTCACGTCCAACCTTGGCAGCGCCGCCCTGCTCGACGGCATAGACGCGGACGGCAACATCTCCGCCGAGGCGCGACAGCAAGTTGATTCCCTGCTCAAAGCCACCTTCCGTCCCGAATTCCTCAACAGGCTGGACGACACCGTCCTCTTCACGCCTCTCAGCCGCGAGCACGTGCGCAAGATAGTCGATCTGCTGCTCGACAAACTCCGCGCCCGCCTCTCAAAGCAACAACTCAAACTCGAAGTCACCCCCGCCGC
The DNA here is from genome assembly GCA_947624885.1 of uncultured Clostridia bacterium. Lineage (GTDB taxonomy): Bacteria > Bacillota > Clostridia > Christensenellales > CAG-917 > CAG-475. The sequence continues at coordinate 38,685 of CANQMD010000005.1, forward strand.
CAAGGACGCGATAATAGACGGAGGCTATGACGTCACCTTCGGCGCCCGCCCACTCAAGCGCTACATCGAGAGCCACGTCGAAAACGCCGTCGCCCGCACCATCCTCAAAGGCGACCTCTCGGAAGGCTCCACCCTCCTCGTCGACGCCAAGGACGGCACACTCACTGTGACTGTAAAGGAAAAGTGATATTCTAAACGGATAAAATCAATGCAATATACGCGAACGGCGAAACCACGACGGATGTCGACAGAAATCAAGAAACGGCGAGGAAAGTTCCCCGCCGTTTCTTGATTTTTTTGCAGCGCTTTGTTCAGATACTTTTTGATCGCACCGACGCTTGCGCTTGCCTCTGCGCCATGAATGCTCGGCCGATCAATCCATATAGGATTGAAAATTGCTTTCGGTGAATTATACTTTTAAGTGCAACACCTTGAGTAAAATAAAAGGTTCATATGCAAAGTCCAACTGTTATAATAA
>CANQMD010000006.1 GCA_947624885.1 uncultured Clostridia bacterium
AGCTCGTCCAGCACTTGCATGAGTGGCTCTGATATCGGCAGGGCACGCTCGCTCCCTTCGGACTTTGTGCCATGTATATACAGAACTTTGCGCTCTATATCTACATCATCCCAACGGACATTGAGAGCTTCGGAGCGCCTGCACCCTGTCCAGAGGTAGAACTCAAACAAGGATTTGTAGGGACTGTCCGCCAGCTTGCGCATGAATTCTTCACGCTCTCGCCTTGTTAGAGCTGTACCAAGCCTCTGGTGGTGCTTTACATTGTCTACCCACCGCATCGGGCTTTTGTCCAAAAGCTCAAGCTTCACGGCTCTGTCCAGAGCTTCGCCCAGCACCTGACGCACATACTGCCTCATGCGCTCCGCTTTGACTCTCTCCAGAACCGCTTCTATTTGCGCCACCGTCAACGCTTCAAGCGGCTGCGCTTTCAGCTCAGATGGGATATGTATGCGAATAATCATCTCAATGTTGCGGTAGGTAGACGGCTTCACGCGCTTTTGTTTGTACGCTTGCCACTCCTGCAACCACTCGCCGAGCGTGAGATCTCGCTTGCTCAATCCGTTGATGTAGTCTATAAGTGTGTAGTCGCTCATGTATGGGACTCCTTTTTGTGTTTTGCGCGCCATAAATCACGCTCGCATTTTGCTTCGGGGGTGTTTTTAAGAGCTCTTCTTATAGGTTTGTCTATGGCTTCTGCCAAGGTGTTATAATAGTCATAATCAGAGTCGGATAAATACCCACTATCATGCATGAGGCGTAATATGATAAAGCGGTAGTTAAATAACTTCTTGCGAATGTTTTGAACTAAACCTCGTTTAGCGTAACCAAATGTAGAGCCGTATAAATAATCGAGCGTAGACTCTTGTTTTTCTATTTTGTTGGGATATAAAACTTCAAGTATTTGCGACAATAGGTAATCGTCGGCTTCATCTTCGATTTCATCCTCGCATGATAATTCTTTTACGAAATCTATTTTTTCGTCGTCCTCGTCTAACGGCAACGCCAACAGTTGAAGGGCATACTCAACGGGTTTTTGCCAATCTCTAACGCGCCAATTAAGTAACAGCTTCGATAGTAAAAAGCCTTTGGGCATGTCGGGATACTCCAAGCCCAAAAGCACGAAATCCTGTATAAAATCGGCAATATCACCCCCACAGGCTTTGCGCCTGTAAGGATGATATTGATATGCTATTTTAGCATATTTGACGTACTCGATTGCCTCTTCGTCAGTCATGGGGTTTACTCCTCTTCCTCGTCGTCCTCGTCATAGTCGTCCTCGTCGTCATCGTCGCCGATGCAGAACCCTATGGCGGAAACGTGTCCTCTTGGTTGAAGCTCTTTTTCAAGCTCGATTGCGCCCGCGGCATTGCTGAAAACCAAGCGGTTGAGCTTGTCGCTCTTGATGAAGTTCTCTACAACTTTGTTGAGCTGCGCCTCTGCGCTTGCTATTGTGTTGTTTCTCATGCGCTCACCCCCTTTCAATTCAGCAATCCCTGTTGCTCAATCATGTAGTTCAACAGTTTTTTGTCGTCCTTGCGAGGGAACAGCGCAAACTCTTTGCCACCGAGTTGCAATGTGTAGGCGATGTAAGGCACTTCTTCGCCTTGGTCGTTTACAAAGGTCTTTTGGGTGATTTCAATTTCAGCCTTCATGGAAGCCTCCTATAAATGGTTTTTTTACGCTTAATAAGCGTAATTAAAGAATATCACGCTTAATAAGCGTATGTCAAGAAAAAATACGCTTATCAGTTGTAAAATTTTGATGAGGTGGAATATGATAACTTTGTCTGATATACAAAAAAAATTAGCGGAATGTATTAAACAATGCGGAATGACACAAACCGAATTAGGGCGTAGATTAGGTATTAAACAACAAACTATATCGCATTATGTCAAGGGTGACATAATGCCCGCACTTGATACTTTGGCAAATCTCTGCAAAATTTTAGATATTTCCCCCGCCTACATTCTATGTTATGAAGATGAAAGCGGAGCAAAAGATATATCCGAAGTGTTTGAATATTCGGACGGCACTCATTCTGTGCGCCATAAGAAAGGTTAATTTTCTCTATTGTGCTGTGTGTTGTTTTTCGTCCTTGAAGCTCTCCAAGGGCTTTGAAAGAGCTTTTGCGCCCTTCCTTGACATCTTGCCCGTTTGAGGGTGCGCGCGCGGTGAAGGGGCGCACGCTAACCCGCTTTGCCACCCCTTCACCCACTCGCGCACATGCTCCTCAACCCGTTTCGTAATCAGCAGGTCGGCGGTTCGAGTCCGCCTACTAGCTCCAAACCCGTCTTTTGACGGGTTTTCTTTTATATTGGCAGACCCGCACCGTGCAGACAATGTAGATGTATGCCGCTTCGCTTTTTGGCGATGCCTGACCTTTGTCTACGCTGACGCTCGCTTCCGGGTGTAAACGCCCTCGCTCGCTATTACGCACGCAAGCGTGCTACGAGTACGTATACCGGCGAAAAACAGTATTTCGATGGAACTTCTTAATATGGCGGAATCGCCCCGTGCAAACATATACTTATCTGCCGCTTCGCTTTTTGGCGATGCCTTACCTTTGTCTACGCTGACGCTTCGCTTCCGGGTGTAGACGCCCTCGCTCGCTATTACGCACGCAAGCATGCTACGAGTACGTCAGCTAGCTTAAAAAATTATACCCCACTTTCTAGTGAGGTATTTTTTATGGAAAAGCACAGAATATCATGTTGCAGAAACAAATCAAGCGAGCAATTCGTTTACAAGTGCGAAGTCTTCGGAGGAGTACGCGACGATGTAGACATAGATGGCATACGCAGAGAACTCTCGCAATGTTTTGATGGCAATGCTCACTGCGTCGCGCTTTGGATAGCGGTAGGCGCCGGCGGAAATTAGCGGAAACGCAATGCTCTTTATGCCCTTTTCAATGGCAATTTGCATGCACGTCCGATAACAGCTTTCAAGCAATTCCGCCTCGCCGTAGCCTCCTCCATGCCAAACCGGGCCGACTGTGTGAACAACAAATTTTGCCGGCAGATCGTAGCCGCCCGTAATCTTCGCGTCGCCCGCGTAGCAACCGCCCAATGTCCTGCATTCCTCCAAAAGTTGGGGACCCGCCGCGGCGTGAATGGCGCCGTCAACGCCGCCACCGCCAAGCAGCGAACTGTTTGCGGCATTGACGATAGCGTCGACTTTCAATTTGGTGATATCTCCCTTGATAGCTTCAAGTTTCAAAGCGTAAACATCCTCCCGTTGCCCTTCCCTGCGTGAAGATTCATGCAAGATCTGCCGCGGCGGGATCAAGCAATATTTCTTGGACAAGTCTGCTGTTGTATGCCTTGATTTTGGCGTTTATGCGGGCGTTGAAGTCCTTATTTTTGCAATTTGAGAAGTCGGTGTGCACAATGGGCATAGCGGCGAGCCAAGCGTCGAAGCGCGGATCGTCCAGCACGCGCGGGTTGTGGTAGTTGGCAAAGTCGATGAGCGACCATCTGATGATCATATCTCCGAAATCCGCAAAATGCGTGTTGAAGGCGCCCTGTGTTTGATTCACGCGCAACATATCCTTGTATTGCGCTTTCGACGCTTCTTTCGAGGCGCCGTCGATCATGTCCATAAGCAGATCGCTGTCAAAACGATGATGCCACGGATGATAGGCGTTCGCGTCCTCATCGAAGAAATATTTGTCGTAATCGCCATGTCCGGAATGGATATACTCGGTGTCCAACTTGGATTCATCTGGGCTGTCGAGGAGCACAACGCCGCTCTGAGTGCCGCCGAGCGTTACGTCGTTGTATCTGAGTTCTCCTATCCGCACGCCCTCGGCGCCGTCCACATTCATGACGTTGGCGGCCTCGTAATGCACATAATCGAGGAGCGATTTCCCATCCGCTTTGACGCTCGCTATGTAGTCGTGCAGGTCGCTGAGCGTGCCGTTTTCGCCGAGATAGACGGGCTCGAACATGGGCAGAAGCACCTCGCCCGTGGACGACGCGAGAAAGTTGAGCAAGTCGGTGATGATGGTTTCAAGCGGCACGGAAAGCAGCACGTGCTCCGCCCACCATGTGCCGTCAGAATAGCGGCTGCATTTGATCTGCATGTATCTCACGCCCTGACCCAGCAGCGTTTTCACGTCCGCCGCTTGCGTCTTGGCGAAGCGGAAGGTGAAACCTTTGATCAGCGGATCGAACTTCGCCATAGCGCCGCCAGCGTCGCTCAGCCCGAAAGCGCCGCCCGCCTTTACGTTGTATGACGAAACGCCGTGCCCGCCGAGCATGGCGATATCCACAATGCGCGGATTTGCCGTGACGATGCCCTCGATGTCGCCCAAAACGCAGTCGTAGCCGCCATCGGTGCTGCCTGAGTCGGCGCGGATATTTTTTGCTTGCAGCACCACGCTGAAAAACACGGTCAGCGCGATAGCGATCACGCCGATCGGGACGAACACAGCCGTCAAAATTTTTGCTTTTTTGGTCATAATATCCCTCTTGAATGCAATAAAACCCAACGTAAATCGGGTTTTATTGCGGATCGTATTCGGATTTGGTCAGTCGGCGGCTTGAGAGTCGGGATCTGAGATATCCTGCGCGGTGGGAGCGTTGGGTTTTTCGAAATGCTCAGCCTTCGCAGAATTGTCGGATGAAGTTTGCAAATCGGAGTCGTCCGTTGCGGGAGCGTCGGTCGAAGGCTCGGCGGACGACGCAGATTCGGTTTGCTCTGCAGATTGTTCGGTGTTTTCCTCTGCGGTTTCCTCGGCGGATCGTTCGGAGGGATCACCACCGACGGACGCTGCGGCGAGCTGCTTGCGCGGGAATATCGCGAAGAAGTGTTCGCCCTTGCGGATGAAGATCTCCCAAGCGATGGCGATGCAGACAAAGGCGAGGGTGCCGCCGAAGAGCACGTCGCTCATGTAGTGCGCGCCGACAACGATGCGGCTGATTGCGACCAGAGCGGTATAGACGATGGGGACGACCCAGCACGCCCATTTTGCGGCTTTTTTATTTTTGAGGTCGAACAGGTCGGGGATCATGATCAGCGCGTAGACGGTGCCCGCGGAGCAGGTATGCCCTGACGGGAAGGATTTGAACGCGTCGTCCACGCCGTACAGCTGTTCAAAGCCGAGCAGGACGCTCTTGTCGGGCTGGCCGTTGATTTGGTACCATCTGGTGAAGCCGTTTGCGGAGTTGTCCGCGATGTAGGAGGCGCCCAGCGTCGAGTTGATCGCCCTGAAGCGCATCCTGCCGATGGGGTCCTTGATGATCATGATGAGTACGTTTGCGACGAGGATGCCTATGCCGGCGGCGATGATGAAGCGCAGCAGCTTGACAAGCGTATCGCGCGTGAAAAGGCGCGTGACAAGTATGGACGGAATGGCGATGAGCGCCCCGAGGACAGCCTCGACGGCGTACACGGTGAAGCTGTGGCGGAAGTCGTCAACGGCTTGCAGAGTTTGCAAGGCGGACACAGACGGCGCGTTGCCTGCGGCGACGTTGCCGTTGATGATGTTGGCGGCGACGTGCTCCATGAGGTACTTGAAAACGTCCTTGACGGTGTACCAGCACGCGGCGACAACGCCGATGGCGCACACGACGGAGATCGCGATGCCGAGCGCCTTGTTTTTGTCCTTGACGATCTTTATGCCGCTCCAGAACAGCACGCACAGAGCGAAGGCGATCATCAAATAGATGGGCACGCAGCCGACGCACTCAAACAGCACGCCGAAAAAGTCGTTTGAAAAATATTCGCCGTCCTTCAGCGCGTTTTTGGTGAGGATGGTGCTGACCTGCAGGTCGCAGAATGTGGCGACCAGCAGCAAGCCCACAAAGATCACGACAAACAGCGCGATGGCGACGAGGGTTTTTGCCTTTAAACTGAGTTTCATAATTTTCACCTTGTTTTTGGATTGTTTTATATTATAAGAACATTTTAACATATATATTTGCGCATTTCAACCCAAAAATAGCGGCAAATGGACGGCAAATTGCACAATGCGGCGGAGGCGGACAACAATTTGCAAAATTTGCTATTGATATCTTGGGCAAAATGATGTATACTTATGACAGAAACAAAGTTTCCTGCAACGTGCGTGATAGCGCTCTATTTTGAACCACAATTTCTATACGGGATTGCGCGTCCGAACAAAATGCGGAGATGTCAGGCCTCAACAGATTCAGTGGAAGACAGAAACCGCACGGCAGCATTTACCCACCCTGCTTATACAGCGGGTTTATAAAATGGCGCTACACGGCGACGCGGGACAGTCGCAAGACGCAGACCCCACTCGGTTGAGTGGGGCCCTTTTTTTGCCCCAAAAAATCACTTTGTAATTTTTTTGGGGCCCCCCCAATCGCTCCGCTTGTGTGGAACTTTACAGCCCGCCCGAACGTGAGGATGACACACGTCACGCTCACCTTTTCGTTCACTGCGCTATCACGCCGGCCGCTAAAAACTGTCCACCGGACACTTTTCTTAACGCGGCGTTCGATTCCCTATTTTCAGTTGATGCTATAAAAACAAACCTATCTTGAAATGATTCAAGATAGGTTTGTTTTGGTACCCCCATAGGGAATCGAACCCTAGATTCCGCCGTGAGAGGGCGACGTCTTAACCGCTTGACCATGAGGGCATGAGGTACGATGAGTTTTGATGAGTGCAGGTTTTACACTTGCGCGAGTACCGCTGCTCCGAAGGAGGGGCATGAGGTACGATTGGTTTTGGTTGCGTAGGTTTTACACTTGCGCGAGTACCGCTGCTCCGAAGGAGGGGCATGAGGTACGATGAGTTTTGGTTGCGCAGGTTTTACGCTTGCACGAGTACCGCTTGCTCCGAAGGAGGGCATGAGGTACGATGAGTTTTGAGGGGCTTGTTTGTAGCTTTTTGATAATAACATATTTTTGAGATACGCGCAAGCGATTTGAAGCGTGAAGGCAAAAAAATTTTTGGATAGCGTCGCGGGCAAGCAAAAGGACGGGGACAATGCCCCGCCCTTTCGGACTTTTTGCTGTGCGAATGCACGATGTTGATGTGGGATTACTCTGCCAATTCAATACTCCATTGAGCAGTACCATTTTGATAATCATCTGTTGTGATGTTTACGTTGTAATGATAACCGGGCTTCAATGTGATTGTAAGCTGTTGATCCTCTCCAATTCCTGACGAATAAACTTGTTTCCAAATGCAACCAGAATCATCGTCGGAATCTACAACAAGCGTTGCATTGCCCTCAACGAGTGCTGTCAAAGTGATTTGCACTTCTTCCTCAACTGTCAACGTCCACCATTGACCTTTTTCATAATCTGCGATTTCGGAAGTATGTTCGCCGAGGAGTTGCTCAAGCGTGATAGTTGTAGCAGACTCTTTGCTGTCGCTACCTTGGGGAAGTTCATCAGTACCCCCCCCCTGTACTCGTGCTGCCTTCGCCAAAGGTATACTCTTGTCCGTCGACGCTAATTGTGATGTTGAGGTTGCCATAGCCTGCGCCATAGTCGGGATCTTCGCCTATCCATTCGCCTTTAAATTGCTGACCGTCAATGGTGATGGTCAGGTTTTTGCCGGAGAACTCAAGGGTGCCCTCTTTGGAGGATCCCATTTCTTCACCATAATACACCGTTATGGTTTTGGTCGCAAAGTCAATAGCCAGCGTAGTGCCGTAATCTGCTGTGAAGCAGCGCCATGTGGTAAGATATTGAGCAATAAACACCATATTGCCTGTAAGCGTGAAGCTGTTGGAATAATCGCAATCGTACCAATCAGTATCCTCGCCACTTGGATCTTCGCCTTCAAGAACGAAACCTGCAAACCAATAATACCATTCCTTAGGCTCAAAACCGAACGTAGAGAAGTCTGCGGGGAGGAATACGGTCTTGTTGAGTTTGCTTGCTTCAAACTTTTCGACATAGTCGTCGCCTGTGGCGTTGTCGCCGGGTTTGTAGGTCACGGTGTAGCCGTTGAACTTCTCCTCATAAGCGCCGTCGTACTTGCCGTCGGGTGTGCCCGAAACAGAAAGGCTGCCGTCCTCATCGCTTTGATAGATCGTCCAATCGGAATAAGCGTCTTTGCCAACATAGACGTTCCACTCAAGCACATCACTGTGTTCGCTGAACTCATACTCGAAAGTCACGGTTTCAGAGCCATCGGAGAACGTTGCGTTCCAACCTTCGATTGTGAGGGTGAGTTTCTGTGTATTGGAATCAGTGTACTCGCCGTCGGGAAGGGGCTCAGCAGTTTGGGGGTCACCCGGTTTGTCAGTACCCCCCCCCGTTCCTGAATTTTCAGGAGCGAGGGTGCTGGTGCGAGGATTGTCCGCGGAGGTGTCGCCGATCATCAATGTGCCGTCGTCAAAGATCGCAATCGAGAAGCTGATGCCTGTGGCATTGCAATAGTAATAATATTGCACTTCGTGTCCCTCGTGCGTTCCATTAAACCAATTTGTTTTCTGGCTGGTGATCGGGAAAGTTTCCGTCTTTTCAGCCGCATCGCCAATGGAATAAGTGACGGTGACTTTGTTTGTCAAGCAGTTGGTGGCAATGATCAATTTGGTGATCTTGTACTCGCCCAAAGAATTGCTCCACGTTGCCTCGCCTGTGTAAGTGACCTCGATGGGGGTTACGCACTCCGCAATAAATTTGCCGTCCTGATCGCCGATCTCAACAGAGCCGTCTTCATAGACTGCCAAAGTGAATTTGCTGCTTGTGCTGTAAGTCACGTCATACAGATATTTGAGGGTCGCCGTATTGCTTGTGCCTTCAAGCGCCGTCTTTGCGGATTTTGCGAGAGTTGCAAGTCTGTCGCTGTATGTTGACGATCCAAAGTACTTGTAATCAATGATCGCATATCCCGCCTCTTTTGAAGTGTTGATGGATATCCTTGTGATTACATCACTGTTGGGAAGTGTGGCAGACGCAAACAAGTCCTTCATGTCGGGATCTTCCACAAGATAGTTCTCGCTACCATACTTGCCGGGATTGCATGAGTCGGTCTTGATGTATCCTTCTCCCAACAGGTTAAACTTGAAGGAGAATGCGTCGCTATCTTCGCCATAGGTGCCAGACACATAGTATGCCTTTTCGCCGATTTGGCAATAAGTACCCTCATAGGTTTCAGTGCCGTTGACAAGTTTGAAACTCCAATCCTCGGCGATCGTGATCGTGCCATAGTTGCCCGTGTTTTTGTAATCGCCCGCAGCAATTTGCGTTTCGTCCGTCTTGGCATATTCGCCGTTCAGCGATGCTGTTTCGCACGCTGCATTCAGTTTACTGTCAGTAAGCGTGAATGTGTAGTTGTAATAGAGTTTTGCGGGTTGTCCGTTGCCCCACTCATACTCAGGATTGCCAACGCTGTATTGCGCGATGTACTGATTTGTAGCAATTTGATAGTAGTTGATCTCGGTGAAATTGTCGCCGTCCGTCACATACAGTTTGCCGTTTGCGGTGAAACCGAACTTGTATTCCTGATCCTCGCAGGTGTAGAAACCGCTGAGAGGAGCAGTGATCTCGTCCTTGGCGAGAGCGGAGCCAAATTCATATGCTTCATAGTTCAAGTAAATGACGGTGTTGATCTGTTCCTTCTCGATGTCGATGGTGCCCTTCGCGTTCGCAACGGATTGCGTGACAGGCTTGGCGTCGGTCGAATTGAAGGTGATGGTCATTGTGATGTTGCTGCCGTCAAGCGTGAATGACAATTCATATCCGTCAAAGTCGCCGCTGTTGCTTGCAAGGTGCAGGTGCAACAATTTGCCGCCGCCCTTTGCAGAAGCCGTGAGGAGGTCGGAATAGATTGCCGTGAAGGTGATCTCGCTTTCCTCATTGAGTTTCAGCTTTTCGCCCGCTCTGATGGTCTTTGTTTCCTCGCCCGCTTGATACTGCCAATACAGGAAGTAGGGATAGTTGTTCTTCTTTGTAAAGGTAGGATCTGGGAGCGTGTACTCGGTGTAAGGATCTTGAGGATCGTCCGCCATCGTGCCCTCGCCGCCTTCGTTGGTCGCGAACTTGATGTTGACCTTGGTCGCCTCGTCCATCCACTTCGCATCGAAGGTGACGTTTGCGTCAATTTGGTTGGTGGAGTAGGTTTCGCCTATGCGCCACACTTTTTGAGTTTCGTCGCCCTCAACCGTCCAACCAACAAGTTTTTTACCTTCGTTGGAGAAGCCTGTTTCGTCGGGAAGCGTGCAGCTGCCGCTCAATTTGCCGAACGTTTTGGGTGCGGGAGCGTCGCCTTGTGCGCCGTCGCCAAGGTTGAAGGAGAAGTAATGCCTGAAGATCGCCTCAAGAGTGTAGTCCTCCATGATCTCGGTGTCAAAATCGAATTCGTCCGTCGTGCCTTCTATCGCCCAGAATGCAAAGTACAGGGATTGATCTGCATTGTACGTAGGAGCGGGAGTGGGCGCAGTTGCCTTTTCGCCATGGTTGATGGTTTGAGTTGCAAAACTGTCGTTGTCCTCGGTCTTGTAAGTAAGAGTGTAGCTGTCCTTGACAACCTTCCACTGTGCGGTGAAAGTGGTGTCATAACTGAAACTAGTGTAACCATTTTTATAGGATCCTGCGTCTTTAATTTCTTCCGTGTCAGAACGTTTCCAGCCAACAAATCTGTAGCCTGCATAGCTTGCTTCCAGATCTTCAATGGAAGGAAGTCCGGTCATGTCGCCATCATAACCATAATAGTAACCACCCTCAATCCAATCAAACAAAGGTGCTGTTGCGCCATCGGATTGTGTTGCGCCATTGAGGTCATAGGTTATTTTGGCTTCATATTGCGCTGTGAGAGTGATATCCGCTGTGATGGGAGTCGTGGTGTAAGCAAACTCTCTGTAACCGGACGTACTGCTTGTGAAATAGTGGAACGACAAAGTCTTGTCGCTGCTGCTAGAATAGGGCTTCGTCATGGGGAAGTCGTCGGGCAGCGTGAAGAATTCGCCCTCATTCACCTTGACCTCTTTTTGATAGTCGTTTGCGCCCTTCACCGTCACGGTGTATTGCGTTGCGGGCTTGGTGAGAGAGAGGCTGAACGTCTGGTCGTTGTACTGAGTAATGGTGAGCGTGTGATCTTCGCTGTTATAGGTGAGGAAAATCCAACCGGAGGACTCGTCCAAAACTGCAAGAGATCCCTCGTTGTTGCAGATCTGAGCAAGCGCATAGGTGCCCTGGATATATCCGCTCTTCAAATCCAACTCAATTTGTTGTGCTGTGATCGTCACCGAGCAGGGACCATAATACATGCTGTCGGCGCTCCATTCGCCAATGAAATCTGCGGGAATGCTTTCTGCCGCGGGATATGTGATGGTCTTGATCGAAATGGTGATGAAGACATCGGTTTGATCCTCTTCAATGGTGAAGTGGTCATAGTTGAAAGGCTCGCCCTTTTCGTTGGTGTCGGGATCAAAATAGAAGCACTCAAGGGTTTGGTTTGCCGCAAGGTCGTCTTCAACTCCAAGCAGTTCAAGGAGTCTATAATATCCTGTATCGCCAAGCGAATACGCCCAACCTTCACCATCACGGTGCGTTGCTTGGATAGAATCAAGATAATCATCCGCTGTTTCGCCAAAGATGGTCACAAACACCGTGGGATAGTCAGGCTCTTGATACGCTTTGAGAAGAAGATCGTCGATCCCCTCTGCATTCAGAAGCAATCCGTCGTTTGTGAGTTTGAGCGAGAATGTCAAATACTCATAAGTTCCGGCAACAAAGTCATACGCTCTGCCCGCGATATTGTAGCCGTTGGCTGCGTCGCCGGTGATGTTGCCGCTGTAAGTCAAACCGCTCGTTTCGTTTTTCAAGCTGATGGATTCGGCTGTGATCGTTGCGGTGTAGGTCGCGTCGTCGTCCTGCCACACACCAATGTACGTCGAGTCGGGATAGACCGCCCTGGACAATGATTTTGCCGTGCCGTCAACGCCGTCTGTCACGATTGCATAGTGCAAAGTGTTGGAGTTGGTTGCGTCAAGGTAGAAGTGGATCACTATCGCGGTCGTTTCCCATCCGTCTGCGCCCATTGTGCGGTAGGAGCCGGAAAGAATATAGCCGTTTTCAGCCGCTTCAATAGTCGTGCCGTCTTCGTTGCCCTCCGTGTAGGTGATGTAATGGCTGTCACCATTGTGAATGATCGTGAAGGAAATGTAGGCGCTGCTCTCTATCGAGGCCTTTTCATACCCATCATCAAGCGGATCGAGTCCGTTGCTGAACTCGCCGATGTACTCCGGCGCCAATGTGATGCGATTGGGCTTGGTGTACTCGTCATAGTTTGCCTCATCATCAAGTTTGGACATCGCAAGCGTTGCGCCTCCGTCAAGCAACCAGATGTGATAGGTCACCTTTGTGGGAAGGAACGTTTCGGGATCAAGATCGCCATTGCCCTCAAACGTGTAGCCGCCCAACTCCCAGAAATACGGTGTGAAAGCTGCATATTGCTTGCCCGTTTCAGGAAGGTCGGACACTACCGCCTTGATGGTGTTGTCGGAAGGATCCTCTTCGATCGTGATCGGCGCGGCACCTGTCGTTTCCCATGTGCCCGCAAAATCGTCAAGGTCAAAGTTGTACTTCCACTGCGCAACATACGTGATGTTTGCAGTCACCGTCACCTCTGCGCCCGGAGCGAGTTTGGATCCGCCTTCCGCCTGCCAGCCGTCAAACGTGAAGTTTGCCCACGCGGGCATATCCGTCGCCGTCGGCAGCGTAAGTTTGGAGCTGTCCTCAACTTCCTTCGCAGCAGGGGCTGTGCCGGTGCCCTTGTACTCGCCAAGCGCGTACGTCACTGTGTATTTGGTCGCGGGAGTTTTGTCTGCGTCATCATTGCACGCCACAAACACGCCAATGCACAGCGTGAGCACAAGCACTACTGCCAGAACAGAAATTAAAACTTTTCTCTTCATTTTTTGTTACTCCTTTTTTAGATTTTTATATAATTAAAATTATATACGTTTTGTTACCCCACAAAAACTTTGTCGATTTTTGCGGGAAGCCTCCGCGCAGGGGGATGTTTCGACTGCGCTCAACATGACAGCTGGGACGAAGCCTCCGCGCAGGGGGATGTTTCGACTGCGCTCAACATGACACGCTCAAAATTGCTCAGCGCCCGACGCTTTTTTTTGAGGAAAGCGTTAAGCGCGCACCGCAATTTTATCGCTACTCCGCGCACGAAAATCGCTGGTCGCAGATTCCTCGCGTGAGAGAAAGATAAGAAGCGTTGCAAGACGCTCGTCATGGCTCGGCGATTTTTGTGCTTGGGGGCGCGGGCTGTTGCCCGCAACAATCCCCTCAGTCCGCCGATACTCGGCGGACAGCTCCCCTTACTAAAGGGAGCCTTTTTCTGTGGCGAGGAACGGGCGGGGTGCCTTTGCAAAGGGGGATTCTTCGACTACGCTCAGAATGACAGGAGAGAATGGGGACAATCCCCTCAGGCACCTGAAGGTGCCAGCTCCCCTTACTAAAGGGAGCCTTGAGTGGAGGAAGTGGAGTTTTGAAAGGGGGGGAAGATGAAAGGAAGATTAAATGGGAATGGGAAAAATTGGGGGATTGACAAAGGACGGGGGCGGGAGTAATATAATAGTATGTATGCATATACGCGGGCGCAGGTGTGCGTTGCGGGGGTGCGTGCGTAATATAAGGGAATCAAGGCGTTGACTGAAAGGCGACGGACGGCAGACTTGCAAACGGGACGCAGAGGCTGAAAAGAAGCGGAGCGGAGCGCAGGAGCGGGGAAGCAAAGCGGGTGACAGGCAGAGCGGAGCGCGAGAGCGGGAAGCAAAGCGGGTGACAGGCAGAGCGGAGCGCGAGAGCGGGAAGCAAAGCGGGTGACAGGCAGAGCGGAGCGCAGGAGCGGGGAAGCGGGAAGAGCGAAGAGGTCAACGGCAGATAGGGTGGAAATATGAGAACAAAAATGACAGGGAACAACGGCAATGTGAAGATCAGGGCGCTGAGGCTGATCGCGATCGGGCTGTGCTTTGCAGTGGTGTTTGCTTTGACGTTGGCGTTTGCGGGGCAATCGCTGAAAGTGGCGGAAGCTACATACAGTTCAAGCGGCGCGACAGAGAGTGTGATCTTCAGTGATAAGGATAAACAGTCAGGTAATCAGGATCAAAAGGCTACCGCGGCGATCATTGGCGATACGGGGGACATACCCGCGACAAAATTCGGCACCGGTGAGAACACTCTGCCGACCACGAGCAGTCCTTCGGGCTTCCCCGGCGCAGGAAACAATTCCACCTGGTATTTCACAGAAACTTTTGATACCGTTTCAGCCTCAGTTGGCACTCAATCTGTGGCAAAGGGCGACAATAACGGCGATACGAACACTTTTGTGTCTGAGGGCGGAAAAGACTATTGGAAATTCGGATACCAAAAAGCTAACGCAGCGGCGAACACAGGGTGGGCAATATCATATCAATTGCCGTCTTTCGTCATGAAATTGGCGCAGTCGTCTTATTTTACGGTGACGGTATGTTCATCATTTGGATATCTGCATCTTCCTACATATAGTTATGCTAGTCAGCATCGTACCATGTTTGGAACGATATATACATTCGATTATTTGAGCGACGACATTGCGGACGCTGGCTATGTGAGGGACAATTATGCATCTGGGTCCCTTCCCGCCACTGCCACAAGTAAACAAATTCAAGGAGATGTGCTAAACGACGCCCAGACATATGGTGAGAGCAAGACAAAAACAAGCGAATTGACGGTTACAAATCAAAAATACCTGAATATAGGTGTGGGCGGTCAAACTTGGCACATGGGCGGAGAACTTACGGGTAGTCGCGCTAAATATTGCGAATTGGGCACGCTAAAAGTATACTTTAAGATAACTATCAATGATTTTTCAAGCAGGAGTAAAAGCGAAACTTTCAATGACGGCGGAGCGCCGGTGTGGGCGAACGACTATGGATTGAAGGCAGGAACCAAGGAAGATTACTCCGTGCCGTACAGACCGGCAGCCGAGGACGGAACGCCTCAGCAAGGGACGGACGACAACGAGTGGACGGTTTGGGATTTGGAACAATTTGGAGGAACGGCATACAGAAACTACCCGTCCGATACGGCAACGAGGTTGATGTCGTATCAAGGTACTCCAATAAATATAAATGACAACCCAACGGGCGTAGGAAACTACTACAAATACACGCAATTGTCGGTCATAGACTCATACAACTACGGCTCCACAGACGGTTTCAGCAGGGACGCGATGGACAACATGGAGAATTGGACGACCGCAAAGAACACGATGGGGCTTTTCGGAAAATATTTGACCTCGTCCGCAACATCGTCAAGCAATTTGGATTGGGGGAATGCAACTCAAAAATATGCAAGCGGATTGAAAACGTTGCAATTGGAGTTTACAAACTCGGCGACGGAAGAGGAAGGGTCTACAACAATACAGCTGTACTCGAATGCATCAACCAACCCTTATGACTTTTATATTGACGCGGGTGCGACTTTGGCATACATCAGAATAAACTTTATTGACAGTTACGGATATATAAAAATAGGAATTTATGCGAAAACGAACTTCAGCCTTACGCTGACGGTGACGGACTTTGGCGACAGATCGCTTGTCAAGACGATAGAATACGGCGGGATAGACACACAGCAACCGGGCGCGCCGAAGCTGGAGGGCGTGGACGACAACGACAGCTTGAGAGTTGTGCAGACAAGCACGCATACGGGAAGCTGGCATACCTCAAACAACCTGGAAATGATGTTGACGACGGCGAGCAATGACAATGTGATCGCGCCAAACCTGTACTTCATCGCGGTGGGCAAGACGGAAACAGGAAATGATATCCCCTCGGATTTTGCAGACTACAATTGGGCGAGCGAGGCATGGAAGGTCGTGGCGATACTCACCAATGACAACAAGGATGACGGCTTGACGGTGAGATATAACTTTGAGAACGGGCAATTCTCCGTGGGAGGAAAGACGATAGACGGGTACGGCGGAGATACGACCGGAATGGGAAAATACCGATTCAGAGTGTACTCATTCGATATGGCGGGAAATGCTGGGACCCCGACGGACTTTTTTGTCAACGTGGACTATGAAAAGCCGAACTACAACGCCAAGATCACGTATGGCGAAGAAGGGAAGGAGGAGTTGACCCCCGCAGAGAACGGCAAAAAGTGGATAAATAAGACGGGATTGAAGATCAACATAATGCCGACGATAAACGGCGAGGAAAGATTTAACGCGTCGGGCAATACGCTGGCGTTTGAGCACAGCGGCGTGACAGCGTTTGTTTCCGCCTCCAACGAATCCTCATCTTTTGGGTATTATTCGTTTGTGGGAATGAGCGCCGGGTTTGTAGCGGCGGGCATGGGCACAGATAACAAGGTGAGGTATAAGCTGAACGCGACGGACGAGTCGATCACCGCGGAATCGGGCAAGACATACTGGCTGATCGTGGAGATAGCCAAAGAGGGCGAAGGCGGATTTATTTTGCATATAGAAGAGGGGGACGATAGCGGTCCGAACGGGACGGAGCCCCTTTCGTTTGCGTGGGAAGTGACGTTTACGATCCTGCCCAGCACATACAACGGGACAGCAAGTTTTGACGAAGAAGGAAATACGTCGCCGGATTGGAAGAGCGGCATGCATATCAACATAGACAGGAAGGCTCCGAGCGTCGGAAACGTCGCGCTGTCGGCGGATGAGGCGGCGGAGATAGGCGTTGATGATGTGGACGGCAAATTTTCGGCAAGCCTCGAGGACTTGAAGGCGATGACTCCGAGCCAAAGACAATGGTACTACGAGAGATACGTCGGCGCGGAACTTACGCTGAAAGCGGACGAGATGTGGGACAACTACTCCTCCGGATTCAACGTGTACTTCGGCGTGAAGGCGCTGGGGACGCTTGACGAACTTGCGGAGTTTGAGAAAAAAGACTTTTTGAACAAATACGCGACGTTGTCGGCGGCAGAAATTTTGGAATATCTGGACAGATTCACCAAAAAGTCGGGCGACGACTTCAGCGGCCTGGATCTGTCGCTGGACAGCGACGCGCAGGGCGTGGATCTGAGATACGGCGGCGACAAGGAAAGCACGCACACGGCGGGCTTGAGGCTGGTGTACGTGTGGGTGACGGACCAGGCGGGGAACTGCTCCGAGCCGAGTCTGTTCAGAATTTTTGCGGACTGGACATCATACACGGTGAGAGCGAACGTTGCCTCGTCGGATAAGTTGGCGAAAAATACCGCGAGCATACGCTTGACGGATACGCTGACCGTGCAACGCGGCGAATCTTTGCCGATGGAGTTGACCGTGGCGAACGGATTTGTGCCATACAGACTGTCGCTTGGCGCAAATTGCGACTTGATGACAAACTACACCTCGCAGGCGGGCAACTTTGCCGCAGCATCAGAGGCGTATGAGGGATTGATCACCGTGACTCCGTCAGAGGTGGACAGCGGCTGGGGCATCGGCTTGCAATTCACGTTTGACAAGGAGGACTTCAACGACATAACCACCGAGGAGAGAGAACTGCAATTCAGACATAGGCAGGTCGTGATCTTCTCGGCGGGCGAGCAGAACTCCGTGACGTACAAGGCGGACAGAGTGAACGCGGACGATCTGACGATCAACATCCAATCCGACGCGGACGAAAAGCTGGTCGCGGCGATAAGAGCGGCGATGAAGCTGCGCTTTGTGGAAGACTTCGAGGAGCAGGAATATACGCTGTATACAGATAGGGAGAATCCGCGCCTCGCAACGAGAGAGAGCGGAAACGCGTATGTGGACAGCGCGGGAAATCCGCTGCCGTTTGCCGCGGTGAATACGGGCGCGTATCAGGCGTATCTGTATATAGACAAGTACGACGAGGCGTTTGTGGAGGACGGCGTGACATACGACGAGGACGGAAACAGAACGTTTGCGCCCGCAAGTCGCATCGGTATCACCGTGGAGCAAAGACAGCTGTACGTCGTGCCCGTTGAAAAGACGGTGGTGTACGGCGATGAGATAGCGATGGAGTTCGGGCTGTTTGCGACAAGCGATCCCGCAGAGGACGAGGAAGAATGGAAACTCGCGGAAGGCGACGGCGAACTTTCAGGCAAGATCAAGCTGGACGGCGTGGACGGCTGGTCGGCCGACGAGAATGGCAAATATATAGGCGCTGCAAAGATAGACGCGGGCACGTACAGGATCATCGTGGACGGAGAGGCGTTCATGATAGACGGCGAGTACGGATATAACTACGCGGTCAACTTTGTCGCGAACAAGACGTTCACAATAGAGCGCAGAGAGGTGGAGATCGTCATTCTGGGAGATAGCAAACAGTTTGGCGACGCGGATCCGCTGTTTAAGTTTGGCGTGGACGCGACTCAATTTGGGGAAGGCGAAGACATCCTCGCCGAGATTTTCCCGTCGTTTGATACGGACGAAGATCAAGCTGTGGGAGATAAGACCTACAAGGCGTATTTCAGCGCGGCGATCACGCGCGTTGCGGGCGAAAACGTCGGCAAGTACGACTTTGAGGAGATAGACCTCGAATATGTCGGCGCAAACAAGAACTACGCGCTGAAGGCGGTGGAGCCCCAAGAAAAACAACAATTTGAGATAACCAAGAGAACGGTGGAGATCGCCGTCGCGGGGTCTACGTCGCTGCAGGCGGACGGAATTTTTGAAAAAGAATCCGCAAATATCGGCTTCAGATTGGTCTACGCAAAGGACGAGATCGAAGTGGTGAAGCAGGAGATCCAAAAGTTGATCGAGAGCGGACTGCTGACGATAGGCGATCTTGCCGAGAGCCTGCCAGAGGACGAGAACTACTCCAAGACGGAACTGTATAACGTGTCGCTGAACGCGGACCTCGCGGACGGGCAGAACGTCACGATCGTGCTGAGCAGCGCGGATAACGGCGACAAGTACTTTGTGTACTACGCGCAAAAGGACGTGGTGGTCATTGCCGTGAAAGCGGGCGCAAAGTTCGAGGCGACGTTCGGCGAGAAGATAAGCATAAACTATAGGGATAATAAAGCGAAATTCGACGTGACGAAGAACGGCGAAGAGATGAACTACGAGTCGATCGCGTGGACGTTGGAGGTCGAGGGTCACGGCGCGGACGATATCCTGAACGTGGGTACGTATACCGTGAAGATCACGGCGCAACACTTCTACAAGCAGTACGGCGAAGAGGAAACAGGCGTGAAATATATCGCGGAGCCTCTGCAGGTGTCCGTGGCGCCCGCAAAGATAGCGGTGAAGCCGAAATTTGCCGCGACGACAAAACAGTACGGCGACGACGACAGCGCGTACGGCATCTCGTGGAAGATCGTGAGCGTGAACGGCCAACCTATCGAGGAAGGCGGGAACTACGCAGGCGTGGATTACGCGACCATACGCGGATATGTCGAAAAACAGTATAACAAGAACTTCTACTACGTCAGAATGGCGGATAAGGACGGGACAAAGTCGCCCGCGACGATTTCCGACAGCGTGACGAACAGCCTGCACCTCACCAAGGACGGCGCAAAATATGTCGCGGCGCTGATCGGCGAGGCGAAACAGTGCGAAAATCAAAACTTCAGCATTGACCCGAGCAAACAGTCCGAGGACGCGCTGGATATAAGCCCAAGACCTATCCAACTTGACTTGGCAAAATTTGTCGGCGTTTCAAAGGACTACGACGGAAATAACCTCGCGTACTACACGGGGAATACGCTGCTTGCCGCGCTGAACATCGCGGGCGTGTACGAGGCGTACGACATCGCGAGCCAGCTGCTGTTCAACGACAGCGCGGAACTGCAATTCGAGGCGAGATACTCCGAGATGGGATCACCGGCGGTGCCGCTGACGATCGTCACGATCACGTTTGCAAAGCTGAGTCTTGTGGGCGAGAAGGCGGAAAACTACGTCGTGAGCAAGCTGGTCAACTCCGCAAATAACGGCGCGGAAGTTTCGGGCGAGGCGCTCGCGAAGGACGGAGAGAAAGAAATAGAGTCGCTTGAGGGCGTGACGATCACGATCAGGTTTACGGATAACGCGACGGCGGACCTCGACGGCGAATACGAGCAATATACCATATATATACGCGCGGGCGCGTTGGGCGTGAGAAGAGAGGGCAGCGTGTTTGTCACAAAGGTGTACGACGGCAAGACTACCTTCTCGGCGGATAACGTGTCGGTGGACGCGCAATTCGCAGCCAATACCGAGGGCAGCGCAAGTACGTTTTTGCTGTCGACCGCGAAGATCACGGTGCTGAGCGAACTGGACGGCAACTATGTCAACGTGACCGGTGATGAAAACCAAGGCACGAAGTTTATCAACCTGGCGCTGTTTTTCACCTTTGACGACATCGACCCCGAGCAGATCACGATCGCGAACGGAAATCCCGATTACGCGGCGGTGTATCAGGACAGCGGCGTGAAGGTGGAAGTCAGAACTGTTGGCGGGCAGAAGGGCATTTTGGTGTCCATCGCGGACTTTGCGATCACCGTCAATAAGAGAGAGATCAACGCGCAATCGTTTGGAACGCTTAAGGCGGTGGATCGCGAATACAACGCGCAGACGAGAGTCGCGATCGAGTTTACGTTTGCGGACGGCGCGGTGGTGAGCGGCGACGACGTGGGCCTTGCCCTGGAGGGAATCGCGAGCGATAAGAACGCGACGAAGGATAAGCCGCATACGGTCACCGTGGACAAGGAACACTCGCTGGTGAGAAACGCGAACTACGCGCTGAACGTGGACTCCATCAACGAGGTATATGCGGGCGAGAGGGCGCTGACTGTCAACATCAAGAAGGCGCAGTTGCTGCCGAACATCATATTTGCAGACAAGATCTACAACGCGGAAGCGGAGTTGCTTGAAAAGGACTTCTCATGGCTGAAGACGGCGACGTTCAGATCCGTCAAATACTTCGAACAGCTGGCGGAGGAGTTGTCGTATCTAACAATCGAAAATACGGCGACGATCCTGCTGTCGAAGGACGGAAAAGTGAATTGCAACGTCGTACTCGTCGACGATACGGCGGTGAAACACTCCGTGATCGTGAGAGGGATTAAGCTGAAAGTTACGGACGCGACGAAGATAGACCTTGGCAACTACGAACTTGCGGGGACTTGCTATAGGGGCGGCGCGAAGGTGGAGGAGGCTCCGACGCTTGAGGACGGGCTGGAACTTGACGACCTCGAGATGACAGAAGCGATCCTGCTTGATAAGGCTCCGCTGCAGATCATGGACACCAACGTCAAGGTGCACGACAAGATCTACGACGGCACGAGGAACGCGGATATCGACGTTGCTCTGCCTGAGGATACTCCCGCAAATGACAGAGAATATATCTTTATCACCGCTACGGGCGAGTTTACGTCGCCAAACGCGACGGAGTCCGCTACGGCGATCATAAAGACGGGATCCGCAATTTTGCAACTCACTCAAAAGGGTAAGGACGAAAAGAAGGACCAAGAAGGGCTGCTGAACAACTACTACATCAAGTATACGAGCGCGAGATTTACGGGAAGCGCCATAAAACAGCGCCCCGTCAGCGCTACGGTCAGCCTGGGCGAGAGAGCGTATAACGCGCTGGAGTCGGTGAGTACGTCGCTGATCACGTATACGTTTGACGACAGCATGCTGCCTGCGGACAGAACTTCGTATAACGTGCAGACGAAGGGCGGCGCGTTCTATATGGATAAGAACGTCAATCGCAAAGGCGACGATATCCTCAACAAACTCGGCGCGGTGTATAACCCCGAACTTAAGGACAGGAACAGCGTGAACAGCAGCAACTACCGCCTGCTTGCCGCATACGACAAGGAACAGAGCACAGGAAATCTGTACGCGGTGCTGCTTGAGAACGGGAAGTTTATGCTCGCGGCGGAGTACCTCGAAAGCAAGAGCGCGGAAGGCGCCTCGTACGCGATGGTCGCGACGGACGGCGCGGATACTCCCGCTCAGGACGAGGAGCCGCTGAAGGTCAAGAGTTTCTACTACGACTTGCCGAGCAGCGCGAAAGCGATAGAAAAGAGCAACGAGGAGGCGCACAGCAGAGCGCAGGGCGCGGAATCGGACGGCACGATGTGCATAATCGGATATGTCGAGATAAGCGGCAAGGGATATTGGCTGGTCACAGAGGAGTACGCGGAAAGCGTGAAGGACACCAACCCCGACGACGTGACGACGCTTGACAAGGCGTTGACGTATATCCACGGCGAAGGCAAGATCACGCCGCTGTCGTTGTCGATACCTACGGGCGCGGTCACTCCCAAGGCGGACACGCAAGCCTTCAAAAAACAATATGACGGAACAAGAAAGTTCTTTGGAGTTGCGGGTACAGACTATACGTTTGACACAAGCGCATTTATAGGAAAGAAAGCCGGCGACGACGTGTATTTGGAAAATATCCAAGCGGAGTTTAACAGCGCGGACACAAACGCCTCGAGAGTGGTGTTTACGGGCACGCTGGCGGGCAAAGATAAGGACAACTACACGCTGAAGGAAGGCAGCGTCGCCTCGGCGAACGCGAAGATCGTCAAGAGAACGATCACCGCGACGCTTCAGGACGGACAGATGACCTTCGGCACGCTGGTGGGCAACGTCATGGGCGAGATAAAATACTCGCTGGGAAGCGCGGAGATCCAAGTTGAGGGGAACAACTTCTACATCAATTACTACGACTACTTGAGGACGCTGGGATTCCTGTCGGAAGGCACAACTCCGAAGCCCGAGGACGTGAAATACGTCAACGAACTCGCGACGGGCAATCTGTACGACTTTGCAAACGGGGAATTTGTGCCGCATCCCAATTTGGAAAGCGCGGACAGCTTTACGTACATCAAGCTGAGCGGCGACTTCCTGCAACTGCCGAGAGCAAAGGCGAGTTTTGCAACCTCTACGCCAAACGTGGGCGCGGAGGGCAGATACTACCTGACGGGCGGCAACGCGACGAACTTCGAGTTCGAAGCAAAATATACGGGCAACGGCGTTTACAGCACAACGCTGAAGACCAATCTGTCAAAGCTGGAAGTGATCCCCAAAGACGTGTACGTGGCGGCAACGCGCAACGACGCGGAAGTGGTGTACGGCGGCATCATCCCAAGCGGCAGCGGAAGCAACAGCATCGCATTCTATGACGAGAACGGTCTGCCGTACTCGTTTGCCTCGGGCGAATCGTACAACAGCCTGTTTGTCGTGGGCGGCGTGGACTACGGCCCGCAAATGAAGTGGATGGAGTACGATCGCGAACTCAATACGGAAAAACCGGCGACTTCGTTTACAACCCCCGACAATATGTCGTCGACATCTTTGGCGTATGTCGCAAGATTTGTGATGTTTGAGGGCGCGGACTACAGCCTTGGAACTTTGCCCGGCGGCAAGACGATGAACGGCGCGATAAAGAACTACCGCTTCCACTTCGGGTTTGTGTCACACGAACAGCGCGAGGACGGAGGATATGACTACTATATCAACTTCAGCACGAAAGCAGGCGATCATGCCGCGGAGGGAGATCTGCCGACGGACGGCAGCTTCTACAGAGCGTATACATCTACGCTGACGATCGTCAAACCCGTGATCGAGGGCGTCAACGTGCTGGACGATCAGTCGTTTGAATACGACGGACTTGACAAGCTGCCGAGCATTGTCACCGGCCTCAAGGCGGGCGATACGGTGGCGATGATAATCTCGGATACCACCACGGCTACGTCAGCCGTCAACGCAAAGACTTACGTCGGCAAGATCAAAGTCACGCGCAAGACCGTCTGGAACGAGAGCGATACTACAGGCGTGGAGAGCGAATGGATATCGGAAAACAGCGTGAAATTGACGATCACTCCCGCAACGCCCAACCTTACGACGAAGGACGACTCGAAAATATACGACGGCATCCCGTACACCTACGACTACACCTCAAGCGGCGGAATGGTCACGGGCTTGAAAGTGTCGCTGCAGGCGGGTGACGCAAACTTGTACTACGAGAAGCTGGTGGGCAGCACATACTACCGCGCTTACGGCTTGGACGAGAGTGGAAATCAGGTGCCGCTGCTGCACGATAGCGACGGGTACTACTATATCGGAGCGCGCGGGGAGAGTCTGCCTTGGACGGGCGAAACCTATGCGTACAGCACGGACTATCAGGACGGCGCGAGGACGGGCGTTGTGAACGTCGGAACGTACAGGATAGTGATAGAACTGACAGGCGCGTTTGAAGAACATCAACAGGGCAACTTCAAAGCCGTCACCGTGTACGCGTACTTCACAATCACCGCCAGACCCGTGGCGATCACAAGCCTCGCGGTCAACGGCAAGGGACACAACAACGTCACGGACGAGTCCGGCGCATATGTGTTTAAGGAAATGTTCGGCGCGGCCGGGACGGAACAATTTGTCGTTACGTACAATGTCGAAACGCTGGGGCTGCCCGCTAACGCCGAGAGCGCCAAACTCGACAAAAACAGCACCGTCGTCGAAGGGCTGGAAGGCGTTAAGTCCGCGGGTAGATACTACTTCACCGTGAAAATCAAGGACAACAATGTCAATAGCGCCAACTACACGCTGTCCGGCGCAACGGGCGTGCTGGAACTCACTCAAAAGGATTTCCTGTCCGCGGGCGGAAAGGGCGAAACCGCAAACGACGTGCTGTCTTTCAAGGATAGCGAAGAGGGCGTGGTGGCGAACAGACTGGTCGTCAGACACATCAAGAGCACCGGCGGTACGGGCGCGGACCTCGACATGTGGAAGAGAGTGGAAACCTATATGCCGGCAATAAGCGACAACGCGAAACTCGCGGGTATTGTGCAGGTGCAACTATATAACGGCAACACCAAGGTCAATATCTCGGGCAGAACGGTGGAACTGACTATAGCGTTGCCCGAAAACGTTGACGAAAACCTCGAAAATGTCGTGGTGTACGTTAAGAACGCTCAGGGCGGTCTGAGTAAGCTGAGCGAGGACGACTTCTTCCTGCACGACGGGAGCATCACCTTTGAAACCGATTATCTCGGCGAGATCGTGTTTGTCAACGTCGCTAGGTTTGAGATCAACCCCTACCTGCTGTGGACGGCGGTCGCGGTGGGAGGCTTGATCGTCGCATTTGTGCTGTGGGTGCTGATCGCATTCATCGTGCGCAAAGCGAAGATGCCAAAACTCATCTGAAAAATTGATCGAGGAGCAGGGCGCGGTGAAAACACCGCGCCCTGATTGTTTTCAAAATTGCTCAGCGCCCAACGCTTTTTTTTGAGGAAAGCGTTAAGGGCGCACCGCAATTTTGAAGCTACTCCGCGCACAAAAATCGCAGGTCGCAGATTCCTCGCGTGAAAGAAAGTCAAGAAGCTATTCCAAGACGCTCGTCATGGCTCGGTGATTTTTGTGCTTGGGGGCGCGGGCTGTCGCCCGCTTGTTTTGTGGCGAGGAACTTGCGCCGTGCCTCTGCAATGGGGATTCTTCGACTACGCTCAGAATGACAGGATAGAATTGCTCAGCGCCCAACGCTTTTTTTTTGAGGAAAGCGTTAAGGGCGCACCGCAATTTTGAAGCTACTCCGCGACATTACCCCAAAAAATCACGTTGTAATTTTTCGGGGACCCCATTCTTGCTCGGACACACTTTGGTGATTATAAATTTTAGGCAAGAAGAAGTGCAAGACGCTCGTCATGGCTCGGTGATTTTTGTGCTTGGGGGCGCGGGCTGTCGCCCGCGACAATCCCCTCAGTCTGCGCGAGGCGCAGACGGCTCCCCTTATAATCACCCCAAAAAATCACGTTGTAATTTTTTGGGGACCCCGAATGGGTGCCTTAAGAGGAGGAATTGGAGCATTGATTAGTAAACTTGCGCCGTGCCTCTGCAATGGGGATGTTTCGACTTCGCTCAACATGACAACTGAGAATGGGGACGCTCGGACAGGGGGATTCTTCGACTTCGCTCAGAATGACAGGAAGAACAAGGGGACAATCCCCTCAGGCACCTGAAGGTGCCAGCTCCCCTTATAATCACCCCAAAAAATCACGTTGTGATTTTTTTGGGACCCCGAAGGGGCGCCTCAATTGGAAAAGAGGAGCCTTTTTTGTGGCGAGGAACGGGCGGGGTGCGTCTGCAAATGGGGATTCTTCGACAGGCTCAGAATGACACGAGAAAATGAGCAAGGCTTGGGCAGGGGGATGTTTCGACTTCGCTCAACATGACAGCGATGAAGAGGGAGCCTTTTTGGGGCGAGGAATGGAGAGGGGAAGGGGAATATAAAAATGGCATAAAGAGTGGGGCGGAGGGGGAGATTGTACTTGCAAAATTTGAGGATATGGTGTATAATATTTTGAAAGTCGGAGGAGGGCGATATGAAAGTTGCGGTGGGATGCGATCACGGCGGATTTGTGCTGAAGGACAGAGTGGTGCGCACATTGAAAGAGTTGGGCGCGGAAGTCGTGGATCTTGGCACGGACAGAGGAGATGTTTCGGTGGATTATCCCGAATTCGGACTTAAGGTGGCGAAGGCTGTCGCGAGCGGAGAATGCGACGCGGGCGTGCTGATGTGCGGGACGGGGATCGGAATTTCGATCGCCGCAAACAAGGTGAAAGGAATTCGCGCGGCTGTGGTGACAAATACGTATATGGCAAAACTCACAAAAAACCACAATAACGCCAATATTATCGCGCTGGGCGGCAGGGTGATCTCAGAGGACGAGGCGGAAGAGATCGTGAAAGAATGGTATACGGCGGAGTACGAGGGCGGAAGGCATCAGAAACGCTTGGATATGATTTGCAAAATAGAGGACGAGAACTTCAAATGAAAGAGTGCATAATCGACAACGTGATGGAAGAGGTGAGGTCGGCGGAAAGCACCGCGGACGAGATCATCGAAAACGCCCGTCAAAAGGGTAAGGAGTTGGTGCTTGAGGCACAGACTGACGCAGAGAGGCGCAGAAACGACTCAAAACGCAACGCCAAGGAACTCAAAAAGCAGGCGGCGGCTGACGCTCAGAGCCTCGCGAAGGAAAAACGGGACGCGTTGATCAAAAAGGGCGAGGCGGCGGCAAAGGAACTTGTGGACAACAAGAATTCCGCCGTTGAGGAAGCGGCGGACGCTGTGGTGGCGACGCTGATCGAAAGCTATAAATGACGACGGGAGATCGTCGGGATCAGACATATGATCGTTGAAATGAAAAAGCTGGTGCTGATCGGGCACCGCGAAAACACCGATAAGCTGCTGAGCGCTCTGCACAGGTTGAAATGCGTCGAGGTCACGAAAACGCGGGAGATCGACGAAACCGTGCGCGGCGATTTTTCGGCGGCGGAGGATAAACTGCGGGCGGATCGCGCTCGCATAGAGTTTGCTTTTTCGTTTTTGAAAGAACAAAAAAAGAAGGCGGAGGCGCTGGCTAAACGCACAGAGAAGGCGGAACAGCCGTTTATCAATACTCCTATCGAGGCTCCGTCCGTCAAGCAGATCGTGAGAATGTCGTTTGACGACTTCGATCGCGTTGCGCAAAAAGAGGCGGAATTGATGGCGAACGTCGCGGATCTGGAGGAGATCGCGAGCAGAGAACGCGAAATAGAACAGGAAAAATTGCAGGCGAAAGAGAATATCGCCGCGCATGAGATATATAAATTTTTGAAGAAGGCTTACGACGAATACTCGGACAGCGCGAGGACGTTTGTGGCAATAGGCTGCGTGCCGTCGCAGAGGGCGGCAGAACTTGTCGCTTTTGCGGAGAGTCAGCCGTTGATGGAGATACAGCTGCCAGACGTTGGCAAGTCGCAGGCGTTTGCGTTGATCGCGCACAGGGATATCGAGGAAGCGACGCGCAAAAAGTTGCAGGAGTTGGACTACTCGCCGCTGCAATTTGCGGGGGATAAGTCGCCGCTGAAAAACATCGAGGAGTTGGAAAAGGAACTCGCGTCGCTGGAGTTGGAACTTGAGGAATTGATCACACGGGCGCTTGTCAAAGAGATGTTTATCGCGGACTTCAAGACGCTGTTTGACTTTTATCAAGTGAGGATAGAGAGAGGAAAGGCGCTGGGTGGTTTTGCGAATACAAAGCAGAGTTTTGTGCTGGAAGCATGGTTGCCCGCAAAGGACGAAGAGAGAGTGAAAAAGGCGATCGACGGAACGTCGGACGCGTTTGCATACGAATTTTGCGAGCCCGAAGAGGGCGAAGTGGCGCCGACGTTTGTCAAAAACAACCCCATCGTCACGCCATATCAGGATATCACAAACATGTACAGCGCGCCGAAGTACGGATATGACCTCGACCCAAACCCCGTCATGTCGTTTTTCTACTTTTTGCTGTTTGGCATGATGCTGGCGGACGCGGCGTACGGGCTTATATTGGCGATTGGCGGGCTGGCGACGTATCTCTTCAAAAAACCCGTGCCGGGGAAAGGCAGACTGCTGTTGATAATAGGTATGGGCGGCATTTCCACGGTGATCTGGGGCGCGATATTCGGCGGCTGGTTTGGGCTGGATATCAGCGGAACTTTTTTGGAAAAATTGCAATTGATCAAGCCTCTTGAAGGCAACGGTCCCCTCATTTTGCTGGGAATTTCATTTGCGCTGGGATTTGTGCACATCGTTGTGGGTATGTTGATGAACGCGATCAACCTGCTGCGCAAAAAGCGCCCTATGGACGCGTTTGCGGAAGTGGGAACGTGGTATATCATCTTTACGGGCATAATTCTGTTGGCGGTGGGACTGCTGTTTTTGAAGGACGTGCCCGCGGTGAAGTACGTGGGGATCGCGCTGGCGGCGGCGGGCGCGCTGCTCATCCCAATATGCAATATGCGCGGCAAGAAGGGCGCGAAAAAGGCGATGGGTTTTTTGGGCGGATTTGGAAAACTGTACGACGGCGTGAATATCCTGTCGGATATTTTGAGTTACGCGAGGCTGTTCGGCTTGGGACTCAGCGGCAGCGTCGTGGCGTTGGTCGTCAATCAGATCTGCCAAGTGGTGCTGGGATTTTTCCCGCAAGGGTCCGCGCTGATCGCGATAGGATATATAATTTGCGTGCCCATTTTCCTGGTGGGGCATGTATTTAACATCGCGATATCCACTTTAGGGGCCTACGTGCACAATTGCAGACTGCAATATATCGAATTTTACGGAAAATTTTATGAGGGCGGCGGACACGTGTTTGTGCCTTACGGAACGAACACCAAGTACACATATCTTGTTTCGCCGAACGAAAACGATCCTTTGAGGGTGAGGGACGCGAGTCCTTCCCCCGCGGAATAAAGAAAAACTATACGTATCTCGAAACGAGGAGGTAACAACATGAATATCGGCACATTTATTGCCATTCTCGGCGCAGTCGTTGCGGCGGCTATGGCGGGCATCGGATCCGCGATCGGCGTGGGCGTTGCGGGTAAGGCTGCGGCGGGCGTGACCAGCGAGGATCCCGACAAGTTTTCCAAATGCCTCGTGCTGCAACTTCTGCCCGGTACGCAGGGCATCTACGGCTTGCTGGTGGCGTTTTTGGTGTTTGTCAAGATCCAACTGTTTGGCAACGTAATGGCGCTTCAGACGGGCGAGGGGCTGTCGCTGTTTGCGGCGTGCATGCCTATGGCTATCGTGGGATTTGTCAGCGCGTTGTATCAGTCGAAGGTCGCCGTGAGCGGTATCGCGATGGTGGCAAAACGTCCCGAAGAGAGCGGCAAAGCGATCATTTTGACCGTTATGGTGGAAACGTACGCGGTGCTCGCGCTGCTGGTGTCGCTGCTTGGCGTTATGATGCCCACGGTCACGGGTATCCCCGCGTAAACTATGAGCAAGGAAGATATCATCGCCAAAATTAAGAGCGACGCTCAGGCGAAGGCGCAACTCATCCTCGACGAACAGCAGAGCAAAGCGGACGAGATCCTCGCCTCCGCCGAGAGTGAATGCGAACAAGTCATGGTGGAAACTCGTCGTCAGATAGACGAAATGACGAGGCAGACGCTTGAAAGAGCGCAGTCGGTTGCTCAACTCGACGCTAAACGCATTTTGTTGGACGCGAGGCTTGAGATCATCGACCGTGTGTTTGCGCGCGCTTTGGAGAAATTGACTCAGCTTGACGACGTGCAGATGAGAGAACTGCTGTTGAATATGCTGTCGGAGGCGGAGGACGGCGACGAGGTGCTGTTGAACGCGCGAGGTCGCGCTCTGTTGAGCGAGGCGGATATTTGCGCGTACGCAAAAAAACGCAAGATCTCGCTGTCGCTTGCGCAAGCGGACGGCGATTTTGCGGGCGGATTGGTGCTGAGAAAGAACGGAGTGGACAAAAACCTCACCTTCGAAGTGGAATTGGCGCAATTGCGCGACTGCCACGAAACGGAAATCGCAAAACAGATCTTTGGTTGATATGTCAGAAAAATTTGTGTTTGAAAACGCGCGTATAAAGTCTTTGGAGAGCAAGCTGCTCACAAGACAGTCTATGCAGAGATTGGCGGACAGCGGATCCCCCGCCGCGGCGTTCAGGACGCTGCTGGATCTGGGGTTTGGCATGGGCTTGAACGTGGAGCAGGGCGATTTTGACGCGCTGTTTGAGGGGGAGGAAATCCGCAACGTGGAAACCGTGAAGGAATTTAACGTGGCGGGCGCGCTGGATCCGTTGCTGTTGCAATACGACTACCTTAACCTCAAATTGCAGCTGAAGGCGATTGCGCTTGGCAAACGCGAGGAAGAGCGCTGCCCCGAAGGTCTGAAAAGTTTTGAGGAAATTTGCGAGATGTGCGCCGAGCAGGACGAGGAAAAACTGAGCGGCCGCATGGGAATGGCGATCCTCGACGTGCGCAGAAAGGGAAAGGCGACTCCAAGAGAGATAGACGTTGCGGTGGACAAGAGAATGTTTGAGGATATACTTGCCTGCGCAAAACAGAAACTTGTGAGGGAGTATTTCCGCCTGAAGATAGACGGCGCAAACTTGCTGACATACCTCAGAGCGAAGAGGCTTGGGTTGGACGCGGCGTTTTTTGAGGAGAGTTTTGTCAAGGGCGGAAACCTCGACATATCCCAACTGTACGACGCGACGACAGACAAAGTGTGCGACGCGGTGAAGGGAAGTCCGCTTTTTGAGCCTTTCAAGAGGGCGCTTGAGGACGGGCAGGTCATGGCGTTTGAGGTGGCGGCGGACAATATCGCGCTTGCGTATGTGAGAGCGCAGAGGGAAGATATGTTTTGCGTGGCACCGATATTGGCGTACGCGCTGCAAAAACAGACTCAGCTTAAGGCGGCGAAACTTGTCGTCGCAGGGATAAAAAACGGCGTTGATCCCGCCGTGATCAAGGAGAGATTGAGAGATGTCAACGCGTGAAGGATCTGTTGCGGTGGTCGGGGATAAGGATTCCGTGCTGGCGTTTAAGGCGCTGGGCGTGGACGTGTTTCCCGTCGATAACGAGGACGACGCAAAGGAGAGAGTGCATATGCTTGCCCGCACGCACTCCGTGATCTACGTCACGGAGCAGGTGGCGCTGTGGGCGGCGACATATCTCAAAAGATATTCGGCAAGACCATATCCCGTGGTGGTGCCGATCCCGTCTGCGAGCGGATCACAAGGTCTGGGTATGGCGGGAATAAAAGCAAATGTGGAAAAAGCGATAGGCGCAGATATTTTGTTTGACAAAGAGGACAAATAATGGAAATCGGAAAGATAGTCAAAGTTTCAGGTCCGTTGATCATTGCGGAGGGAATGGCTCA
Source organism: uncultured Clostridia bacterium (assembly GCA_947624885.1). Taxonomy (GTDB): domain Bacteria; phylum Bacillota; class Clostridia; order Christensenellales; family CAG-917; genus CAG-475. The sequence continues at coordinate 31,565 of CANQMD010000006.1, forward strand.
ATGCAAGATGTTTGACGTTGTGCAGGTAAGCGACAAAAAACTTATCGGCGAGGTCATTGAACTGAGGGGCGACAGGGCTTCGATCCAGGTGTACGAGGAAACGAGCGGCCTCGGCCCCGGCGAGAATGTGTACTCCACGGGCGCACCGCTGTCCGTCGAACTCGGTCCCGGTTTGATCGAGGGAATTTACGACGGGATCCAACGCCCATTGCAGAAATTGCGCGAGGCGAGCGGCGACAGGATCGAGAGAGGGGTGTATATCCCCGCCGTTGATCACGAAAAGCTGTGGGAGTTTGTCCCCGTGGTCAGCGTGGGCGACAACGTAGAGGCGGGCTCTGTGCTGGGAACCGTGCAGGAAAACGTGTTGATCAAGCATAAAATTATGGCGCCGTTTGGCGTGAAGGGCACCGTGAAAGAGATAAAGAAGGGCAGCTTCACCGTGGACGACGCAGTTGCGACGGTCGCGACGGAGAAAGGCGACGTGAAGGTCACTATGCTGCAAAAATGGCCCGTGCGCCGCGGCAGACCATATCTTGAAAAACTGTCCCCAAATACGCCTTTGGTCACGGGACAGAGAGTGATTGATACGCTGTTCCCCATCGCGAAGGGCGGCGTTGCGGCGGTCCCCGGTCCGTTTGGAAGCGGCAAGACCATCGTGCAACATCAGCTGGCAAAGTGGGCGGACGCGGATATAATCGTGTACGTGGGCTGCGGCGAGCGCGGAAACGAGATGACGGACGTGCTGAACGAATTTCCGTCGTTGATCGATCCGCACAGCGGACAGCCGCTTATGAAACGCACGGTGTTGATCGCAAATACGTCGGATATGCCCGTTGCGGCGCGTGAAGCGTCGATTTACACGGGGATCACGATCGCGGAATACTTCCGCGATATGGGGTACTCCGTCGCGATCATGGCGGACTCCACGTCGCGCTGGGCGGAAGCGTTGAGAGAGATGAGCGGACGTCTTGAGGAAATGCCCGGCGAAGAGGGATATCCCGCCTATCTGAGCTCACGACTCGCGGAATTTTATGAACGCGCGGGCGTGGTCAAGGTGCTGGGGCAGGAAGGAGTCACGGGGTCGATCACGGCGATAGGCGCGGTGTCGCCTCCCGGCGGCGATCTGTCTGAGCCTGTGTCGCAGGCTACGTTGCGCATCGTCAAAGTGTTTTGGGGACTGAGCGCGTCGCTGGCGTACAAACGTCACTTCCCCGCGGTGGATTGGCTGACAAGCTACTCGCTGTACGCGGACAGAATGAGCGAATGGTACTCCGACAACATCGGCGATGAGTGGATGGGCTTGAGAGCGGACTTGATGCGCATTTTGCAGGAGGAGGCGCAGCTGGACGAGATCGTCAGACTTGTGGGTATGGACGCGCTGTCGCCCGAAAACAGACTGACAATGGAAACGGCAAAGTCCATAAGAGAGGACTATCTGCACCAGAACGCTTTTCACGAGGTGGATACGTACGCGTCGCTTGAAAAACAGCAATATATGATGAAACTCATCATGGAGTTCGACCGCCTCGCAAAGGAAGCGCTGGATAAAAACGTGGATATAGAGGATATACTCGAACTGCCCGTGAGAGAGAAGATCGGAAGGGCAAAATATATCCCTGAAACGGAGATGTCGGAGTTTGACGCTCTGCTGAAGGAGATCAACGCAAGCGTGCTCGCGCTCACCGAAAATGGAGGGGAAAACTGATGCTTAAAGAATATAAAACTATCAGGGAAATTGTCGGACCGCTTATGCTGGTGGACGGCGTTGAGGGCGTGAAATACAACGAACTTGTCGAGATAAGACAGGCAAACGGCGAGATCAGAAGCGGAAAAGTGCTTGAGATCAACCGCGATAAGGCGCTCGTGCAGCTGTTTGAGCCGTCGCAGGGCATAAAAATGACGACTGCCAGAGCAAGATTTTTGGGCCACGGCATAGAGTTGGGCGTGAGCGAGGATATGCTGGGCAGAGTGTTTGACGGCATGGGCAGACCGCGCGACGGAGGCGCGGCGATCATACCCGATATGAAGCTGGATATCAACGGGCAGCCCATAAACCCCGTCGCGAGGGATTACCCCAACGAGTTTATTCAAACGGGTATAAGCGCGATAGACGGGCTGAATACGCTGGTGCGCGGGCAGAAACTGCCGGTGTTTTCGATGTCGGGCATGCCGCACGCCGAACTCGCGGCGCAGATCGCAAGACAGGCGAAAGTGCTGGGCACCGACGAGAAATTCGCCGTGGTGTTTGCCGCTGTGGGAATTACCTTTGAGGAAGCGGACTTTTTCATCTCCGACTTCAGACGGACGGGCGCGATAGAACGCGCGGTCATGTTTATCAACCTTGCGAACGACCCCGCCGTGGAACGTATATCTACGCCGAGAATGGCGCTGACCGCCGCGGAATACCTAGCGTTTGAAAAGGATATGCACGTGCTTGTGATCACGACGGATATCACCAACTACGCCGAGGCGCTGAGAGAGGTGTCCGCCGCGAGAAAGGAAGTGCCCGGAAGGCGCGGCTACCCGGGATATATGTATACCGACCTCGCAAGCCTGTACGAGAGAGCGGGCAGGATAGTCGGGAAGAAGGGCTCGATCACTCAGATCCCCATCCTGACCATGCCGGAGGACGACAAGACTCACCCCATCCCCGACCTCACGGGATATATAACAGAGGGGCAGATCATCATATCGAGGGAACTGTATAAGAAGGGCATAACCCCGCCTATCGACGTGCTGCCGTCGCTGTCGCGCCTTAAGGACAAGGGCATTGGCGCGGGCAAGACGCGCGAGGATCACGCGGATACGATGAACCAGCTGTTCAGCGCGTATGCGCAAGGTAAGGAAGCAAAGGAATTGAGCTCCATCCTGGGCGACGCGGCGCTGACCGAAACGGATAAAAAACTTGCAAAGTTTGCGGATGAGTTTGAAAAACGCTACGTGTCGCAGGGCTTCGACTGCAACCGCTCAATCGAGGAAACGCTTGACCTTGGGTGGGATCTGCTTGCGCTGCTGCCGAGAAGCGAACTCAAACGTATCAGAGATGAGTATCTTGAGAAATACCTCGATCCAAGACTTGAAAAGAAAGAGAATTGACAATGGCAAAGCTGAACGTTAATCCAACCAGAATGGAACTCAGACGGCTCAAAAACCGCCTGAAAACCGCAGTCAGAGGACATAAACTGCTGAAGGATAAGTCCGACGAGATGGTGCGGCGATTTATGCTTTACATCAGAGAAAACAAACGCCTCAGAGAAGAGGTGGAGGGAGAGTTGCAGGCGGCGTTGAACTCGTTTATGCTGGCAAGGGCGACATCGTCCGACGCGACTATCGAAGAGGCTGTGGCTATGCCCGGCACTACCGTGCGCCTGAAAACCTCGTCAAAAAACGTGATGAGCGTGGAAGTGCCCGTGTTTGAGATAGAAAAGGGAGAGGAGAGCGAACTGTATCCGTATTCGTTTGCGAGCGTGACCTCGGAGTTGGACGACGCTATCGCTTCGCTGTCAAAACTTATGCCTAAATTGCTCAAACTTGCGGAGGTGGAAAAAACCTGCAATATGCTTGCGGACGAGATCGAAAAAAACAGGAGAAGAGTCAACGCGCTGGAATATGTCATGATCCCGCAGCTGGAAGAAACTATCAAATATATCACTATGAAACTCGACGAGAACGAGAGAGGCGCGACTACCAGACTGATGAAGGTCAAAAGTATGCTGGAAGAACGCAAGGATTGATCGCCGCGCGCAACAGGGAGGGAACTATGCTGAAAAAAATTATCAACGGGTTTTTTGCGGGAATGAGCATTTCCATCGGCGGCGCGGCTTTTTTGATGTGCTATAATGAGAATAAGTTTGTGGGCGCGTTGCTGTTTTGCGTGGGCCTGCTGAGCGTGTGTTGGTTTGGATTTTCGCTGTATACCGGGAAGATCGGGCTGACCATCGAGAAACACTCCAAAGAGGATATTTCCGTGCTGTTGCTGGGACTGCTTGGCAACGCGATCGCGTCGATCGCTTGCGGATATCTGTTGGCGTACGCCATACCGCAAATCGGCGATGTGGCGCATACCCTCGCGGAGGCAAAACTCGCGCAGGGATATCTCAAAGGCTTCATTCGCGCCATATTCTGCGGGATATTGATATATGTCGCCGTGTACGTGTATTCAAACAAAAAGTCGGTGCTGGGCGTGATCCTGGGCATCCCCGCCTTCATCGTCAGCGGATATGAACACTCGATCGCGGATATGTTCTATTTCGCCGCGTCGGGGATAGCCTCCTCAGAAGCGTTTGGTTATATCTGGATCATCGTGATCGGAAACTCGGTGGGCGGATTGCTTATCCCCGCGCTGCAACTGCTGGGAAATGTGACTTTTAAGAAAAAATCCGCAGACGAGAACGCCGCGGTCGCCGCAAGCGGAACGGGCCTCATGCCCGAAAAAGCGGAGGTCGCCGCAGAGATAGCAAGCGACACGGCGCAGGATAGCGAGGAATAGGGAAGAGAGGTGACAATCCCCTCAGTCCGCTTGAAATTGCTCAGGGCTTTGCCAAATTGCGACAGCAATTCGGCACAAAAGCCCACCGCAATTTCTGCGCTGCTCCGCGCACAAAAAATATACGCTTCGCAATTCTGCATTTAGCAAGAAGCGAGCCTTTGAGGATAAAATGCTCATGG
>CANQMD010000007.1 GCA_947624885.1 uncultured Clostridia bacterium
CCAACGGCGTTGCCAAGGCGCAAAACGGCGCATATTGCCGACAACCAAGTGAAAAAGCGAACGACCTCATGCGAGGCGTTCGCTTTTTGCATATTCAGCAAATGCAAAGATCCTATTCAGCAAATGCAAAAATCAGAGAATAGATATAAATATAATAATATCCATATAATATCCACATATGGCGTTGCCTACACATGCGGATCCGACTTTGCTGAAAGGATATTGCGCCAAAAATTTTGCACAAGTTGTTGCGAGCAACATATAATTGGGGTGTGAACGGGGAGATAATCGACGCTGTCGACGCGGTGAAAAGATCGGCGAATTGCGCATGCTCAAGCGAGTTTGAACTCAACTTGCTTGCGGTGACTACGGCGGAAAATCTTGCGCGGGGCAGGGATAGGCGCGATATTGAAAAGATCAACAAGTTTTTGTCGACGCTGCAAGCCGCATTGAGGACGTATCTGTGACGGCTTGAAAAACGCACGCGAGGCGTGTATGACGGCTTGACAAAACGCGAGATGGGTGAGATAATGATGTCGCCGAAAAAGGCAATAAAAATGAATTTGCGCACGCGATATGCAAAACGGCAAAACGGAGTGCAATTGACAAAATCGGCAGTTTATGCATACACAAACGGCGCTTTATGAGGCGATCATGAACATTGAGGAAGCAATACTTTGTCGTCACAGCGTGAGGCAATATCTGGACAAACCTATCGCGCCCGAACATGCGGACGCGCTGAGAAAAGCCGTTGAGGAGGCAAACGCGCAAAGCGGCATGCATATGCAACTTGTGCTTGACGAGCCAAAGGCGATGAATTGTCTGCTTGCAAAATACGGCAGTTTTAAAAACGCGACGAACTATGTCGCGATGATCGCGCCCAAAAACGGCTTTGACGAAAAGGTCGGGTACTTCGGCGAGAAGATCGTGCTGCTGGCAAAGACGTTGGGGCTTGAAACTTGCTGGGTCGCGGGAAGCTACAAGAAGATCCCCGAAGCGGTGAGGCTTGAGGACGGCGAAAAGATATATATGATCATCGTCGTGGGCTACGGCGCGACGCAGGGCAAACCGCATAGATCAAAGAGCCCGCAAGCGGTCAGCAATCTGTCGGAGGACAGCCCGAAGTGGTTTGAAAAAGGCGTGCAGTACGCGCTGCTTGCTCCCACCGCGATAAATCAGCAGAAGTTCCGCTTTGAACTTGACGGCAACAGGGTGAAAGCCACGGCGGGGATAGGACCGTACGCAAAGACGGACCTTGGGATCGTCAAATTGCATTTCGAGATAGGCGCGGGGAGCGAAAATTTTGCGTTTGAGGAATAATATCCGTTTGAGGGTAATATCCACTGTTCAGACCCAATTTTTGCAAATAGATCCGCATGTTTTTTGCGGGTCTTTTGACATTTTGCGCAAAAATCCGATTTATTGCATTGTCGCAAAAAAAAGATATTGCAATGGCTAGATCTTTTTGCTATAATGCTTATGTATAATAATACAAGAAGTGCGTTTTGTATTAAAAGTCAAGGCAGGGGGACTCAAAAAAGTTATGAATTCCACAACATACGCCAAGCGAACGCAATACAAGCCGATAGATATCTTCTTCCGCGGAGTGGTCGACATGAAGTCAAAGGCGAAGAAGGTCGTGTTTGTCGACGCTTTTCAAGTGCTCAACGATCGATATCTTGGGCGAATGAGCGTCGTTAACTACTTTGTGATCGCCGAAAACTCCGTGCGTATAAACGAGTTGAACATCATCGCGCTTGAGGAGTTGAAATGCTATGACCTCGTCATGAGGCAGAGCTTCCTCATCCCCGACAACGTGACGTACTGCGTGCCGATCTCCACGCGCTTTTTGGAAAACGAAAAGGACTTCGCCGTGCTGGTGGATACCTTGCGCGACAACAAATACAAAAAGAACAATCTGATATTGTCATTTTTCGGCAACTCGCTGGTGAGATTGGACTCGGACGGCAAAAAGAGATACAACTACCTGCGCCGTATGGGTTTTAAGACGGCGATCGCGGGTTTCAACGAGGACTACAACTCGCTTGACGTTTTTGCAGAATTGAGTTTTGATTATCTGCGTTGCGAGGCGCAATACTTTGAGGCGAATCCCAAAAAGAAAGCGCTGTTGCAAATGCTTTTGAAATTCTGCTCCGCAAACAAAATATCGCTTGTTATGGAGGGCGTGGACAGCCCCGCGCAATACGTGCGTTTCAAGCGCGAAGGCGTGAAACTTGCTACAGGCAGGGCGCTGTCAAAACTGTCGCGTTGGGTCACCAACGAGTTTTTGGGTGTGCAGGAGCCAAAGGGCGACAAACTTGACGCGTATATGAAAAAACTCCAAAATGACCTCGACGCAAAGGAAAAGGAAACGCTTTTGCAGCTGGAGGCGCTCAGACAAGCGGCGCTGGATCGTCAAAAGGCGGAAAACGGCGAGGGCGCGATGCCCGCGTCTGCGCGTCCCGAACTTGCAAAATCGCCCTATCAGGTGAGATTGGAACAGCAGAGGGAGCACGCCAGAAAGATCGTGTTGGACACCATCGAGGAGGAGCAACAACAGCCTGAGCCTAACGAGGAGGACGCTCGCGCAGTCGATTCTATGACGGCGGCGTTCAAGCTGGAGTTTGAAGGCGACGTGCAAAGCGCCCTCGCGCTGTCCTATGCGTATGAAAACAAGGCGGAGATCCCCTCCGCTCCCAAAAAAGGCAAACAACTCACCTATCACAAGGACGAGGAAGGCAACGATGTTGTGGAAGCTGAGGATACGGACGCGGAAACTCCCGTAAGACCTGTGGACGAGGAGGGCAATTCAGCCCCTAAACGCAAGAGAAAGAAAGGCGTTCGCGCGGATTACGACAAGGAAGCAAAGTTGCTTGGCGAATACAGATCGGACAATCTGTTCGGAGGTCTTGGTCCCGACGCGGGTATGAAAGGATTTGGCGTGACTCTGCACGTCACGGCGGACGAGGACGAGCCTGAACTTGTGGGACATTACAACGAACTCGGACAGTGGGTAGACGAGGAAGGCAACGTGTTCAACGGCTATTTCGACTCGGAAGGAAACTGGATAGAATATGAGCGATTCGATTCATCCCGCGAGGGTCATTACAACGAGAATGCGCAATGGGTGGATCAGGAAGGCAACGTCTACGACGGCTACTTTGACGAGCAGGGCAGATGGATAGACTATAGCTACACAGACTCAAACGGCGAGATAGTCGACAACGGCTACTTCGACGACAAGATCGGCAAGTGGGTGCCATTCGGCTATTTTGACGACAAGGGGAACTATCACAAGTTTTGATAAAACCGCGTGTGCCGAGGCGGGCGCGGTCGAGAGCAAATAAATGTGACAAGGGAAGTTTATGAGCGACGAGTTTGAAAACGACAATCAAGACTTTGACGGACAGGACATAGAGCAGCAGGACAGTCGGGATCTCACCGATCAGGGCAATTTTGACGATCAGCAACAGGACTACGCGGACGACGGTCGGGACTATGACGACGGGTACGACGACGGCGGCTATGAGGACGACGGCGGGCAGGACGACGGCGGGCAGGACGACAAGTCAAAAGTCCCCGCAAAGATGCGACGCGAGTGGGAAAACTCTATCACCACCAACAAGAAAGTCAAGCGCGAGGAGATGCGCCGCAAACTGAAAAAGGCGATGCTCTTCATGCTTGTGTTTGCGCTTATAGTCACATCTATCGTGTATATCATGTTGCTGTTTATCAACGAGAACAGCGTGCGCATCACGGCAAGTTCGCAGGACAACAGCCAATCCATCTCGCTGTCGTTTGACAACGATCACTGGACTCCGTATCTGAACGCGCAAGGCCCAACGCATATCTGGGACGTGAGTTACAGCGCGGAATACGGCAGGGAGCCTATCGATACGAAGGACGACGTGAGGAACATGCTGGAAGCGGAAAATGTCCCCGTGGGCACAAACAACGGCGAAAATTTCATAAGATTTGTATTTATGCTGCGCAACAACGGCGGCGCGGACGTGACGATCGACTACGAGATGACGCTTGAAAACGACAAGGACAGCGGACTGCAAAAGGCGTTGCGCGTCATGTGGGGCGAGAGTTTCAAGAATCCTCTTGATGAGGAGGTCACCGATCCGTCGGATCCGAGTTTCAACTCCAGAACGACAGTCGAAGTGTACGCCGCAACAAGCGACAATCCCAAACTTGCCAACTTGGGCAACAACAGCCGAAGAGATCCCGAACAGGGCTATCTTGAATACGTGGCGTACCCAACAGGCTCGGACAGCCCGGACTACGACTGGACAGAGAGTTTCGGCTCGTTGCTTGACACTCCCGGCGGCATGACGAGAGAACAGGCGACGGAGTACGGCTATATTGTTTCGACAAAAGAGTTTGCGGACAACAACGTGGTTTTCCGCGACACAAAGATGCTCGCCCGCGGCGACATTATGTACTGCTATGTGTGTATTTGGCTTGAGGGAAGCGACTTTGACTGCGTGGATTCGGCGCTGGGCGGATTTGTGAGCCTGGGCATCAACTTTGTGGCGCACTGAGCGATACTGCGGACACAAAAAAGAGCAAAACAATTTGAGCATTTGAGCAACGAATACGGCGCACAGGCGCGCAAATCGCATGTGCGCGAGCGGGCGCGTCACGAGCGTGCGCGACAGTAAAAATGTGAGGATGGCGAAGCGGGTCTGCTTGGCTTGAGATCAACGATAAAAACAATTTCAAACGCGGAAAAATACGACAAATTTTCCCGCGTTTTATGTTGTGTTTGGTAAACTCATATGCTATAATTAATACATTATATAGTATATGTGCGATTTTTAGGCACAAAAGGCGGAAATGGCAAATCAAGATTACAAGGCGGGCGACATCCGCGTACTGGAAGGGCTGGACGCAGTGAGAAAGCGTCCCGGCATGTACATCGGCACCACGGGCGTAAAGGGGATGCACCATATTTTGTGGGAGATCATCGACAACAGCGTCGACGAGGTGGCGAACGGATTTGGCGATACGGTCAAAATCGAACTTTTGGACAACAACGTCGCAAGAGTGACCGACAACGGGCGCGGCGTTCCCGTTGATAAGCACCCAAAACTTAAGGTCAGCGGCGTTGAGGTCGTCTTTACGCAACTGCACGCGGGCGCGAAGTTTGACAACGATCAATACAGCTTTTCGGGAGGTCTGCACGGCGTGGGCGCGTCGGTCACAAACGCGCTGAGCGAGTGGCTGAACGTTGAAGTGAAACGCGACGGCAGCCTCTACAAGATAGAATTTTACTCCCCTCAGGTCGGAAACAAGATCAAAAGCGGCATCGTCAAAACTCCGCTCACTGTCATGGGCAAAACAAAAGGCACGGGCACTACCGTCACTTTCAAGCCGGACGAGCGCGTTTTTGGCAACGAGAAGTTTGATTACGGCACAATTGCGGAGCGCATGAGAGATGTTGCGTATCTCAACAAGGGCATGACGATCGTCATAGACGACTTGCGCATGCCTCTTGACGGCGGGACGGACAAGCACGACGTGTTCTGCTATAAGGGCGGGATCGCGGACTATGTGCAATATCTCAACGAGGGCAGGACGGTGCTTTACGAAAAGCCGCTGTACGTTGAGGCGACCGACGACAAGTTCGAGGTGGAAGTCGCCATCCAGCACACCGAAGGGTACACCGAAAATATTTACAGCTACGTCAACAACATTCCCACGGCGGAGGGCGGCACGCATGAGGTAGGATTTAAAAGCGCGGTCACAAAGGTTTTCAACGACTACGCGCGCAAAAACGGCATTTTGAAGGACAAGCAGGCAAACCTGTTGGGCGAGGATTTCCGCGAGGGCATGGTCGCTGTCATAACCGTGAAGATGCAAAACGTGCAGTTCGAAGGGCAGACAAAAGGCAAGTTGGGCAACCCCGAAGTAAGACCGAAGGTGGAAAACCTCGTCGCGGAAAAATTGGCGGATCTGCTGTTGCAACGCGGATATAAGGCGACGGCGGAAAAGATAATCGCAAAGGCTATGGGCGCGGCAAAGACCCGCGAGGCGGCAAAACGAGCGAAGGATCTCAGCCGTCAACAAAACAAACTTCAGGGATTGAATCTTGTCGGCAAACTTGCGGGATGTTCGGGCAAGAACGCCTCCATCAACGAACTGTTCATTGTGGAGGGCGATTCGGCGGGCGGCAGCGCAAAACAGGCGAGGGACAGGTTTTTCCAAGCTATATTGCCGCTCAGGGGCAAGCCGCTGAACGTTGAGAAGGCGAGTTTGGAAAAGATCCTCGCAAACGAGGAGTTTGCGACGCTTATAAGCGCGTTGGGGACGGGCATTGATCCCGACTTTGACATTGCGTCGCTCAAATACGACAAAGTGATCATTTTGGCGGACGCGGATCAGGACGGCGCACACATAAGAGCGCTGTTGCTCACATTCTTTTTCCGCTATATGCGCAGCCTTATCACCGAGGGACACGTGTATATCGGCATGCCGCCGCTATACAGGTTGCAGAAAAAGGACGAGATATTGTATTGCTATGACGACGCGGCGCTTGCGGAAGGTCAAAAAAAGATGGGCAAAAACGCTCTGTTGCAGCGCTTTAAGGGGCTTGGCGAAATGAATCCCGAACAGCTTTGGGACACGACTATGGACCCCGCCAAGCGCACTCTCACCCGCGTGACGATCGACGACGCGGCAATGGCGGACAAGCGCATAACCATACTTATGGGCGACGACAGCAATATCAGAAAGGACTATATCTATCAATATGCCGACTTCAACAAGATCGACAACTTCAAAATATCGCAAAATTCGGACAATTGACGCGAAATAACGATTAGATCGGGAAATATATGGCAAAGCAAAAACAGAAGGAAATAATTTACAATCAGACGGTGCTGGATACGGTTTTTGAAGAGGTGTTGCACAGTTCGATGATCCCGTACTCCGAAAACGTCATACTCGACCGCGCCATACCCCGCGTGGAGGACGGCTTGAAACCCGTGCAGCGCAGGGTGCTGTATAGCATGCACGAGATGGGGCTGACCCCCGACAAGCCGCACAAAAAATGCGCTCGTATCGTCGGCGACTGCTTGGGAAAATATCACCCGCACGGCGACAGCAGCGTTTACGGAGCGCTTGTCAGAATGGCGCAACCTTTCGCAATGCGCATGACGCTTGTGGACGGACACGGGAACTTTGGCAGCGTGGACGGCGACGGCGCGGCGGCGATGAGGTATACAGAGGCGAGAATGAGCGCGCTTGCGCTTGAATTGCTGAGAGATATCGATAAAGAAACCGTGGTGTGGCAGCCAAACTTTGACGACAGCTTGGAGGAGCCGAACACTTTGCCGGGACGCTTTCCGAATCTGCTTGTCAACGGCGCTAACGGCATTGCCGTGGGACTTGCCACAAACATCCCCACACACAATATGGGCGAGTGCATAGACGCGGTGATCGCGAGGATAGAAAACCCCAACATCTCCACGGCGGAACTGCTGAAGGTCTTTCACGGCCCCGATTTTCCGACGGGCGGTTTTATCATCCCCGTGGACAGTCTTGAGGAAATATACAACACGGGCAAGGGCAGGATCAAGATCAGATCGCGCATGCATATCGAAAACGACGACAACGGCAAACGAAACATCGTCATAACCGAGATGCCCTATCAAGTGTCAAAGTCCGAACTGCTCGCGCGCATCGCCGACCTCAAGGAATCAAACAAAGAATTGCTTGCGGGGATAAGCGAGATCGTGGACGAGTCGGACAAGACGGGTATGCGGGCGGTCATAAAGTGCAAACGCGACGCGGACGTGAACAAGATCATTGATTTCTTGTTTAAAAAGACAAATCTTGAGATAGGATACTCCATAAACATGGTCGCGATCGCACAAGGCAAACCGGAACAACTCAGCCTGAAGGCGTATCTTGACTACTATGTGGAATATCAGCGCACTATCATCGTGAAGCGCACCTCCTACGACCTGAAAGCGGCGAAGGCCCGCGCGGAGATAGTGGAAGGGTTGCTCATCGCCATCCGCAACATCGACGAGGTGATCAGGATCATCAAGGAATCCGAAACGACCGCAAAGGCAAAGGAAACTTTGCGAGCCCGCTTTGGACTGAGCGACGCTCAGGCGCAGGCTATTTTGGATATGCGTCTGAAAAACCTCGCCAGGCTCGAAGTGGGAAAATTGCAGGACGAACTTGCCGAACTCAAACGCCGCATAGCGCAATACGAAGCAATTCTGGCGTCAAAAAAGAAGCAACTTGATATCGTTAAGGACGAATTGGGCAAAATCAAAAAGGAGCAGAATTCGCCGCGTATGAGCGTGATCGTCGATGGCGGCGTTGAGGAAAATTTCAGCGTCCCCGACGAAGCGCAGGCAATTCAATATCGCGACGGCATAATCACCCTCAACAGCGACGGGCAACTCAGATTTATGTCGCAAAAGAGTTACTCGCTTGCAAGCAAGGATATGGGCGCGTTGCCAAAGGAGTCGCTGCCCGTGCAGGCGCTTTCCGTCAACAACAAGGGCAATCTTTACGCCTTCACAAACATGGGCAGTTTGATCAAACTTGACGTTGGCGCTCTGCCCGAAAAGAAATTCCGCGACAAGCCCTTCAAAATCGGCGCGGTCAATCAGGACGTTCAGACGGGCGAGTACGTCGTCAAACTCATTTTCTTTGACGGCTCGCCGGAGGGCGAACTGCTGTTGTTCACGCGCGGCGGCAATGTGAAGAGGGTGGAAACGGGCGAATTTTCCGCAATGAGCAAAACGTATATCAAGGCGATCTCGCTTGCCGACGGCGACGAAGTTGTGGGCGCGGAACTTGTCGACGACGAGAAAAACGTGCTCGAAGTCACCAAACAGGGGCAGGTGTTGCTGTACAAGGCGACGGAGGTGCCTCTGCAGGGCAGGAACGCCGCGGGCGTGAAGGGGATCAAGCTGAACGACGGCGACAGCGTCGCGTTTGGCGGGCAGACTTCCGACGAGGGCGAGATCATCGTTATCACTTCAAACGGATACGCAAAACGCGTGATCAGCGCGTTACTGGACCCCATGTCGCGCTATCTCAAAGGCATCAAACTTGTCGAACTTGCGGAAGGCGCGGAAGTGTACTTTGTGGGGACTGTCAAGATGCCTTACGACATCGCGTACGTTTCGGGCGGCGAAACGAGAGTGATCAACACCGAGGACATCAACATCGAAACGCGCGTTTCAAAGGGCAAAGTGTTGTTTAAAGGCATGTCGGGGCCGGAACTTGTCGCGCCGCTGAAACAGGACTGAACGCGATACGCTCAAACATAAAAATTTTATCATAAAAAGGGAAAACTGCTATGCACAAAATTGGATTTGACAGCGAAATGTATATGAAAAAGCAATCCGAGCAGATCCTTGAGAGGATCAGCCGTTTTGACAAACTCTATCTTGAGTTCGGCGGAAAACTTTTTGACGATCTGCACGCCGCGCGAGTGTTGCCGGGGTTTGACAAAGCGGCGAAGATAAAGTTGCTGCAAAAACTTAAGGATAAAGCGGAATTGATCATTTGCGTGAATGCGGGCGCTATCGAGCGCAACAAGATCCGCGCGGATTACGGCATATCCTACGGCAGCGAAGTCGAACGTATGATCGACAACATTTCGGGCATGGGGATTTATATCAATTGCGTGGTGATCACCATGTTTGCCGACCAGCAGGGCGCGATAGTTTTCAAAAACAAACTCGAAAACCGCGGCGTGAAAGTATATATCCACCGCCCCACAAAAGGCTATCCGCACGAGATCGACACCATTGTTTCCGACGAGGGTTACGGCGCAAATCCTTACATAAAAACCACGCGTCCGCTTGTCGTGCTTACGGCTCCGGGACCGGGCAGCGGCAAATTGGCGACCTGCCTCAGCCAGCTTTATCACGAACATAAGAGAGGGATAGAGGCGGGATATGCCAAATTTGAAACCTTCCCGATCTGGAATCTGCCTCTCAATCACCCCGTCAACGTGGCATATGAGGCGGCGACGGCGGATCTGAAGGACGTAAACAAGGTCGACAACTTCCACCTCGAGGCGTACGGGCAGATCACCGTCAACTACAATCGCGATATCGAAGTCTTTCCCGTGGTGAGCAACATCCTGACGAAAATAACGGGGAAAGAGTGCATATACAAATCGCCGACGGACATGGGCGTGAATATGGCGGGATATTGCATCGTCGACGACGAAGCGTGCAGAGAAGCGTCAAAACAGGAAGTGTTGAGGAGATATTTCAAGGCGCTGTGCGACTTCAAGATGGGCACGGCAAGCGAGGACACCGTGAGCAGGTTGGAGTTTTTGCTGTCAAAACTCGCAATAAGTCCCGCGGACAGACCCGTAGTTGAGGCGGCGGAGCATAAGAGCGAAAAATGCGGCGGCGTGGGCGCGATCGCGTTGGAATTGCCAAACGGAAAGATAGTCACGGGCAAAAACAGCGAGCGTATGAGCGCGGCGGCGGCATGCATATTCAATTCCGTCAAGGAACTTGCGGGCATGCCCGACAGGCAAAAACTCATCTCGCCGTACGTTATCGGCCCCATCCTCGACCTCAAAACCAAGATATTGAAAGAAACCAGCAACAAACTCACTTTGGAGGAGGCATTGCTTGCGCTTTCGATCTGCGCGGCGACAGACGCGAGCGCCGCAAGCGCAATCGAACAGCTTGCGCTGTTGCAGGGATGCGAGGCGCACTCCACGCACATTCTGTCAAAAGCGGATGAAAATCCGCTGCGAAAGTTGGGCATAAATTTGTCGTGCACGGCGGAGTTTGCAAGTGACAATCTGTTTTTTGAATAATAAAACATAACGCGCGGGCGACATTCCGCGATAAAAAAATAATATATAGGAGGCTATTATGCTTGTTGAACGCGATCAAATAGATGAAAAATTCAAATGGCAACTTACTGAGCTGTTTGCAAACGACGACGAGTGGGAGGAACTTTTTTTCAAGTGCGAGGAAAGACTGCCGCACATCAAGGAGTATGAGAGCAAACTGTCCGACGAGGAAAGTCTGTTCGCATGCCTCGAATTGATCCAGAGCCTGGCGCACGATCTGGGCAGACTGTATCAGTACGCAAAGCTGAATCTCGACCTCGACACCCGAAACGCCAAGTATCAGGGCATGACAAACAGGGCGGAGATGCTTATGGTGAAATATACGTCGCTTGGGTCATTCATAGATCCCGAAGTGTCCAGACTGCCTATGGAGGTCCTGGAAAAGTACGCGACCTCGGCAAAGTATGCCGACTGGGATACGTTCTTCAAGGATATAATCCGCAGCAAGGACATAATTCTGTCCGAAAAAGAGGAGAAGATTCTTGGCGAAGCGGGGATATTTGCAAACACCAACGACGACGTGTTCACCATGTTTGACAACGCCGACATCCGCTTTGAACCTGTCAAGGACGAAAACGGCGAAAAGCACGAGATGAGCCACGGCACATATGCGATGTTCTGCCAAAATCCGTCGCAAAAAGTGCGCAAAAGAGCGTTTGAAAGCATGTTTGGCGCATACAGGGATCACATCAATATGCTCGCCGCAAACTACGCCGGCAACGTCAAGAAGGATTGGTTTTTTGCAAAAGTCAGAGGCTTCAAGAGTGCGCTGGATTACGCTATGTATAAGGAGAACGTCCCTCCGACGTGCTACAAGAAGTTGCTTGACGCGGTGGGGCGCGGCACAAAAGAGTTGCACAGCTACATCGCTCTGCGCAAAAAGGTGTTGGGGCTTAAAACTTTGAACATGTACGACCTCTATGTTCCGCTTGTGCCGGAACTTGAGTTGTCTATGCCGTATGAGGACGCTGTGGACCTCGTCAAAGACGCGCTCGCCGTGATGGGGAAGGAATACAGCGGTATCCTCGCCAATGCGTTTGAAAGCAATTGGGTGGACGTGTACGAAAGCAAAGGCAAGCAATCGGGCGCGTATTCGTGGGGCGTTTACGGCTCGCATCCGTATGTGCTGTTGAACTACGTGCCTACGGTGCACGAAGTGTTTACCATCGCTCACGAACTCGGACACTCCATGCACAGTTATTACTCAAACCTCACGCAACCCGAACAGAAAGCGGGGTATGAGATCTTCTGCGCGGAGATCGCGTCCACGGTCAACGAGGTGCTCCTGCTCAAATATATGCTTAAGACGGCGGAGGGCGAATTCAAAAAATATCTGCTGACATATTACCTCGACATGTTCCGCACGACGCTGTTCAGGCAGACGCAATTCAGCGAATTCGAGGCGGCGGCGCACGCTCTTGTGGAACGCGGCGAGCCGATCACGGTGGAATCGCTCAGCGACATCTACTACGAACTCAACAAAAAATATTACGGAAGGTCTGTCAAACACAACGATCTGATCCGTTACGAGTGGGCGAGGATCCCGCACTTTTTCAACAGTTTTTACGTCTACAAGTATGCGACGGGCATAACGACGGCGGTGTCGATCGCGAACAATCTGCTTGAGCAGGGCGCTCCGTACTTTGAAAAGTACAAGAAGTTCCTTTGCGCGGGCGGAAGCATGCCCCCGCTTGACATCATAAGACTTGCCGACGTAGACCTCGAAACGGACGCTCCGTACAAACTTGCAATGAAAGAATTCAGCGACGCGCTTGCCGAACTCAAGGAGTTGTACAAGGCATGACAAAAAACAGACGAAATGGCGCAATCAGGGTTTTATCTGCAGTTTTTGTGCTGCTGATATGCCTTTTTGCGACATTTTCGTTTGTAGGGTGCGACGAAAAGCAGAGCGTTTCGGCAATTGCGTACAACCTGTATCTGGCAGGATGCAACTACGACGAGGACGCGCTTGAAGTGACCGCATACGTGACGGTGTCCGGCAATGAAGAACAGCGTTTGGATGGCGCGAGGGCGTTTGGATCAAGACGGTTTGCGCAAGACGGGCTGTTTTACAACAAGACGGATATCGCTGTGAACATCGACTGCGCCGAAGTGTACCGCGCCGTGCGGGAAAAGGGAGTGATGTCGACAGGCGGGGAAGACGCGACGCAATATCAACGCTTGCAAGTCGTACTGAGATATGATACAATTTACAAGTCGATCGTCACAAACGGGGAGAGGCACCCCGCCGCGGGCGGATATGTGGATATACTGCCGCTTGACGAGGAGGGGAATAGAGAGTTCAGGATATCACAACGCTCGCAGAATTCCGCAAACTGGTACTCGTTGCTGGTGGCGGCGGGGATCGCGTTGTTTGCCGCGTTGACGATCGCGTATCTTGCTTACGTCAACAAAAAAGAAAAGAGCGAGGCGAAATCGCCTAAAGAGGTGGCTTATGCCGAAGAAGGGAGAAGAGAATAAAGTTGCAAGGGCGATGCCAGCAAACGTCGAAGCCGAGCAGGCTGTGCTTGGCTCTATCCTTATTGACAACCGCGCCGCGGACGAACTTATACCAAGGCTGAGGGCGGACGACTTTTTCATCAAAAAACACCGCACAATACTTGAAGTCATGCAGGCGTTGCACTCAAAAAGCACGCCTATCGACACAGTGACCGTCGCGGACGCGCTGGAACTTGCGGGAGAACTTGACGAGGTAGGGTCCGTCGCATATCTGAGCGAACTTGCAGGTAGCGTGCTGTCGTCCGCAAACGGCGGATATTATGCGGATATCCTGCGCAGGGACGGACTGCTGCGCAGAGTGATCAACGTGGGCAACGAGATCGTCAAAACGGGCTACGGATCGGAAGAGGGGATAGACGCGCTTTCCGAAGCTGAAAGGCTGGTGTATCAGATATCCGAGGAAAATTCCGAAAAATCGCTCGTCAAGGGCGACGTGGCGTTTGCCGAGGCGATGAACAGCATACAGGACGCGCAGGTGGGCAACAAGCCGCAAAACATCGTCAGCACGCAGTTTGCGCAGTTCGACAAGAGCACCAAGGGCTTGAAACCCGGCGAACTTGTCATTCTTGCGGCGCGACCCGGCGTTGGAAAAACGGCGTTTGCGCTCAATGTGGCTGTCAACGTGGCAATGGGAGGCAAGACTGTGGCGATATTCTCGCTGGAAATGGACGCGCCTCTCATCGCAAAACGTATGCTCGCGTATCGATCCGGCGTTACGTTTGACGAGATGGACAGCCTGGGCGGACTGAAAGGTGACGCAAGCGTCCGCCTTATGACGGCGTTCAGAAATTTGTCGGAGGCAAAGATATATATCGACGACTTCAGGCAGAACACTCCAAACGATATCCTTTCAAAATGCCGCAGACTAAAACGTGAAAAGGGACTTGACCTTGTGATCGTCGACTATCTGCAATTGATGAAGGGATCGAGTTCGAAAAGTTTTGAATCAAGACAGGTCGAGGTCAGCGAGATGTCGCGTATGATGAAGATCTACGCAGGCGAACTTGGCGTGCCGATCTTGGCGCTTTGCCAAATGTCGCGCGGCGCTGTTCAACGCAAGGAATTGCCGCAACTGTCCGACTTGAGAGAATCCGGATCTATCGAGCAGGACGCGGACGTTGTGCTGTTTTTGCACAACCCGTCAAGCTACAACGAGGCGCTGCCAACCGATCAGATACAGCTGTTGATCAGGAAAAACAGGAACGGCCCGCTGAGAGAGATTTGGTTGCAATGGGAGGGCAGCACGATCACCTTCAGAGAGTTCCCCGAAGGGACGGATCCAAGCGCTTCCGCTCAATCCGCGCCGACTGCGCAAAAGAGCGCACCCGCGCAAGCGACCTCCGCGCCCGCGCCCGCTAAAGCCGCGCCCGCGCCCGCTAAAGCCGCGCCCGCTCAACCGCCCGCAAAGGGCGCAAAAGCCCCCGGCGACGTACCTCCTTGGGCAGACGATCCTTCCGATGAGGACGCTCCCGCAGACGACAAATCGGAAGAGGAGGATATTTCCGCAGACGAGGAATTTGCTCCGCAAACCGACGAGCAGGCTCCGCCTACATCCCAAGGCGACGACGGATTGAAGGCGTTTGAAGATGTCGAATCCGGGTTGGACGAGATCAAGGAAGCGCCCGTATTTGGCGACAATGAGGAGGACGATGAGGACGATATCACCGATTTTGAGGTCGATGAAGAGGAGTATGCGGATATGTTTGACTCCGACGACACCGACGATACCGACGGAGATCTGAACTTCTGACAAATTGCAATATCCAAAGTTTAAGACGCGATATTGCAGGGATAAAGTTGCTTTTTTGAAAATATCACACTGAAACGCGGCACAGAGATGCGGTCGCGTTTTTGATAATACGCGGGCGAATTTTTGCATATTGCAAACCTTTGAGGCATAGTGTTTGATATGTTCAGGGATGAGATAAAACGCAAACTTGGCGCAAACGAAACCGTGTTTCCGTTTTCGGTGTGCATGCTGTCGCGAAGCAGGATAGTCGTCAGCGGCGTAAAAGGATTGCTGTCGGCGGACGGGGACAGCGTTGTGCTGCGGCTGCCGGCGGAGTTGCTGTTGATCGAGGGTAAGGATCTGAAGATCATCGAGATAGGCGGCGGCGATATTTACGTTTCTGGAGAGATAGGAGGGTTGAGGTTTGAAAGGAAGGAAAGCTGATCCTTTTCGCAAATTGAAAGCTAAAAAAACATCCTCCGCATTGCCAAAGAGGGAGTTTTTCGGCGAGGACGCTCCGACTGACAACGGCGCGGAGATAGTCGCTCCGAAAGTTGTGAAAAGGAGGAAAAGAAGGCCGAACAGACTGAGCGCGTTTGCTTCGCGACTTGGGCGGACGCAGATATTTGTGCACGGCAAAAACGGAGTCAGGGCGCTTGGCGCGGCTCAAAGCATATGCGCGGTGAGCAACGTCGCCGTGTGCGAGGACGGCGTCATGTTTGAAGCGCCTTCAAAACTTTTGCCAAAGATTGTTGCGTTATTAGACAATCTATGTTATGATTATAAAATAATAGAGAACAAAGGACTGTCCCCTGCGCTTTTCAGGGCGGCGACGCGCGTCGGCGCTATGATCGGAGCGGCGATATTTGCGGTGGCGCTTGCGATATATCCAAACCTCGTCACGCGCGTAAGCGTGGTAGGCGAGGCTCCCGGATCGCTGGACGGCGCATTAAATGCCCGCGTGCAGCAGATACTATGTTCGCACGGGATAGAGCGCGGAAAGTTTGTACCGCATATGGACAGCGACGCAATAAGCAAAGAGTTGCTTGCGCTGGACGGCGTGGCGTACGCAGGGGTGGAAAGGCACGGCACTCACGTCAACGTCTACATCAAGAGGGAACTAGGCGGCGAAACGCTTTGGGAAATAAACGGCTCCCGCGTTACGGCGACAAGGCTTGCCACGGTGACAAGAGTGATCGTGGAAGGCGGCACGGCGGCGGTGAAGTACGGCGACGTGGTGAAAGAGGGCGACTTGCTCATAGACGGCTACGTGCTTTACGGCGACGACAAGGTCCCCGTTGAAGCAAAGGGAAGGGTGTACGGGACGACGTTGATCAAGTCGGAGATATTCTTCCCCGATACGGCGCTTGAAAAAAGCTACGGCGAGGTCAAAAGAAAGACAAAACTCGGATTTTTCGGGAAAACGCCCAAAGCGCCGTCAAGTCCGTTTGAATGCTACGAGTTGCGCACGTCGCGCCACAAGCTGGGATTTCTGCTTCCGATCGAGTGTTTCGACTTTGAATTCAGGGAGCTGAAGGTGACAGAGGCGCAGGAGATGAGAAGCGACGACGAGTTGATTTTTGCGGTGTACTCCTCATTGCTTGCGCAGATCGAGGAAGAGGCGGGGATAAAGGCGACCTATCACAGCGTGACGCGCACGGACGGCGGTCGAACGGTGAAGGTCACGGTGGAGGCAGAAGTGCTTGTTTCAAGCTGAAACTTCCGCACATAACGGCGGAAAAAGCGAGGAATGGAGCGCGGATAAGCGAATAAATACGCCCGTAATCGCCCGCAAAGGACGAAACGGGAGGGAAATAAAAAGCAAAAGCGATCCGGATCGAGATACGGAAATGACTGCGACAAGAGAAAAACAGTTTGAAAACTATGAAACGATGATGAATGTGTTCGGCGAGCTTGACAACAACATCAAGCGCTTGTCGGACGCTTTTGGCGTGTCTATGTTGGCGGTCGGCACCTGTCTGAGCATAAAGGGGGAAGAGGCGGCGGTGGAGGACGCTATGAACGCGCTTGAAGCCATTGAGCAACTTTCGGCGGAGCATCCGATATCCTCCGCGCAGGTAGACTCCGTGATAGAGAGAGTCAGGGCGGGGGAAGTCGTCAATGTGAACAACCTTTTGGGCACGGTCGCAATCACCGCGCGAGGCAGGATCGTCAGGGCGAAGACGTTTGGTCAGCGCACCTATGTGGACGCGATCAAATCAAATCCTATAGTGTTTGGCGTGGGACCCGCGGGCACGGGCAAGACATATCTGGCGGTCGCTTTGGCGGTGCAGGCGCTGAAGAGCGGCGAGGTGGACAGGATCATTTTGACGCGTCCCGCCGTGGAAGCGGGCGAAAAACTCGGATTTTTGCCCGGAGATCTCAATGAAAAAGTGGATCCGTATCTGCGCCCGCTGTTTGACGCGCTCAGAGAGTTTATGGGCGAGGACGCGTATCAAAGGTCGATAGAGCGCGGAAGCATCGAGATCGCGCCGCTGGCATACATGCGAGGAAGGACGCTGGGCGACAGCTTCATCATCCTTGACGAGGCGCAAAATACGACCCCGGAGCAGATGGAGATGTTCCTCACCAGAATGGGTGAAAACAGCCGCGTCGTCGTGACGGGCGATCTGACCCAGATAGACCTCCCCAAAACGCAGTTGTGCGGCATGAAACACGCCATATCCGCGCTTAAGGACGTGAAGGGCATAAAGATCGTGCACCTCACATCCAAGGATGTGGTGAGAAACGAATTTGTGGCAAGGATAGTCGAAGCGTACGAAAAGTACGAGTCAAATCGCCGCGACAAAGCGGACCCCAATGGGGAAAATGAGGATATAAACGCTGAATAGTAGGCGTTGAGATAGGAGCGCAAACACTCGGAGATGAATTATGATTGACGATGTAAGAGATTTATCGGTCATAGAAAAAAAGAAGATATTGGCGCGGAAACGCTTTTTCAGCTGTTTCGGGCAATGCGTGGCGGGCATAGTCGTCGCGACTTTCGCGATCGTGCTGTTCGGACTGTTTTTGACAAGCGACTTTCTTGCGGCGTTCAAACCCGCCGCGGCGCTCAGGACGACAGGCTTTTTTGTCGCGTCGTTCGCGATCAATCTGTTGCTGTTTTCCGGAGTATACAGATTTGCGGGAAAGGACGGCAAGCCCGTCAGGGATTACTGGTTGGCGATCATGGTTGCGGTCATAACGTACATGCTGTCGATCGTCAGTTCGTGCAAACTCAACGTGTTTGCGATGCCGCTTACGCTTGCGACGCTTGTCGTGATCGAACTCACGGGCAGGCGCTCGGCGACGCTCACTACGGCGCTTGTGGCGGTGCTGGTGGTGTTGACCTATGTGTTTTCAGGCAATAACTACGACATCAGCCTTATTGTGTCGGCGGCGATATGCAACGCGCTCACGGCGCTGATAGTCAACTTTTTTGTGCACAAACACTTCAATCGCCTCAAATTTTTGCTTATGGCGATATTCTCGCCGCTCATCGTGCAACCGCTTGTGGTTGCGGCGACGCTTGCGATAGGCGACACGTCAATAAATCTCTTTTGGCATTTTGTGTGGAGTTACGGCTCCGCAGTGGCGGCGGCGCTGATATTTATGCCGCTGGTGGCGATTTTTGAAGGAATTTTCAACATCGCGGACGATTTCAGATTGAGCGAACTTTGCAATCTGTCAAATCCTCTGCTCAAGCGCCTCGCGAGCGAAGCGCCGGGCACCTTCAACCACTCGCTGGTGGTGGGCAATCTGGCGGAAGCGTGCGCCTCGGCAATTGGGGAAAACCCCAATATGGCGCGTTGCGCGGCGTACTATCACGACATAGGCAAGTTGAAAGCGCCGCTGTATTTCAGCGAAAACCAATCGTCGTATAACCCGCATGACGAACTCATCCCCGAAGTCAGCGTCAGTATGATCACATCGCACACACTGTTTGGCGAGATACTTGCAAAGCAGAACAGACTGCCGAGCGAGATCGTGGATATATGCCGCCAACATCACGGCACTTCGCCTGTAGGATATTTTTATCGCAAGGCGCTGTCGCTGAGAGAGGACGGGGAACTCGCGGTCAACAAATACACCTACGCCGGTCCGAAACCGCAGACGAAGATCGCCGCAATCATAATGGTTGCGGACACGATAGAGGCGGCGATGCGCGCGTATACGCCCGACACGAGAGAGGACTATGTGGCGCGTATCAACAAACTTGTGGATGAAAAGATAGAACTCAGGCAGTTTGACGAGTGCCCAATCACGATGGGTGATATCGCCGTGATCAAGCGCACCATCATCGAAGTGCTGCCGTCCATACATCATCGCCGCGTGGATTACGACAAGCGCAAGAAGGATTGATATGCTGAGGATATACAACGCAAAATTCAGCGAAAAGTCGCTTATGCGGCGCGTGGAAAAGGCGGTGTTGAGCGAACTTGGGCAGGAGGATATTTTTGAAACCTCGGTCACTGTCGTCGACGCGGATACGATAAAAAAAGTCAATGCTTCCGCCCGCGGCGTGGACAAGGTGACGGACGTGCTGTCGTTTCCGTATCTTGAAAAATTGTCGTTGCCCGTGAGGATAGAGGACTTTTCGGACGCGGATATGAACGGCGGGCGCGTCATGCTGGGCGACATACTCATATGCAGGGAGAGGACTGAAGAGCAGGCGAAGGAACTTGAGCACAGCTATAAGCGCGAACTTGGTTTTCTCACCTGTCACGGGTTGTTGCATCTGCTGGGATTCGACCATGTGGAAAAGGACGACGAGGAAGTTATGACGGCGCGTCAAAGGGCGGTCATGAACAGAATAAAACAATAAACAAAATGCGAACGGCGAGCCGTTTGCGGCAAATATCTACGGAGAATAGGTCAAAAGCAAATGTACGAAGATTTTAAGTGCGGATTTATATGTATCGCAGGCGTGCCGAACGCGGGCAAATCCACCCTCACCAACGCGCTTGTCGGCGAAAAGGTGTCGATAGTTTCATGGCGGCCGCAGACTACGCGCAACAAGTTGTTGGGCATAATCAACGGCGAAGGGTATCAGATGATACTCATCGACACTCCCGGCATACACGAGGCGAGGAACAAGCTGGGGCAGTATATGATGAGGTCTGTCGAAAGCGGGCTTAAGGACGTGGACGGCGTGCTGTATGTCATTGACGCGACGAGGGGACTGTGCAAGGAGGACTATACGTTTCTTGAGAACAGCGTGAAAAAAGCGCCAACTGTCGTGGCGCTCAACAAGCAGGACGCGGTGACAAGAGAAACGCTGTTTGCATGCCTCGAAAAACTCAACGGCCTTACGGGATTGACTGCGATAGTGCCCATATCCGCAAAAAAAGAGGAAAATCTGGAGCCGCTGAGAGAGGCGCTGCTGGGGCTTTTGCCGCAGGGCGCTCCGCTTTATCCAGAGGACGAGTATACCGACAGTTCCATGCGCTTTATGGCGACGGAGATACTAAGAGAAAAGGCGCTGTATCTGCTTGACAAAGAGGTGCCTTATGGCATTGGAGTCGCCATCAACAAGTTTGAGGAGAGAGAGGACAAACCCATCGTTGACATCGACGCAGACATTGTTTGCGAAAAGCAATCGCACAAAGCCATCGTGATAGGCAAGGGCGGGGCGACTCTGAAAAAGATCGCCACCGCGGCAAGGAAAGATCTTGAACAAATGGTGGGCGAAAAAGTGTTTTTGACGCTGTATGTGCGCGTCAAGGACGAGTGGCGCGACAGCGACTACCTCATGCACGAGTTGGGCTACGACCTTAAGGACCTGAAAGACGACTGAAAAAACAAAACAAAAATGTAAAGCAACCGAGTATAAATTGTCCCTTTTGACGCACGCTAATATCATGAACAGCAACGATCTTTGGCAGATGTTCAAAAGGACGGGCGATATAGAGTGGTACTCGCTTTATCGCACGATGAAGGAAGAGGAATCCCCGCGCAAAGATTAAGCGGCGGAAGTATGCAGACTGCCGACAGCGTAAAAGTCAAAGCAATAGCGGTAAGGGCGGTGCCTTACGGCGAGAGTGATATGATCATCACTCTTGTCGGCGTTGAAACAGGCAAGATCACGGCGACCGCAAAGGGCTGCTTGAAGCGCGGCGCAAAGCTGAGATACGCGGCGGAGCCGTTCAACTTTGGGGATTACGTGCTGGCGGGGAGAGGCGGAAGATACGTCGTCACCGAGTGCGAGCAGATAGAAAGTTTCGGCGCGATCACGGCGGACATCGAGAGGTACTACGACGGCTGTCTTATTCTGGACGCGCTTGCAAAACTCAGCGAACAGCCCGCGCCGGAGGAGTTTATGGCGGCGCTGAACGCGCTTTCGCGACTTGCGTATTCAAATGAGGACCCCGACGCTGTGATCCGCGACTTTTTGCTGACGGCGATAGAGATCGGCGGAAACAGGCTGGATTTTGCGCATTGCAACGCGTGCGGGCGAGCGCTTGAGGGCGCGGCTCGTTTTCAGGACGCGGACGGAATAGTCTGCGAAAGTTGCGCAAACTTCGGCTCGATCGAGGTAGAAGCCCCCTTGCGAGCGTTTTTGGCAGGGGAGTCGGGACAAACTCATGCAATCGGACTCAGAGCAAATATACTGCTTTTGGAGTTTGTACATATTATGCTGGGCGTAAAAATAAGCGCCCGCTATCTTACGGAGCAATTATGAAAAACAAACGCATTTTTGTAAGATCTATAGCGATAGCGACCATCGTCGTCGCGTTGATCGCGTGTGGCGTGATGTTTGCGGCGTGCAACAAGTCCACCACAAAAAGCATCACAGACATTTTCAAGTCCAGAAGCAGCTACGGCGAACTGACGGAAGCAAAGCTGGAGTTCAGGCTGCCCGCGGGGTGGAAAGTGTACACCAACTCCACAACTTCGTCAACCACCACAAACGTTTCCCAATACAGCGACGTTGGCTACATAGAGGAGATCGACGCTTTTGTGGTGTGCGTGGACCAAAGCGGAAACAACAAGTTGTCGATAGTCAAGTGCGGCGACAAATCCGTTTACCGCTCCGACCTGATGGAGGGCATGATGTTCGGTCCCGACCAGGGCATCCGCGCTATCCGCTATAAGGCGGGACTGTTTGTCTGCCTGTTTGACGACGGCACGGCGGGCGCGTTTGACGCGGCGTCGGGCAGGGAAGTTATATCCCGCAAAAAGTTGGGATACGGCGACAATCCTCAAAACAAAGCCTACGGGTTTGACGACACCAACGGCAAAAACATAGACAGCGTGATCAAAATTCTGTGCGGCGGGCTGATCGCCGTGAATTACAACTACGACCATCAAAGCGAAAAGGATTTCACATCCATATATCGTCCCACTTACGAGGGCAATCGCGACGACCGCGGCGAACTTGTGTGCCGCATACAAAACTCGTCGAACAGCCTCGACCAAGTTGCGGGATTTGACGGGAAATACGCGTCCGTGAGCGGCACGAGCAACGGCGAGTATATGTACAAGATCCCCGATCATGCGCCGAACAACGGACCGCAAAGCCTCATCGCGACTTCCCGCGGCAGCGTGACGACAAACAGCAAAACAGGCTATACCGACGAGATCACATACATCGGAAACGGCAAGTTCTTCGTGTGTCAGGATTGGGAGTCCTCCAAGGACGACTACACCTACTACACCGGCGAAAAATACATCCAATGCGTGCGCGGCGTGTACAATGCGGAAAAGGACAAGTACGACGAGTACAATTCGAACACCGTGTTCAACAACCTCACAAACAACTATTACGGCGCGTCAAAGCCGGGCGTTTCCGCGCAGGGAGTGGACACAAGAAGCTATCTTAAAGACGGCTACACGTACGTCAGCTTTGGGTTGACGATATACGAGTCAAACGGCGTGAAGTATGGGCTGTACGATCAATTCATACTTGATGGAAACCTCAATATCGTCATGTCGCTTACCGGCAACTACGGCATTACCATAAAGGACCAGACAAAGGATAAAGTGGGATTTTTTGACCTCATAATGTGCGGCGTGGACGGGGTATATTACGTGCCGTATCAACCAAGCGCCGTCAACCTGTACGACAAGGACGGCAATTTGGTTGGACACAACGACCGCTCCACCATCCTCAGACAGGAGTTCAACAGCTATATTATGGTGGCGCAAGTCCCCGATCCCGACAGATCGTCAAGCTATTACTACGGCGCATACAACCGTTACGGCGATTTGCTGATACCTTTTGAATACGACATGCTCGCGTCCTATCGCGGAAATTACACGATAGGAAGAAGATACGGCAGGGCGGATGTGGAAGGCGAAAGTCAGGCGACGCGAAAACTCTGCCTCATAGGTCCCGACGGCAGGGAACTGTCGGAAGCGGAATGCTATATCGACTCGGCGCTCAACGTCGAAATGAAGGAGCCGTTTTGGGATATCGCTTACAGTTCGACCTCAACAAGCATCGTGAACGCGATCTACAAGACGGGCTGTTATATGTTCAAAGTTGACAGTGGCGAAAAAGACAACGGCAAGATAATCTACAACTACGGCATACGCAACTTCAACCCCTATCTCAAGGACAGCGTGATCATAGAGCCGCATATGAAGGCGGGCAGCATACTGTATTCGCCCACGGACGCGCCGTCAAACGTGTTTGTGTTTGAAAAATTGACTGGCGACTCTACGGCGGCGGAAACGTACGTGATCTACAGGCTTGTTTGATATGGCGCAAGTTGTTCCCGCAAAAGAATGTATAGACAAAGCTGTCGAGCTCATCAAAGCAGGTGAGCTCGTTGTTTTTCCCACCGAAACGGTGTACGGCTTGGGCGCGAATGCCTTTGACGCGTCCGCCGTCGCAAAGATATTCGAGGCGAAGGGCAGGCCGCAGGACAATCCGTTGATCGTGCATATCGCGGATCTGTCGCAGGCGCGCGACGTTGCAAGGGAGATCCCGTCGACTTTTTACGCTTTGGCGGAGCGATTTATGCCCGGACCTCTCACCGTCATACTTTTCAAAAGCGATAAGATCCCGTCGATCGTCACGGCGGGAGGCGATACCGTGGGCATACGTATGCCCGACAACATTTACGCAAGAGAGGTGATCGCGGGCAGTTTTCCGCTTGCCGCGCCCTCCGCAAATAAGTCGAAACACATCTCCCCCACGCTCGCCGAACACGTGCGAGAGGACCTCGGCGACAGCGTGCGCCTGATCATGGACGACGGACCGTGCAGAGTGGGCATAGAGAGCACAGTGCTCGACCTCACGACGGATATGCCAACCATTCTGCGCCCGGGTGCAGTGACTGCAAATATGCTTGCGGAAGTGCTGGGAGAGGTGTCGGAGCAGGGCAAGATAATCAGAGTCGCAAAATCGCCCGGCATGAAGTACGCGCACTACTGCCCCAATGCGGAAACGGTCACGGCGCAAAGCATTGACAGCGCGGTGAGGGCGTATGACGAGGCGGCGAGCGCAGGCAGACGACCCGTGATAGTGGCAAGGGATATTTATCGCGACAAGATCGGCGACAGAGATCAAATTTCGCTTGGGATCACGGCGGACGATTACGCAAGACGCATTTACGCCGCGCTGCACACAGCGGAAAAGAGTTTTGACTACATAATCGTCGAGGAACTCGCAGGCGCGGACATTGCGTCGTCCGTGATGAACAGGGTTTTTAAAGCCGCGGGCGGCAAACGCGTATGACAGTGCTGTTTGTGTGCGACGGAAACACCTGCCGAAGCCCGATGGCGGCGGCGCTGTTTCAAAAATATGCCGAGGAGCGGGGGCTTGACGCGACCGTTCAAAGCGCGGGAATAGCCTGTGCGGAAGCAAACTTTTCGCCTTATGCGACGGCGGCTTTGCTGGAAGTCGGCATAAAACTTGCGGGCAAAGCAAGACAGGCGG
This sequence comes from uncultured Clostridia bacterium, assembly GCA_947624885.1. Lineage (GTDB taxonomy): Bacteria > Bacillota > Clostridia > Christensenellales > CAG-917 > CAG-475. Next base: position 24,994 of record CANQMD010000007.1, read on the forward strand.
ACAAGACGATCGTTGAAGGAGCGGACGCTGTCGTCACTATGAACGAGGCGCAAAGGGAAGCGCTGTGCGCAAGATTTGTCTGCAAAAATATAGCGTCGATCCAGACGCTTGCGGGAGAGGCTGTGCCCGACCCATACGGCAAGGGATTGGCGGCATATCGCGACGTAAGGATAAGGTTGGCGGCGGCATTGCCGAAGATTTACGAATTTGTCAAAAAGCAGGGTTGAAACCTGCTTTTTTGATGGATAAAATGCGGATGCTGCAATTTCAATTTATTTTTTCATAATGATTTCAGCAGTTCTTTGAATGTGGCGATGTGCAATTCCTCGTCCAGAATTATGCGCTCGATGAGCAACTTTACGCTCTCGCTGTGAAGGTTGAGGATGGTGCGTTCATAGCCCACGATCGCGGCTTCCTCCGCGGCGATGTTCTGCGCGAGATATTTGTGCGGATCAAGCGTGTAACAAACCATGCTTCCGTTGAAATATGTCCTCGCGCCCATGATGGGATAGCCTCCGAGTTTGTAGATCGTCCTGCCCAACAGCTGCATATGCTTCATTTCGCAACGCGCTATTCCGCTCAGAGCCTGCGCCAGAGCGCCGTTTTCGGGCGAGATGAAACTTTGAAAACTGTAGGTGAGGATGGCGGTCAGTTCGCTGCCTGCGCCGGCATAACTTGGCATCAGCAGCTTTGCGTCGGCAAGATTTTCCTCCGTCTGCACCTCCGGATAAGGCAATTCGCTTGCAAATTTGAAATTTTCCATATTGTTCGCTCCGTGCTGACAATATATGAGGCGATGTCGCGATGTGCTACATCCCTCAAATTTCACTTTTGCGCGAGGGTGCGCAATTATAATTATTTTTCTTGCGTAAAATGCTTGCAAAATCACACTTCATATGCTAAAATCGATAAGTACAAATTGGAGGTCCAACAAATGTTGAGCACAGTCGCAATGAATTTTAATACGCTTCTCGGTTTGATAGACTACGAAGTGCGTGAAAATGTCAGATTGGCATTCGGCATCCTCATGGTCATCGCCGCAATTGCAATCATCGTGGTCATTATGATGCAAAAGGGCACAAACGACAACGTTGGCGTCATCTCAGGCTCCAGCGAAACCTATTATGGCAAAAACAAGGAGCGCAACAAGGAAGGCATCCTCAAAAAGATCACTTTGGGGCTGTTCATTTTCATCATGGTCTGCGCGATCATCTGCTTTGCGGTCAGCATTGCGGACTGAAGTTTTGAAGCGTCAAGCGGCTCGCTTGTCGAGCCGTTTTTTTATGCGAGATAGACAAAATTTTTGCTTAAGCGCGACGCGCGTATGCAGTTGCCGCTTGAAAACCGCGGCGGGAGGGAATATAATCACACTATGGACAAAGTCGTTGCCACAAACAAAAAGGCCTACCACGATTATTACGTGGAGGACGTGTACGAAGCGGGCATCGTTCTCGTCGGTTGCGAAGTCAAGTCGATAAGACAGGGCGGGATCAACCTGCGGGACAGCTTTGTCATAATCAAAAACGGCGAGGCGCTGATGATCGGCGCACACATCTCGCCATACAAAATGGGGAGTTATTTCAACCCGGATCCTCGCCGTACCCGCAAGCTGTTGCTCAACCGCTACGAGATCAACAAGCTACGCGGCAAGGTCGAACAAAAAGGATATACTCTCGTTCCGCTCAAAGTGTATTTTAAGGGTGCGCTGGTCAAGATCGAACTTGGCGTGTGCAAGGGCAAGGAACTTCACGACAAACGCGCCGCCATAAAAGATAAGGAAAACAAGCGCAATATCGACAGGATCATGAAGGAATACAGGGCAAGATAGGCTCATCCTGCGCATATCAAAACGCGCCCGCGAAGGCATGGGCGAAGACGATCTGTCAAAATCTCAACATAAAAAACATCGCGACCCAACATGTGAGTCGCGATTTTTTTTGTTGCAATGGTTGATTGCGGCGGGGTCACATGCGCTTTGTGCGAATGACCTTTCCGCCCGTGAGCAGGATCATCTTTGCCGCGTCTATAGAGAAATCGTCGCCTTCCACAATAAGGGGCTTGTCCAAAACGCCTCGCGCCAACACCTTGACATACGTCATGCGCTTGTCAAAGCCTTTGACGCGCTTTTTCATCTCATCCAATGTGACAAACTCGCCCGCTTCAAAGTTGCTGCTCAGCACGTCGACATTGACGTAGCCCGTGCGCGTGCGATCGGCATAGCGCCCTCTCTCCTCGATGAGGTGCGAGGCTCTCTCGTCGGAAAGCAACTTCTTTGCCGTTTCCACCTGCACTTCTTTCATGACTTCGGTGGGCTTGAGCGGCTCCGCTTCAGTGTTGTCGGCAGGCTGTTCCGCCTCGAGATCCGCGGCGGCTTGCTCGTATTCCTGCTGAGTCAACAGCACCTTGATGAGTTTGCGGCTTATCAGGTTGTCAAGCGTGTCAAAGGGATAGTCTGCGGAATATGCGACGGTTTCGCCCTCCGTCTTTTCGGCGTCGAAACGCGACATTACCACGGCGATGAGTTCCTTTGCATAGCGGGCGCGCAAATCGTTTTTGATGAGGTAGGCAAGCGGCACTTCCTTGTTTTTGACAACGTCGCTGAAGTCCTCTATCTTGTACTTGCTGTCGATATAATCGTTGGGATCGAGAGGCAGATACAGGCACAGTTTTTTGCCGCGGAACTGCAATTTTGCGACTCTCTCGCGCCCGATACGGAAGTTTTCATGCCTCCAGCTGACGCGGCTCTTCACGCCCTTGTAGGACATAAGTTCACTCTTGATCTCGTCATAATAACTCTTGGTTTTGTCGTCGGACTGTATCAGCCTCGAGGCATAGCTGCGGTCGTAACGCACCAACACAAAAACGTGCCGTCTTGCGTCATACGCTCTGCCGCTTGCGTCGCCCGTTTCCTCAAACCCGCTCAATTGGTCAACGGCAATATCTTCCGCCTCAGGCTCTTCATCCTCGGCGGGGAGGATCGCGGCGTGCTCGACTTTTTCTGCAGGAGCGGCATTGTCGGCAGATTGCGGCTCCTCGTCGGTTGGAGCGACATCCTCATCGGCTTGCGGCTGTTCGGACGGAGTTTGCTCGGCAAGATCATCCTGCTCCTCCGCCACGTCGTCTGCAGGCGCTTCATCTGCGATATCATTGTCGGACGTGAGTGTTTGATAGGACTGTTGAGGCTCCTCAGCCGTTTGATCCTGCGATGGGGCAGGGGTTGCGGATTGTTTTGACTTCTTTTTTGCGATAGCCAGCACGATCAATGCCGCCGCAGCAACAACTATCAGCGCGCCAAGCACCGCGCACACTATCACCGCATATTTGGGCAGTACGACAGTGCTCAACACCGGCGAGATCCCGCCGGCGCCAACGCTTGCGCCCAAAATGCAGCCCGTTTGCGCTTCTTGGACGTATTCCGCGTCGTTTGCGATTTGCGTTTGCGCGTTGCAAAAAGTCGCGATCATCGCAAAAATTGCCGCGGCAACAATCGCCGCAAGCAGCGTCACAAAAAGAATTTTGCCAACTTTTGAGATCTTTTGAGTCATAATATGCTCCCAATGCCAAAAGCGTCAAATGCCTCCAATGGCGATATGCCTAGGATGGGCATTTTTCTCTTTCTGAAATCCTGAATATTTTAACACTTTTGAGTTGCGCCCGTCAATATGTTGACTCATAAATTATGACTATTTTACTTATAAAACGCACGATATATCGCAAATTTTGCAAACTTCGGCGATACGTAAAACCTGCGGCGGGATCTTCCCTCAAAAAAATATGCCGCCACGCATTTGCGGTTTGATCGTGCAAATATGGCGGTCGATCGCCTTGGTCATATGTATGCGCGTGTATGCGCGCGACAGGGCAAAGCGCGAAGAAACACAGCCGTAATGCGCGGCGAGATATAATTCCGCTTATTGTTGAAACTATCCAAGAACTGCGCCGATCGTCAAAGTGGATCGCCGGAAACAATAGCCGAGAGCAGCGGCGCTTATTCGCAACCGCTGTTTTTATACTCCGTTCCCCATTTGGACATCGCGTCGAGGATGGGCGTCAGCGACATTCCGAGCGACGTCAAAGAGTATTCTACACGCGGCGGCACTTCTGCAAAAACTTTTCGCTCGACAAGCCCATCCTCTTCAAGCGAGCGCAGGTTGTCCGTGAGGACCTTTTTGCTTATGGCGGGAATTGTCTTGATAAAATCCGTGAAGCGCTGTTTTCCGTTGTACACCAGATTGCGGATGATCAACAATTTCCACTTGTTGCCGATCAGTTGTACGGTGGTGGCAACAGGACATTCGGGGAGTTCGTTTTTGGTCAACATATTCGCTCACCTCTTTATTGATGCAAGTATTATTGCATAAAAAGCGCGACGTTGTCAATAGTTCAAAATGGAAACCAAGTAACTATATTATTATCGGATAATAGAATTGTAACATACGTGCATTTCTTTTTTTGTTTGATATAATAGGTGTGTAATTCAAAAGGATTACGGATAGATTATTTCGGAGGTGTATCATGAAAGACAATTTCAGCAAAGTTTCGGTTGGCAACGGAGCAAGGACAGAACTTCACGACGCGCTTGGACTCACGGGCGCGGAAATAAGTATCAATGTGTTGTCGCAAGGCATGAGCGTTCCTTTTGTGCATTCGCACAAGCAAAATGAGGAAATTTACGGGATCCTGGAGGGGGAAGGCAAGGCGGAGATAGACGGCGAAGTCGTCGCTCTGAAAGCGGGCGATTGGTTGCGCGTTGCTCCTGCCGCAAAACGTAGATTTTTTGCTGCGGACAACAGCGGCATAAAGTATATCTGCATACAGGTGAATGCCGGCTCGCTGAAAAATTATACTGCGTCTGACGCAGAGATCGGTTGAGTTTTAAGAAGTTGTAAAGGCGCGTACATATTTAAGCGACGCGCCTTTGCAACTCAAGATCTTTTAAATTCACAGTTTTATGGATCAAGCGCAAAGACGAAAATATCTCATTGAATGTCTGCTTGCGGAGCAAAATGCGAGAGCGGAAATTCCAGACGACGAATATTTGCAAAAGCGGCTGCTTCGCGCTCTGTTCAACGTGCGGGAGCCAAAAGATGCGAGCGAGGACTTTTTGCGCGTACAAGACGCATATTTGCGCGAAGAACTTCGACTTAAGGGAATAACCGATATTGCCGCTCTTTCGCCAGTTCAGCCCGATCTGTATCTTTGGCAGGGCGATATAACGACGCTCAAATGCGACGGGATCGTCAACGCCGCCAACTCTCAGATGCTCGGCTGTTTTTGCTCAAATCACGGCTGTATCGACAACGCAATTCACACCTTTGCGGGAGTTCAGCTTCGGCAGGAATGCGCGGAGATAATGAAGGCGCAGGGGCATAATGAGCCTGCGGGCGAGGCAAAAATAACCAAAGCATACAATTTGCCTTGCAAATATGTTCTGCACACGGTCGGACCCATTGTTTGCGGCAAACTCACCGAAGAACACGAACGCCTGCTTGAGAGTTGCTATTGCTCCTGCCTTGCGCTCGCAGACAAAAACGGACTTGAAAGCCTTGCGTTTTGCTGTATTTCAACGGGCGAGTTTCACTTTCCCAACGAGCGCGCCGCCGAGATCGCCGTTCAAACGGTGCGGGAGTACAAGTGGGAAACGGGAAGCAAGATCAAGGTTGTTTTCAATGTGTTCAAGGAACAAGATCATGAAATTTATGCAAGACTTCTCGGCGCAAATAAGTAGATTGAAAGAAGAACTACAAAATGCCGACGCTATAGTGATCGGCGCGGGGGCGGGGCTTTCCACGGCGGCGGGATTTGTATATTCGGGCGAACGGTTTGAAAAATATTTTTCCGATTTTGGAAAGAAATACGGTTTTCACGATATGTATTCGGGCGGATTTTATCCATACAAAACCCCCGAAGAACATTGGGCGTATTGGTCGAGGTATATCCTCGTCAATCGCTATATGGATCCGCCCAAACCCGTCTATCAAGAACTTTTCAACCTCGTGAAGGGGAAGGAATATTTTGTGATCACCACCAACGTGGATCACTGCTTTCAAAAGGCGGGCTTTGATAAAAAGCGGCTGTTTTACACGCAGGGCGATTACGGGCTGTTTCAATGTTCCGTGCCGTGCCACAACAGAACTTATGACAACGAGGAAGTCGTTCGACGCATGGTAGCTGAGCAACGGGATATGCGAATCCCGACAGAACTCGTCCCGTGCTGTCCCGTGTGCGGGAGACCAATGACGATGAATCTGCGCTCCGACGACAAGTTTGTGCAGGACGAGGGTTGGTATGCGGCTTGCGAGCGGTATGAGCGTTTTGTGAACGCGCATAAACGCGACGATGTGTTATATCTCGAACTTGGCGTGGGGTACAATACGCCTGGCATTATCAAATATCCGTTTTGGCAATTAACCGCGCAGAACAAACGCGCGACTTACGCCTGTATCAACCACGGCGAAGCCTTCTGCCCCGAACAGATACAAAGACAGTCGATCTGTGTAAACGACGACATAGGGAACATTTTATCGGCTGTTGGAAATTTTCAATAAAGAAAACAGACGGTTTCGGGTTTTAAGTCTATGACAGCCTGTTTTTTTCAGTGTTCCTCAAAGTAAAAACAAATCAGAACAAATAAATACAGTTCACAGGACTGTTTTCTTAACGCGGCGTTCAAGTCCCGTCGGACTTATAAAAAAACGCAGCCCGTGATGGGCTGTATTTTGTGGTGCATCCTCAGGGACTCGCTCCGCTTGTGTGGCGCTTGATACCCCGCCCGAACGTGGGGAACACAAATCGTCCCGCACAGCTATTCGTTCACTTCACTATCACGCCGGGGCGGGCAAGACATTCACCGGATGTCTTGCTATTCCGCCCGTTCGAGTCCCAGAAAAATAAAAAAACGCAGCCCGTGATGGGCTGTATTTTTTGGTGCATCCTCAGGGACTCGAACCCTGGACCCACTGATTAAGAGTCAGTTGCTCT
>CANQMD010000008.1 GCA_947624885.1 uncultured Clostridia bacterium
TCGCCCGTCGCGCCGTTAGCGCGTATTGCGGTCCAAACCGACGCGGCAGTGTCAAATGCGTCTCCGTAGATCGCAACTATGTCATTCGCCGTGACAATGACCTCGCGCTTTACAATGTGATATACCGCCTCGGTGGGGACGATCAACTCATACAGACCGTTGTCAGTCCACTCCACATGCGCCGTGTAATCGCCGACCTCGTCATATATGCGTGCGTCAACAACGGTCGTGATGTCAAGTATATCTCCGTTGACGACAGCGTCGCCCGGCAGAGTTTCGCGTGAGAGCGTAAATGTCACAGTCTTGATGGGATCGCCATACTCGCTTGTAGCCTCGGCAAAGTTGACTTTCACTTTGCGGCGTACGATCTTAAGCAAGCCTCCCTCAAGCGCGACTTTATAATTCGCGTCTATCGTGTTGCCTTCGACCGTATACTCGGCGGGGACAAACAGCGTCGGAGCATTCAGGACGGCAAGTTCAAACGGGTTGTCCCCTTCAATTATCGCCCCTGCCGCTTCGCCGTTGTGCTTGACAGTGTAGGCGAAGGTTGCAAGATCGATCGCGTCGCCGTATTCCAGCGTCCTCTCGTCAATGACGACTGTGATCTCGCGCTTGGTGATCTCATATTGCACTTCATCCGTCTGCACCGTATAGTTGTCATTCTCGTCAACGTGCCATTCAACATATTGGAAGCCAACGTCCGCAAGCGCGTCCGCAGTGGCATAAATGTTGAGATCGTCGCCGTTGACATATGCTTCTCCCGCCAATGTCTTGCGTCTGATCGTGGGCGCTTTGAGCGTGGGATGCGTGGGATCGCCGTATTGAGTCGCAAGCGCAGGCAAAGTCACAAACAATGCGCGAGGCAGCACAGTGTAAATTCCCTTCACCTCGGCAACTTCATAGCAATATGCGTCGTCGCCGCCCAGCGTCACGACAAATCCGTAGTCGCCCACAGGCGAAGCAGTCGTCGCCTTCGTCGCGAAATCATAAGTGACATTGTCGCCCGCGAGCACAGCGCCGTCGAACTCTCCCCTATATGCAACCGTAAACCTGTTTAGCGCCGTGATAACGGGCGCGTCGCCGTATTCGCCGCTGAAAGATCCGAGTATCTCGACCGAGAGCGGGCGCGGCTTGACAGTGTGCGTCGCGGTGACCTCGGTGTTGATAACGTCATAGTTGTCGCTGCCGTTGTAGCCCTCGTAATAGACGACGTAGTCGCCCACTTTGAGGATCGCGTTCAGATCGGCGTTTTTAAGGCTGAGCGTGATGCCGAGGTCCGCGTCGGTTTCGCCGGGCGCGAGCGTGCCTTCCGCGATCGCATAGGTGAGCGCGATCGGCTCGCCGTACACGGATTCGCTGTCGGATATGCTGAGAGTTATATAGATAGGCAAGATCTCGACATATCCCGCAGTCATAAAGTGATCGCCCGCAAAAGTCCACGCTCCTATTACGTTTACATCATAGTTCGTGTTGCCAAACGTGAAGTTCGCGATGTAGTCGCCCTTGTCATAGTGCCCTCTCGCATTCTTGACGGCGGGAGCGCCCGTCGAGTCGAGCAACGCGCTTTCGATCATCAGATCGTCGCCTTCGAGCACGCCAATTGCGATGTTGTTCGATGTCCAATCCGTCACATCCTGCCCGTAGGTGTAGCCATATCTCACCGCTTGATATGCGACCGCAAGTTTTGCGATGGTCAGCGTGCCCTGTGCAGGCGCGCCTTCCCTGTCGCCTTCAACGGTGAATTCATAGTTGGGATCGTCAACGCTCATCAGCGTTACGCCATAGCCGCTTGCGGACGCCTTGAGTCGACCCGTAGATGTCCAATCGCCATCGGAGGCGACAAGCGCAAACGTGATATTCAGCGCGTCCTTGTCGGTGGTCAACACCGCTTCCTCGATCGCGCTCGTTCTGTTCAATGACAACGAGTACTTCACAAGCGCGGCAAGTTCTTTGCCCGTCGTAGCCAATGTGATGTCACCATAAATCAACGATGTATCTTCTATCTTCAGAGTGACTTGACGTTTGCTCAGCAACAGCGTACCTGCCTTTCCTCTGTTAATATCATCTCCTGACCAGCTGCCCTCGAATGTGATGTCAAAGTTGTCGTCGAGCGTCGTTGCGACAATGGCGTATCCGCCCTCTTTATATTTGAGATAGCCCTCTTTAAAGTCGCTCGCCGCGGCAGCGATGCTCAATGAGAACAGGTTTGCAAGTTCCACCCCTTCCGGAAGCGGCGCGGAATCTTCCTTGAGTTTGAATGAGAATGTCGCAAAACTTGTTGCAACGTCGCCGTACATCAACCCGTTCACGTCCTCAATGACGACGGTCAAGTTTTTCGCGGCGATGTGCAATTCAAGATATTTGACTGCGTGCGCCCAATCGTAAGTTTCCTCGACTTCAGCCTTGACATAGTAGTATCCCGCGAGTTTGGGGAATGAGTCGTAGGTCCACTCTTTCCAATCTTCAACGTCGCGCGGATCGCCGTAAGCGCCCTTTTCTGTCCAATAATACTTGACTTCGCCAAATTCAGACTTGGCGTTATACTTCACGGTGTCACCGTAAACGGATTCCGTCGGCGCGTCGAAATCGGTGATGGCGTTGTCCGCCTGTTTGATCGTCCAAACGACTTCGGCATAGTCGGATCCAATGCCGCCCCAGCTGAAATTTCTGTCAATGATGCTTATTCTGATGCGATATTTGTCGGCAGATGTCGCAGAGAAATAGGTGTTTTTGTTCTCTTTGATCGTTGTGCTCGCGCTTGCGTGCTCGCCGTTTGCGGAAAGGATGTTCATGATGCCGGTGTAGAAGTCGCCGACGACCATATCCGACTTTTGAACAGTGCTCCCCTCATGTTCATGGAAATATGCCTCAAGCGGCGCTCCCGTGTAGGTGAGCGTGTTCTCGAGCATGGGCATATCTGCTTTGAGCGTAGGCGTCGACAGCACATATGGCGAGATGTTGAAATCTATGCCGGACGCGCTGTCCGCGCCGTTGAGCAAGTTCTTGTCCGCAGTGACTCTCGCGAACACACGGTATTTGCCTGCGTTGACGGGCGGATCCGCGCTCATATTGAGTTGAGCCATATTGCTGTTGTAGGGATTGCCGCTGTACACCAGCGCAAACGGCACAACGGTTTCGATCTCAAACCATTCGTCCATAGGAGCGTCCTCTGTCTTTGACGCTCTTACAGCAATGACTGCGCCGTAGTCGGAGATATCGTCGAGATATGTCCAACCGCCGTCCTCTCCCTTCACTATCTTCTTGGCAACGCCTCCGTTGGTGAAGCTGAACTCCGAAATGACGACTTCGCGCACATAGACGGGCTTAATGGAATAAGTCAAAGTATGGGTCTTTGTCGTCACCTCTTCGTAAGCGTCGCTGTCCGAAGTCGCGGGCGAGCACCAACAATAGTTGTTGCTGTTTTTAAGTTCGACATCAAAGCTGAATTCCTCTCCGCATTGGATATGCGCGGAGTAGTCGCCCTCGGCGACTTGATACAGTCTGCCGTAGTTGGCGTTGACGTTTTCGATCGCCTCTGCGGGGTTGTGCGCCTTGCCGTTGTAAAATACGTCTTGCTTGTTTATAAGTTCGCCGTGAATGACATATCTTCTCACGATATACGTGCCCGACGCGCTTGCAATATCGCCGCCTTCCGCGTTTTGAAGTTTGAAATTTTGCGAATATGCGTCCTCCGCAAGGGATATATTCGCGGTATATCTGCCTGCTTCGACCTTGTTGGGATCCCACGCGTTGCCCGCAAACGAGTTGCCGCCGTACTCCACGACAAATTGCGCGGAAAGAATGAGCGCTTCAATGGTCGCGCCATCGGGCAGCGCGCTGTTCTTCTCGCCGTCCGCGACGGTGTAAGCGACGGGGGTCAAGTTTTCCGCCGTGAGCGTGGGGCTGTAATCTCCCGCGATGAATCCTCTCGCCGCGCTGTCCTGAGTCACCGTTACGACGATGTTCCTCTTTGTGATCACGTAGGTCGCGTACGCCTCGGTGTAGGTTGGGTTGTAGTTGGACAAGATGTCGGGCAACTCGACGCGCAGATAATATGTGCCGACGTTGACGTACGGCGTGAGATCGCTGACGGCGACCTTGGCGTAGGAGTCCTCATTGTCAGGATCCTTCGTCGCTATCCAATAGATATATTGCCCGTCAAACAGCGCATGCTCCTCGTCGGAGGCGGGTTGTCCCTCCACCTTCGCGGAAAAACCGAGCACATCGCGGTGGATGGTGCCGTCAAACGACCACGTTTCCACATTTGAGTGATCAAACGTCAACTCAACGTTGGCTTTGACGATCTCATAACTCAAATCGACAACGTCGGACGTGTCGTCCACGCTCTTCCAGGCATAGTTGTATCCGTCGATCAAATTCAGTTGGATCGCGCGATAAACGCCTGCGTCGGTATTCTTTGTGACGGTGGCTTTGAACAGCTTGCTCTTGACGAGCGCCGCCTTAATTTCGCCCTCCGTCGCAAAGGTGATGCTTGCGATGTCCTCCGCGTCGAGCGCCGCGGTGTAGATTGTTTCCTCGTCGCTGCCCTGCGGAGTCCTGTTGTAGGTGAATTTTGTGAGTTTGCCGTCGTTGTAGGCGTTCAAAGCCTGTTGCAATGCCTCGTCGTCGATCGTATAGTAACTTATCACAAATGGTGCGCCGCTGTCGCCGACAATGACATAGTTGCCTTCCTGCTCCTCTGTGAGGACATATTGCAACACATATGTGCCCGCGTCAATGGGTGCGCTCTCTTCCTGCGGCTTGTTGACGCCCGCATAGCTTTCGCCGGAATATTTGAACACGAGCGCCGCCTTATATTTTGCCCACGCGGGATCGCTGTCGGATGTGAAAGTCTGTGCGCTTTCGTCAAGTCCGACTTTGATCTTGAACACAAGTTTGCTCAAAATATCGATCGCGTTGCCGTGGTTGTAAACAATGCGGCTGTCGTCGACATTGATGCGGAACTCCTCAAATGTGATCGTCAATCTGACGATGGCAAGCGCTCCAGGTCTTATGGTAATGTCATAGTTCGCGTTTTTGCCGTCTTCGTCGCTGTAGGAGCCGTTGAGAACATAGGTGCTGACGTTGGGGATCTTTACTCCTTCCGCGTTGTCGACCGCCTCTATCTTGATGATGATATCCTCATTGGAGTCGAATTTTGCGATCCCCATGCCCGCGTCCGCAACGACTTCCCACATCGTATGAGAAAGTTTTGCGTTGATCTTCTCAAGCGTGAGTTCCGGATCGAACACGACGGATTGCGCCGTGGGCTGAATGACGAGGATGCGCTTCGTCACGGTTACGGTCGCCCCGCTGCCGACTGTCAGCGTGTAGTTGTCAAGCCCATTCGCGTCGTTGAACTTGGGATCTACATGATATGGGCTTCCTTTGACCTCATCCCCCGCTTTATAGGTGGATGTATATTCAACATACTTTCTGACGGCGCTCACGCCCAATGTCGTTGCGTCGTTATACTTCCAGCCCGTCACGGTGAAGTCGTATGCGGCGTCCTCGCCATAGACGACTGACGTTTCCCTCGCGTTGACGGTGAGGGTCGCCTTGTTTATCGTCAGCGTGATATAGCTTGTCGCTTCATCGTAGTTGTCTGTGCCCTCGACGCGCGCTTTGATGGCATAAACGCCAACGTTCCTTGCGCGGGACAAACTCCAGGATGTCCACGGTCCTTCCGCCTCATCGGGGCTTGCCGCAGCGCCCATCGCCGCCCATTCATACGTCAATCCTTGCGCTCCGAATTTGCTTGTCGCGGCAAATGTCACCGTATCGCCGTAAGTGGCTTCCCGATCCCCAAAGGACGAGATCTCGTTTGGCGCTTTTGTGATCTCCCAAACGACGGTTTGCGTCTGTGCGCCGTCCTCCCACTTGTAGTTTTCATCGACGATGGATATGACGATGTTATATTTGTCAACGTCTGTCGCTCGGATGATCTGATTGCCGTCGGCATTTTGACCGTGTTTGCCCTCTTTGCCGTGAACTTCGCCCAAAACGGACGCAATGCTCATGATCTCGGTGACAAACGCGTTGCTTGTCGTGTTGTCGGCAGCGTTGCCCTTGGTGAAGAGCGTTTCAAGCTGATCGCCCGTATAAACGTGACGCGCCACGGTAAGCGTAGGCGTTTTGAGCGCATATTGCCCGACGTTGATGGTGAGCGTGTCGCTCTCTTTGCTTTCAAGGAAGTTCGGGCCGTCGGCGATGGTCGCTCTCGACTCCCATTTGCCCGCAGAGTTCGGCAACTCTGTCCCGAACGCGAGATCCATTGCCGCCAATCCCTCAATTCCCGAGATCTTGGCGTATTCGATCGAATATGCGAGGCTTGCCGTTACGTCGTCGTCAAGCGTGACCCACTCGCCAGAGGGAGTGTCAAGCGCTTTTGCGACCTTGACCACCAGCTTGCCTGCTATCGCGGTTATCTCGTCAAGATAGATCCAGCCCTTTTTCTCGTCGCCCTTGGCGATGGATTGCGGCGTTCCCATCAAAGCCGTCGGGCTCTTGCTGGTATAGCTATATTCCACAAATTCGATGGATCTGATGTAGACCGCGTGTATGACATAACTCAATTGATAATCGAGGGTGACATTGCCGTCATAGGCGTTGTTGCCCGACGAATACCAATAGTAATTGTTTTTGTCGACAAGTCTGATCTTGAAGGCATAGGTCGCCGCGTTCACGTTGGACTCGTTGCCCTCGGAGATCTCATAGAGCACGCCGAAGTTCGGATTTGCGTCCTTGTCGTTGATCGCGTCTGTCGCGGTGTGCGGCTTGCCGTCGTAATAGAATTCCTTTATCGTGAGGTTGGAACTGTACAGCGCCGCCCTGAGAATGACGTATTTGCCCACAACTTCGGAAGCGTTTTCTCCGCCCTCCGTGACAAGTTCGAAGTTGCCGTTGTAGGGGTTTGCCTCGTCGCCCTCAAGCGCCACCGTCACGTCGTACAAGCCCGCCTTGACCGCGCTTTCGTCCCATGCCTCTCCGCCGAAGGAACTGCCGCCGTAAGACCTTGTGACGGTGATAAGTCTGACCAACTCGTCAAAATCGACCGTTCCCTCAAGTTCGTTGCCTTTGCCGCTGTAATTTGCAAAGCTGTACGTCACCGGAGTCATGTCGCTATACGCGCGATCTTTCGCATAGGTGCCGCCGATGAAGCCGCCCGCCGCGTCGTCCCGATCGAGAGTAAGCACAAGTTTCCTCTTGACGACTTGATAGCTTGCGTATGTCGCAGTCCTCGCCCATTTGTAGTTGTCGGATTCGTCAAGCGAGATATACACAAAATATTTGCCCACTTTGACAAAGTCGGACACATTGCCCGCGTCGACTTGCGTGCAATCATCTGGGGAACTCGGCGCTTTGTCCGTCGCAAACCAATATATAAAGCGTGCGCGCAAGGCTGCCTCTTCTTCCTTATTTATTGTCTTTGTTCCGCACTCTATCTTTGACCCCAGCGCGTCGGTATGCAACGTGCCGTCATAAGCCCATGTGACGAGGTCGCCGTGCGAGAAAGTGATCGTGAGCGTCGCTTTTTCTATCTCGTAATTTAACGTGAGGTCGTCAATGGCGTCGTCCAGATTTGTCCATGCATAGTTGTAGCCGTCGACTATATGCAGGCGTATCGCATTGTGGGTGCCCGCGTTCGTGTTTTGCTCTACGCTTGCGGAGAACAGCTTGCTTGCGATGTTGTCCGCGCTTATTGCGCCGCCGTCTTTGAACACTATGCCTTCTATAGTAGGCTCGCTTTCAATGGCTTTTTCATACAGCGTGCGTATGAATGCGGATGCGTCCGCGGGTTGCGCCTCGCCGTTGTAGACAAACTTTGTCACGCCCGCTTCGTCAAGCACGGTCTGCAGATCGCTCTCGTCGATCAGATAGCGACCTATGACATATGTGGCGGTGCTGTCGCCCTCAATGACATAGTTGTCCTGCTCTTTGGCGACGACGGTCGCGTTGTAGGTGCCCGCATTGACGGGAGCCGTTTCGCTGATGTCATAATAGGAGCCGTCGTTTGCAGTGCCGGAATACATCAACTTCAACGAATTCATGAATATTCTGAAATCGCTTTCGTTTTCGTCGCCCTTCCTGAATGTACGCGCCTTGTCAAAGTTGCCCACGGTCACCTCATAGTCGATGTTCAGATCCAGAACGACCTCATTGCCGTGGTTGTAGGTGAATGTGTTTGTGATGTCGAACTTCGCAAAGTTGACGATCAACCTCTCTATCGTCAGCGTGCCGGGACGAATTGTGACGGAATAGTTCTCGTTTTTGCCCTCGCCCTCCGTCAGCGTGCCGATGATGTCGTAAGTGCCCGCGTTGGGGATCTTCTTCGCATCGACGCCCTCGTTGTCGACAACGCTTATCTTGATGACAATATCCTTTGCCGCATCTCCATCGGCAAATCTGTAGTAACCTTCGCCTGCGTCCTCAACCAACGTCCACATGGTGTTCACAAGCAGCGCTTCTATTGACGCTTTGTCCTTGTTGGCGGGGTTGTATGCGATCGCCTGACGGTCGAGCGAAATGACTATGGTGCGCGCAGTCACGGTGACTTCCGCCGCCTCGCCCGCGCTCATCGTATAGTTGTCAAGTCCGTTTGCATTGCTGAAAGTCGGAGTGACGGTGTAGGATACGCCCTCTTTTGTGATGCCGTTGCCCTTTTTGTAGGTGCTGCTTGCCTCAACAAAATCTTTTATCGCCTCAAATCCGCGGAGTTTCTCCTCATCGTCATACTGCCAGCCTGTCACGGTGTAGGCGTAGACAGCCTCCTCGCCGTACATCACGTTTGTCGCGTCCGCGGTGACGGTGAGAGTCGCTCTGCTTATCGTGAGCGTAGTCGTACTTTCAGCGCCGATATAGTTGCCTGTCGCGTCGACTTTTGCCATCACAAAATATTCGTCTGCGTCTTTGGGGAAACTCTCCGCCGTCCACTCTTTCCATTCCCCGGGAAGGACATCATCCGCGGTGTCATGATCGCCCTTTGTCGCCCAATAATACTTGACTTGGCCGAACGTGCTCTTCGCGCCGTAGTCGACGCTGTCGCCGCTCGTCATGCCATAGGTGAGGCTTTGCGGGGTCAAGCCGCTCACGGTGTTGCTTGCTTGCTCTATCGTGAACTCTATCTCCTTCGCGTCAACGCCGCCGTCCTCCCACTTGTGGTTTGCGGGGTCGAGGAGCGTTATTGTTATTGTATATTTTGCAGCGTCCGTGGCATAGAATGCGAGATATTTCTTTCCATCCGCCTCTGTGCTTGTGGACTTGCCCGCAAATGTATAGCCGAAATGGTCTTCGATATAATTGCCGTCCTCGCTGCCCAACTCGAAGTACACTGATTGCTCGCTGTCATCAAATGTGAGCGTATTTATGTTGAGCGTCGGCAGTTTCATCGTGTGCTTTTCTATGGTAAAGATGTAATACGCCACGGCGGTGTTGTAGTCCGAGCCTTCGGGCAAGATTGCGCGTATCACATATCTGCCCGCATTGACAGGCTGTACGGAGGTGAACGAGAGGCGCAACGCTTCAACTGTCGCCGCTTCGACTTCCTCGCTCATTCCTTCAAGCTGTCCGTCGAGGAGCGCGGCGTATGCATAGCTGATGATCTTTTCTGACAGGTCGCCAAGCGTAGTGCTGCTCACAGACGGCAAATGCTCGCCCTGTGCCTTGTCGTATGTCCAGCCTGCAAGTTCAACATGGAAGTCGATGTTGTCCGCGCGCACGGCAAATGATATGGTCAAGCTGTCCGACTTCGCGTCGCCGACGGTCGGGTCTGTAAGCTGATAGTCATATTTGTTGTCGTCCTTCAGCGCGATGCGAATGCTGCCCGTGCCCGTCTGCGTAATCGTCGCATAAAGTTGGTCGCCCTCGCCTTCGTACTCCTCGCAAAGGCTGTCAAATTTTATGCTGTCCTCCGCCGAGATCCCGCGGAACATATAGTTGTCGTGGCTCATGATCGCGTCGTCGTAGTTGATCACACGGTTGTACGCCCTATCGCCGTTGAGGCTGACGGACGCGTCTTCCCAATTGATCTCTATCACGAGCGGCGTGATGTCGTAGTCGCCCACTTCGATGGTGTTGCTGTTTGTCGAATTGAATACGTAGTCGTAATAGGGACCGCCCTCGACTTCGTTTTGGTCGAAAGTTATGGTCACTTTGTAGGTGCCGACGCGTTGCGGGACGGGGGTCGAAAGCGATGTCCTGTCCGCAAGCGTGCCCTGGTATATCAGATGCGCATACGTGGCAGGATCTGTCATAAATGCCTTGTCCCAAGGCGTGTAAACAGGCACAGCCGGGATGTCGTGATAGCTGTGATTCTTTTCCGCGCTGAACACGTTGTCCGCGATGGACACATCTATCTTGCGGCTGCCTATAGTCATTGTGCCCGTTTGTTCGACAATGTTGTAGTTGTCAAATACGAACGTATCATTTGCGCCGACAAGGCTGACCGTATACTTCATGCCCGCGTGCGACTGTCCTTTTGCAAACTCAGTGGGACCCTCGCCCGGCTTGTCAAAGCGCGCGGTCTTGAAGACGGGCTCGCCCGTATTTCTTGCCGTGGCAAAATTCTCGCCGTGCACAAAGCCCTCGTATTTCACTCCGAACACGCCCGCAATGTCGTCGCCGTAAGGCAACTCGAATTCCCTCTTGTTGTCGTCGTCGCCGCCTTTGCCCACCGTGACGGTGAGGTCCTTTTTGACAATGGTGAACTTGCCCTTGCCCTTAAATTCGGCTTCGGACTCCCAACTGCCCTCGAATGTAACGTCGTAATTGGCGTTGCTCCAGCTTGGCACAAGCGCATATGTGCCGACGTTCACGCCATCCGAAGTGAAGGACGGCGAAAGTGCGGAAATGCCTGTGCCGACGTCGGCGGGGCCGAGCGTGCTGCCCTCTTTGAGCGAGAGGTGGCTCACGACCAACTCGCTCGCAAACGTGTGTTTCTCGCCCGTGTATTCCTCATTGTCGGGATCTTTGATCTGAAGCGTGATCTTGCGCTTGCCGACTGTCAGGCGGCCGCAGGAGAATTTGACGGCGGACGTTTCGTTGACGATGATGTTGTAGTTGTCTGCCACAAGCCCCGCCGCGATATTGATGGTTACGACCGAATTGTACACGCTTGACGTTGTATAAGCGGACGCGGAGAATATGTTCTCATCAAGCGTCCTGACAATGTCTTTTATGTCTGCGTCGATATCCCTTCCGAGGAGGGTGTTCTCCTTGTTGAGAGTCGTGGAACTCGCCTCGGTGTAATACTTGATGCCTGCCAGCAATTGGGCGCGGATCGTGTCGAATTCCTCGCCGTAAGCGATCGTCATATCGGGCGCCTTGATATAAAGGTTTGCTTTTCCGACGGTCACGGTGATCTCAACGCTTGCGCCCGGACTTGAAGCCCATTCGTAGTCTTGCGGGATGTTGAGCGTTGCCTTGATGATGTATTTGCCCGCGTCTGTAAACGCCACTTTTGCATTTTCTGCGCCGAAATCGTCGATCGCAAACACCGCGCCGTCTTTGGTGACGGTGAGCGTCATGATGTCCGTTTCGGTCGCAACAAAGTCCTTGTCAAAGGAGAAGTTCTGCAAGTTGAACTCATACGCTTCGCCCTTGTAAGTGACATTTTTCAACGCCTCGGCAAGCGTCACGACCGTCATCTGCTTCTTGCTGATGGTGAATGTGCCCGTGTTGCCCGTGACGGCGTAGTTTTTGTTGGACGTGCTCACCGTCGCGGTGTAAACGCCGCGATAATGGATGGGATGTTCTCCGTCGATGTGATCGTAGACTCCTTTTCCGTCCGTATAGGTATATTTTGTCGTCAGGGACGTTGCAAAGCCCGCAACGCCGTCATAGCCTTCGAGGTCGTTTTTGTCGTCCGCGCGGCGGGAGACGATGTCGCCATGATTGAAAGTGGCGTAAACCTCGTATGCCTTGCCGTCATAGCCATGGAAACCGCCAAGCGCTATATCCTCATCGCCGCCGTGTCTTATGAACAGTTTCAACGCGATGGGCTTGGGCGTGATTGTGAATTCCTCCTGCGTGCCGCTTTGCGTTTCGTAGTTGGGGTTGTCTGTCGCAAATGCAACGATATAGTCGCCCGCGTCGATAGGCGCGTTGTCCTTCTTCAAAGGATCGACAAGTTCGCCCCTGTCATGCCCTGTCCTCGTGTAATATTCCAGCGAGAAGCTAGCCTCGTCCCCCACATAGTTCAGACTGTATGCCTTGCGTTGTCCGTCATACACAAAGTTGGCGGGCTTTTCAAGCGTAACTTCAAGGACGGCGCGATCTATCGTGTAGGTGCCGTATTTAAAGTTCCATGTCGAATTGTTGTGGTCGCTCGCGTCGGGAACGGGGTCGGGAGCATTTTCGGGCTCGCCGCCTTGCCAAGAGCCGATTATATACAGATCATAGTTGCGCGCATAATCCGTTTCGGCGTAATAGATCGCATACTTGCCTACGTTGCGCGTCGTCTTTACCACCTTGTCGAGCACAGCGTTGGTGCCCAAAGTAAGCACGACCTCGCCGCCGTAAATGTCGTCGGGATAGTCGCCCACCGAGCCTTCATACCGTTTGTAGCTGAGTTCTTTATACTCCTCTTCGGCGCTCGGTTGAGTCTTGTTGAAGTTGTATCTGTTTGTTCTGTCCTCTATCTGCAGTGCGACTTTCAGCTTGGTGATGGCGATGTCTCCGTACTTATATGTGAATGTATAATTTTCCGCGCTGAAAGCCGAGATGCGGATCTCATATTGGATCGCATGACCTTCGGCGTCGATCGCGCTGCCGTTTGCAAAGCCTGCCACGTATGGTGTCAGTCCCGAGCCCGAACCCGGTTTGACAACAGAGAACCTTGCGTCACCCTCTCGTTCATTGGTGATACCTGCGCCTTCCTCGTCGTTCTCGCCGTTGACATAGCCAACGATCGAGTATCTTCCCGCGCTCGTAATGGTCGCGGCGGGCGTGCCGTACTTGTAGCTGCCGCCCTCAACAGTGACAGTCAATTCCTTTTTGGCGATAGTGAAATCAAAGGTCTTATAACCCTCTTCTTCCGAGCCTATCGCGTTGTAGTTTGTATTGCCATCCACCCAATAGCGTATCTGATATTCGCCCGCGCCGAGCGTCGCGCCGTTTGCCACAAACCAGCTTGTGCCGTCATATACGGGGGTGTAACCATCCACTTTGTTGTAAGCGCTGCCGCTCTTCTTGTAGAGCACGACGTGCGCCTTGTTCGCGCCGTCTGCGCCGTCGGGGACGCGGTCGAATCTTGTCGTGGGCAATACCTCGGCATTGGTCGTCGAACTGTAGCCCGTCGGGTTGGTCGCACCGTCATAGGGGCCATAAGTCCAGCGCTCGCTTATTGAGGAATGATCGCCGAGGTTGTATTCTGTTTGAATGCTGTTGTCCACCTTTGCGATCTTCGCGGTGAGATAGACATACAGATCGGAGTGGTCATGCGCGGAGATCCTGATGTAGATGTGATAATCGTTTGCGTCGATGATCTTCGGGACGTCGCTCGACGATGTTGTGAAGAACTCCGCTTTTTTAAAGTCGCTGTTCTTCTCGCCGCCCGCAACAAGCACAAATTGCCACGTCGTATCAACTCCGTTGCCCGTTGTAGCTTGTTTTTTTAGCTCGGCAAGCGTATCCGAGTGACCCGCGGTATGCACCGCGCCGTGCTCGGCCTCGTCATAATCTTTGCCGAGATCTTCGGAGTGCTCTTTGCCATAGCCATGCAGGTCGTTGAGTTTGATGTGCGCGGGATCAATGGTGTAAGTGCCCGCCTGCCCCGCTAGAGCTTCGTGATCGAGATCTTGCAATGAACCTTTCCAATCGCCCGCGAAGGTGACGTCATACTTTTTGTCGTAATCGGCGAGCACAGTGCCGTAAATGGCGTAGGTGCCGACTCCCGCCGTACCTGTACCGCCCTCTATGAGCGCGTTTGTTTCAAGTTTGAAGATGTTGTTTATTCCACCCTCGACATAATCCATGTCGATGAGTTCGCACTTGCCGCCGCTCAGATAGTTGCAGTCAGCCTGCACTTCCACGCTCCAGGCGAGCGTCTGTGCGCTCTCCGCGCTATCGCCTTGGAAGTAGTAGCTGTTTTTCATGCCATCGCTGAGGATCGTGACGGTGATGGGCAGCTTTTTGACGGTGAACTTGCTCGCATTTTCCTTTGCGGAGAATGTATAGTTGCGGCAGGTCGCCTTTGAAACGTCAATTTCGATGTCGTAATCTTTCGCTTCGTAGCCTTTTGCGTAGTCGGAGATCTCAAACGAGAACTTCGTCTTGTAGTCGCTTCCCAAAACGCCTGCGTCCTCCGCCTTTTCGCCGTTCACGAAGCTCTCGAAGGTATATTCTGGGATATATTGCGTGCTGCCCGCATAGTGGTCGTTTGCGGGGCTTTCGTCACCGTAATAAGTGCTGAACGACGTGGAAACTTCCACATTCACGGCGGTGATCTTGATGGTCAGACAATACTTTTCACCGAAAACGGGTGTATGGTTGTCGGCAACGATGGCATAGTACACCTTGTATTCGCCGACATTTGTAAACGTGGGCGCGGTCGTGCTCCAGGTGAGCGTGTCACCCTCTATCGCGGTGCCGTTGACATAAGCGTCCGCGTTCCATGCCGTATTGCTCGCTTTGCCGGTGGCGTAATCGTTCCATGCCGTCGTATCCAGACGATACAGGACCTTGAAATTGTTTGGCAATGCGGCAGAACCGTAAGTCCCCGTGAATGTCGCCTTTTGCGCGGCAAGGCCGTCGCTCGTCGTAGTGTAATACTCAAACGAGAACGCTTGCGTGATGATATCATAAGAAGTGCCCTTGTATGGCGACGCGTTTATCTCCGTGAGCGTGTACGTCGAGAACAGCTTGGACGGAGTGATCTTATACACATTTGCCTTTTGGGACGTTCCAGTTGCGTCTATGACAGGATCGACGACGCTTCCCGGGACTCCCAACAGCGTCAGCTTGTAGTTGTCATCGCGCAGTTCGACATTGATGTCGTAGCCTGTTTCATTTACGTCGGGATATTTGCCTCCCAATATCTGCGCCTTGGAGGTCAGCTTGAACACATCGCCGTCTTGATGCCCGTTGACAAGAGGCGTTTTGCCCGCGATGTTGTTGCCCGCGGACAGCGTGTACACATTCTCCGCCTTCGTCAGATCGTAAAGCGCCTTGCCGTATTCGGTGGTGAGCGCGTTGACTTTCAGATTGATTTCTCTTTGCACAACGGTTATTGTGCCGAGAACGTAAGTTATTTCATAGTTGCCGAGATCTTGCGTGGTGTACGGACTGCCGCCAAACAGAGTTTCGCCCTCGTACAGCTTCAGCATGCCCGTATATTCGCCGACGGCAAGTTTTCCTATCTCGCCCAGCGACGCGTCAAGCCTGACGGAGATCGTATCGCCAAAACCGCCCACAAATTGCAACAGTTCGTTCGACGCGCTGTCGCCGTCGTACACCCATTTGAGGTCGTCAGCGCCGAAGCCTTCGCCATAGACGTGCGCCTCGATATCGTTGACTTTGACGCTCACCTTGCGAGGCAACATCTTGATGCTGTCGTTGAAGCGCTCTTCCGCCGTTTGCGACGCTGCGCCGCCCGCCTCGGTGACAATACGATAGAGGGCGTCCTCCGTCGACATATCCGCAAAACCGACGACATAGAAAGTGTAATCGCCCGCATTGATAAAGTCGACCTTGTTGGCCCAAGTGGCGCGATCGTTATGAGCGATCGGGCGCACCGTGAAATACACCTTTTCCCCATAGATGTCCTCATAATACGCCTTTTGCGCTTTAAGTTGACCACCCTCCAATGCCTGATCGGTGCCGTCGTAGATGAAGTCGAGGTCGTCATCCCACTTGATCTTGACATCTTTTCTGTCGATCGTGTGCGTTGCTGTGCCGAGAGTGACGCTGTAGTTTGTCAGGTCGCTGCCGTCGGTCTTGCTCCCGTCCTCTTTTTTGATCTCGATTGTGACCGCGTCGGACAATGTGGTGGGGTGCGTACCTCTTTTTGCAGTCGTTTTGACCGTTATTGTCACGGTCCCGTCCACGCCGTCAGTGAAGCTTGCCGCTCTTGCCGCAACAGTCGAGCCTCCCGCCTCATAAAAGCGTCCGGGGATCATACTGTTGTATGACCAATACAAAGCGTCCGCCGTCGCTTCCGTGCCGTATTGCGTTCTGACTTCCGCCGGATTGATCGACACGGTGGCTTTGCTCATCGTATAGTTGTGCGTTGCCGAGCCGACGATTGTATAGTTGCCGTTAAGCACCGCCTCGTTTTTGGCTTGATCCACAGTGAACACATAGGGCGCGTCGCTTGCATAGATAAACTTCCCGTCGCCGTACCCGCCGGTTATTGTCGCGTCAAGTTTGAGGCGGCCGCTCGAGGTGTGTTCTAACTTCCCGTCATAGTTCGGATCGCCTGTAAGCAATTGCAGATAGACAAAGAATGAGCCGTCGATCAAATCAAATTGATCTTTGCCGTTGTAGGTGAATGTCCTTGTGCCAGCGCCCCAAACGATCATGTTGGATTTGTCGCCCGTCGCATTCACTTCATATGGATTGACGGTGAATTTGCCGTTGATGAACTTCACATCATAGTTGCCGAATGTTTCTTGACTTACGGATGTTGTATTGGAAACATCCGTGGTACACCTTGTTTCATATTCGCCTTTTACAGGGCTGAAAGGCACAACTTTTTCGCCGCCCTTCACAAACGCCGACACAAAGAAGTTCAATTGTAAGAAATTGGTAGGTGTGCCTATGAATTTGTGGTCGTCGGTCGCGTCGTCGGGATATTTGACCCACGCCTGCGAGTTGTTCGGGAAAGCATTGCCGCCGTTTGGACCGACAACGTCCTGCAAACCGTAGGTGTGCTCATGATCCAAAACTTGCAGCGTGACCACTCTGGGGTCTATGCGCATCGTGCCCTTGTATTTTTCATTCGCGCTTTCGGAGTCTGTTTCAAGCGCTTTGTAGTTCTCCTTGCCTGCGCCCGAAAAACTCTTTGCAAACACCTTGTAGTCAAGCACCGTGCCGCCGCTGTCGCGAAGCACGTTGATCGCGTTCGCCGCTTCGGGAGCGGGATCGTAGACCATGACCGTGAGGGCGAGGGCGTCCGTCACACTGCCGCCCGCCTTGGTCGTGAAAGTTTTGACAAGGTTTGTGACGTGCGCGGTCGCGATGTGCGCCTTGCCGTTGTAAGGGAAAGTCGTATCATCCCAAGCGATATCTATCTCGCGCTGCTCAATGGTAAAAGACACCGAGTAGTTTTGCACGGCGAATGTCGAACTCGTATCGGGATTGTAAGTGATCTTCAAGTAATATGTGCCCGCCTTGTACGGAACATACGGCAGATAAAGTTTCCTGCCGCTCGCCTTTGCTGCGTCGCCGCTTAGTGAATCGTTCAGAATGATCTTATTGTCGTTGGCATCGGTATGTTCAAGGACAAGGTCTGCGTTTTTGACGCGGTAAGTTTCGGCAAGCGTTGCGTTTGTGTAGAATGCGATCGTCGTGTCCGCTTCCCACGCCGCGTCAAAATCTACGCCCAACGGAAGAGTGCTCGTTCTCGTGACATAGTGCAGATCCGAGGTGCCGTCGATAGCCTTCGTTATGCCGTAGCCCCAGCCTTTCATCTCAAACGTGATGGTGTAGGTGCCCTTGGTTATGCAATAGAACAGCCTGACGCATATATTGTCCATGTCGTACACAAACAGATCCTCGCGGCAGCTTGCGCCGATACGTTCGCTGTCCTCGTCGCTGTTCCCCGAAGAAACCCACGTGTAGTTGAGCAGGTCGCCTCCCTTGGGTGTTTCGATCAATTTCAGGTCGATGTAGTATTGCCCCACCGCAGAACTGTTCTCGTTGGAGAATGTGACCGAGAATGTTGCCGTCCCATCGTCGAGCGTGAGCGTATAGTTGTCGCCGCTCTCTGAGACGCCGCCGATAGTCTCGAATTCGGGGTGCCAGACGTTGTCGTTGTCATATTGCTTCGCGCGCTGACCTACGAGAGACGGAGCCTTGATCTGCATGCACTCGATGTGCCAATCATCGCCTTCGCACTTTGCTTTTGTGTCGTTGACAATGTTCGGCTGAGCGTTGCTCGGCACGTCGCTCCAATAGTAATTGTTCTCGTCTTTGAGGCGGATATCAAACGAATATGCGCCCGCTTCGGTCGCTTTTATAACCAACTTTCCGCCCTCCGTGACGATCGCGAGGTCGTTGATAGTTATATCGCCCGCCTTTTCGCCCGTCACAGAACTGAAATCGTTGACGCTGTCGCCTGTTATAGTGCGCTTGGCAAATCTTTCGCCTTTGATCGTCCCGGGAACGACTTCCATCAGCTTCTCATCCCAGCCGTCGATCTCAAACTGCTGTTCGGCGCCCGTATAGGTGAGTTTGCCGCCTTTCTTTGTGGGTTTTGCGATGCCCTTGCGCAATATGGTGAATTCTTTTTCTATCTCTCCGCCGTTATATTCGTCCGAGGATGTCTTTTCGGGAATATAATAGTTGATTGCCTTATCTCCCGAAATAGCGTCGATCACCGCGACATAATAGCCCGCATTGATGTGCGCGTCGGGAGCCGTGCGCGCCTCGTTGGACTGCAAATAAACATTGAATGTGATGCTCACGTTGTCCTTTTTGCCGCCCGCAAACGAGTTGTCTATCGCGACGGTGGGCTGTTGCGCTGTCCCCTCACTAAAGGTAAACTCCGTCGTCGTCCACCTTGCGCGCAACGCGATGGGCGTGATGTTGAAGTTGAATGTCTTGTCTGCCCTGTCAAAGTTCGTCGTATCCGTATAGTCCCAAACATAGTTTGCGCTGTCGTTCGCACCGTCGATGGCGACATTTATAGTGTAGGGCTTGACAGCTTCAAGATAGCTCGTGCGGTTGACGTCGATGAGCGCGGTTTTGTCGACCATGCCTGCCACCGTCAACTTTATAACCTTTTGATCGGGGTCGGCGAGGCTTGCATATATTTCCATGTTGGACACGCCGTCCGTGATGGGGTGCTCTATTCCGTCGTAAGCGATCTCGTGCGTCAATGGATCGGCGGAAGTGCCTTGCTCGATCTCAAGCGCGTCGATCACCGCGGGCCTGACGGTAAATGTAATGGCCTGCGTTTCTTCGTTTGAAGTTCCGCCTTCCCACAAATAGTTTTCCTTGTCCTTTATGGAGAATGTGACGGTGTAAGCGATGACTTCCGTCTTGCCGCTGTCCCAATACACTGTCTTGAACTTCAGCGCGCGTTCATAGCTGACTCCGCCAAATTGATAGTCGTCGTCGATGTCGCCTATGTCGCCCAGATATCCCTTGTCTACAAATCCGACGGGCGTAATTGTGTCGCCGTGCACCGTGACGGTGACTTTCATGACGACTTTGCCCTTGATGTCGTCAAAGTTGTCGATGTAATCCTGGAAGTTGAATTCCTTGCCGTTGTACACCACGGTTATGCCGTTGTCCGCGACAGTCCATTCCGCGCTGCTCTTGATCGTAGGCTTCTTGATGTTCTGCGATATGATGCTGAACAGCATGTATGGCACCGCGGGAAGTTTGTAGTTGAGCGCAAGATCATATCTTTCATCGGGGCTCAGCCCTTCGGAGATTACGTCGCTGACGCTCAAATATGACGGTTTCAATCCCGTAATGACGGTATAATAATCCCCGTTTTCGATGGCGGGAGTTCTCGCGGCCAGTTCATCGTACTTTTTGTATGTGTCAAATATAAACGCCATCGCCGGGTCGAGGTGCAAATTTGCCACCTTTGGCTCAAGCGTATGTTCTTCTCCGTTGTAGGTATATTTCGGATTTAAGCCTATCTCTCCGCCGTCGTTTTCATAATACCAAGTCGGATCAAGTTCATATGGCGTGACTTCCACTTCGAGCGTCATTGTGTATTCGTCGGGGTAGCCCTCGTCCGTCCATTGCCACTCGTCGCTGTCGGGCGTGACCTCCGTCTGCCCCTCCCAGCGATAGTTGCTGCGATTGCTTTCCACTATCGATATGGTGATCTTATATTTGCCGACATAGCGCGCATTCAATATCAAACTTGCATATGTATCCACGCCGCTGCCGCTACCCGGCTCGAGGAAAACAACATTTCTGTTTTTGCTGTTGTAAGTCATTCCATTGAAGGTGCCGACAATATCTCTCGTCAAGATCGCGCTGTCATAGTTGCTAAAATGGAATTGAACAAGCTGCCCGTCATAGGTCTTTGTTTCCTCTCCGGGTTTCGCTTCTATCTTTTTGAGCACCTTTTTGAGGATTCGCCAAGTGCAACTTGCCGTGCGCGAATCGGTATTTTCTGGATCTTCAAGCGTTGTTGCGTCAAATCCGTCGGACAGATAGTAGTAATCGTCCGACACGTCGACTGTAAATGTATACGCCCCCGCATTGGTAGCTTTCATATGATCTTTTTGATCCTCAATGACGCTGAAGCCTTCGAGCATCCTATCGCGATAATTATGCGGATCGTTATCAGCGCCCCTATATTGCGCTTCCTGCTCCGCTCCGTTGTACTCATGATTTATCGGCGCCGTCATTTTCGCCTCTTTGCGATAGACCGTGACTTTGATCTTCAGCACCTTACGAGCGTCGCCTTCATTGCCGCCAAATGTATCGCCGGCCTCGTCTGCGGCTTGCTGTGGAGTAATAATTTCAAAGCCATCGGGCAAACTTGTTTCGTCCCATTCATTGTTGGCAAAGTCATACAGCATGATGTACAAATAGTACACACCCGCATTTTTGAGGTCGACCGTTGACGACGTAGGAACATTGAAGTCATCGCCCTTTGTCTTTGCCACCACGCCATCCTTAGTGGATGTTCTGAGCCAGGTCATGGGATTGTAGTTTTGATCGTTTGTATCTTTTCTATCGCCGTAATAGATCCCGCCTTTTGGCTTGTTCCAATTGTTCAACACAACTTTCGCGCCCTGCACCGATCCATCTTTTGAAGGCTCAAAGCGGAATTTGCCGTCCTCGCCCTGCCCCGTCAGTTCGACGAGGTCGATCTTGCGCTTGTTTATGCTGAACTTGCCCTCGACATATGAGAAGCTGTAATTGATAAAGTTTGGATTGTTTTCGGTGTCGAGATTGACAACGCCTATGTACATATAGTTGCCGACGGGATCGTCATAGATCTCTTCCAATCGCACAAGTTCAAGTCCTTTCAGCTTGGTGTCCCAGTCATTATCGGCTGTGTCATTATCTCTTTGATCGCTGAAATAGCTTAAGAATCCCGTGGCGCTTTCCGTCGAATAATTGCAACGAACAAAATACTCCTCAAGCAGGGCTTTGACGTTGTTGTAGGTCACATCCGCGTCGTCGGGCAACTTGATATAGTAGAACGTCACGCCCGTTGCGCCATAGTAGAGCGCCGCGCCCTCGATCTCGGTGCCCGTCGCAGCCGTCGCGCCAAACTTCAATTTGCTGAGATCGACTTTGAGTTTGCCCGCGATATTCCTTGAATTGCCAAAATTGTCCTCGACATTCAAAAACGCCACCGACTTCGAAAATTCGAAATAGGACAGATCTTCCATCGTCGCGCCGAGCCGATTGACTGAATCGGGCGTGCGCTCATCCTCGCCGTAGCGCAATATGTCAAACGTGGTGTTTATCACATTGGAATTGCTCTCACAAGTGCCGATTTGGAAATTTTTGCCTTGCAGACTCGGGTCGAATTGATAGAGGGCTTGCGCATGATCCGTCAAAGTCCACTTTATGTTGTAGCGATAAGCGCTGACATAGCCGTCCGCCGAAATCACAAGATTTTGTTCGTTCGAAAACGTAAGTTCTTCACTCTTCTTGAATTGCGGTATCTGATATGTCAAGTAGGAAACGTAAAAGCCGTCCTTCTCTTTGTTTGTCTTTTCTTCCGGAGCTACGTCGTAAGCAGTGAAAGGAATTTTGTGCTCCGCACCTTCCACGATATCCGTATAATACACGGACATATATTTCGAAAACTTGTGCGGCTGCCCGTCGTAAACCACTTGAGAATCCGCGTCCATCAAAGCGCCGTCCTCCGTGACCCATTCCACGGTGAGTTTGCGACGCTCTATCTTAAACTCGACCTGCGTTTTGCTTGTGGCTTGATACAGTCCCCTTTCGTGCACGTATATGTTCATGAAATACGACCCCGGTTGCGTAGGCACTGAGGTGGTGGCGTTTTCAAAGTTATACGACCAATGCCTGTCGTCCGATTGGCCGAAGAAAGTGATCCGATAATACGCATGCTCCTCTTCAGGGGGACCTATTATGCCGTCGGGTGCTGTGTCTTCATTGTAGACCTTGTCATATTGAGTCATCGTGCCGGCGGGGATATCCTCGTCCTCTCTTGCGGGAATCACGCTTTCAAGAGGATTCTTTGCGTCCGAAGTCATAAATGTGGCTTTATATGTGAAAGCCTGCCCGTATTCGAAGCTAGGCACAGTAAGTTCGACGTTGCCCGTCATGCCGAGGACGGCAAAGTCATAGTACACGTCATAGCAGTTGCCATCGTCGGCGATGATACGTCCGGACTCTCGACCTTCCGTCGAATTGCTCCAATAATAGTTGCCGTTCTCATTGAGTTTAAAGTGTATTCTGAATCTGCCGACAGTATGCGTGACCACAAAATATTGAGTGTCTATTTTCCAAATAAACACTTTATTATTTTCGTTCTTGGCGTCCTCTGCCGGATCATGGCTACTTTCGGGGAGTGTGCCGAAGTCATACGGCTCAAACTCGTCGCCATTCCAAACTTCACAAGAGGCGGACAAATTATAATCGTCGCCTACCTTGCCCAATTCCTCAAGTCTTGCTGTAGTGTAGTCATAAATGACTATGACGTTGCCATAATCGCCGACCACTTCTGAGAAAGGCATATCTAATGCGCCATAAGATACCGACGCCGTGCTGAAATATGGCGCGTCTGTACGCTTTTTCAGAACTTTGTTTTGTTCTATCTTGATATCGATAAACGCTACCAAACCGTTGACATATTGAGGATCTTTGATGTTTATCGCTTCGTTTTTCCACTTGATGGGACGCAGGACGAACACAAAACGTACCCACTTGACCTCGCCCGACATTTGATTTGTCGACAAAGGAGTGATCGCCGATGTCTGTGAAAGAGGATTTTTGAAAGTCGCAAGATTTGAGGTGGCGCCGTCGGCGGATATCGCGTCGTTGTAGTTTGTTTCGTAATCCGCGCCCTTTGCATAAGTCACGCCATTTGCATTCGACTCGTTTTGAGCGTCCCATTCGCTGCCATAATAATATGTCTTATACGCGCCGATACCTTCCACGCCCGTCACAGCTACCGTATATCCCGAAAAACCACGATCCGAAAGTTTGCATTCGTCTACAAATGCCCCATAAAATCCACGGCTGTTATCGGTGACATCCTTCTCCTTGGCGAGGCCTTTTGGATCAACGTAACCGGTGTAATTTCCGTTTGTAAAGCCGATCGCTGTCATCGACTTTTTAGAGTCCTTTTCGTATATATAGTTGAAAGAGAGTCCTGTCGGGTTGAACGGCGTTTCAACGGTCTGCGTGGAAGCGGAGCCGCTGAATTCTATGCCTTCGAGTTCGGGAATTTTCACAGAAACATATCTGTTTGTAATTGTATATTTAGTTCCATTGACCTCATATGCTCCTCCCGTGTTTTCCACAAGTCCGAAAGAGTCCACATCGCAAGTCAAATTGGTTTGCGTCACTGTTTTATCTGTGAGCGTAACCGTGAAATTTACCGAATAGACGCCTTTGTTTGCCAAACCGATATAGCCGTAATTGAAATCTTTTAATGTGGGATCGCCCGACACCATATATTGGTCGGATTCCAATGATATCAGCTTGCCGTCGTTTTGCACTATCCAAACTTTAAGTTCTGCGTCCGAGCCTTCGGGCGTAAGTTTGCTCTTCAGATCGACGTTTGTGCCGACATCGAGATCCGCCGCTTCGGGCAAAAAGGTATGTTGATCGTATCTTGAACGGATAGCCGAACTTGCACGTTTGGAAAACTTGACATCGAGATCGTTCGTTTCAAATGGCGATGATTGCCCCTCGTGCTGATAGGACAATTTCAAACTTACGGCTTGCGCCGCTGCGTCCGTCCTGGGGATGTCGCCTATGATGTTTATACTATCCGCAAAATCATAGGCATGGTATGACTCTATTGTGCCGTCCGTCATGTGCCAATCCAGTTTCAAACCGAACAGCACCTCTTTTTCGGTCATTCCGCACACAAATGCCAAAAAGTGATAATAATCATTGCTTGTACCGCCACCGTAAAGAGTTTGATAATATTGTTCGTCATTAGACTTTGCGGGATCGTTCGGTCTGGTGACGGAAAGCCTATACGTCGTGTCGGCGGCTACATCAAGATGCCCATCAAAAGCGCCTTTGTTGTCAACGCCATCCGTATCAAAGTTGACGGTAACATAAGAAAGCTGAGGCTTGACTGCGTTTATGTCCAGTTTTTGTGCGGAAATGACATCCGATGTCTGCGAAGGACTATATATGACCTCCACGTCGTTTTTGCTCGCGTCAAGCTCGTCAAACATATGACTGTCGGCATTGATAAATCTATAGTTTAAAAGTTCGGGAGGGATCGTCACCGAGCCGCCGTCCTTCAGCGTACCCGTGACGGTGACTTTGTGTGCAAAGTCGCGCCTTGTGTTGTTTTTGAGGTCCGTTGTGGTATAAACGGGAGAATCGGGTCCCGTGATGACCAATGAGCCGGGTTGCAACTCGGGACAGGCGCTGACTACGCGCATCTCGCTCCCATCCGGGTCAAACCTGTCGTTCATTGTGTAACCCAATCTTGCGCCTGTCATTAAGTCCGACGTGGAAGCCGATTGCACCGGCAATATTTTGATCTCAAACTTAGTCCCCGGCTCTACATCCGCAAAGGGAGTGGCTCCGACGCCGCTGGAGTCGCTCTCTTTGAAAACTTTATCGCCACCCGGAGCCTTGACCGTCACTTCGATTTGAAAATCGTTCGGAGAAAGCAACAGCTTGTCACCGACGTTTTCCTCACCTTTTTGCAGACCGGTACTTGCGTCTATGTAGACGACATACATAAAAACTTGCAATTTGTCCTTTATGTACCAAAGCGTAGTTTGCGGATAAAACTTCTGCCCTTCGCCTACAGAGGGCAAATCTTCCAAATCAAAATCCACATATTGCATAATGTTGTTGTCGCCATATGTCTTTCCCGATATGGCTTCAGCAACATTCAGATCATCGCTTATATCTGTGCGCACTTGCAGCGCCATGCTCGCCGAAAAGACCGCCGCGAACAAAATCACCGCAAGCACGATGACAAGAAATCCCTTTACTCTGCCCCCAACAACACTGCGCAACACATTGCCCTTTTTCATACTGCCTCCTGACCCAGTAACAATCTGCGACCCAATCGTTTTTGATTGAAGAATATGCACGATATACGCATTTTCGTGCTGAATTCGTGCTGAACTTCTTTTTTTATGCAGCAATAATACCACCCCCCCCCATGCTGTCAACTGTTTTAAGCAAATGTTTTAAATATTTTGAAAAATTTTTCAAGAATCTGCGCGTTTGCCCTCCATCGCGCTCTCACACATTCAAAACAGGCACCTTCCATGCATTTCATCTCATGCCATTCCCCAAAATTCTATCCACCCACATTTCAAACCCCTCGCACGTATGCCTCGTTATTCCTCTTCCTCATTCTATCCTTCCCTATTCGCTCTTTCTCCTCCCATTCTATCCTTCCCCCCGCACTCTTTTCCCCTGCCCGATCTTTCTCTATTTTGATCTTTTCCCTCGTTCGGTCTTTCTCCTTCATTCAATTTTTCGTTTCCGCCTCCGCCTATGCCTTTCACCGCACCCATTCGGCCTTTTCATTTTCACCCATGCCTTTCACATCACTCATTCTGTCTTATCGTTTCCGCCTATGCTTCTCACCGCCCCACCAATAAAAATATCGGCAGACGCGCTTCGTCCGCCGCATCGTTTTTTCATTCGAAATATTTCATTCGGAATATTTTTATATTTATTGATAATCTTTTATATATGATAATCTTTTATATTTTTACAATTTTTATCACAAAGTAGCAAAAACCACTCAATTTGGATGAATAGCGCTGACGCAGTTATTCGCCAAATAGCGTTGTTTGTAAAACGGCGATATTTGTTCAAAGACAAGGAAAAGGCAATCTCCCGAACACGAGCGTACACAAACGTACGCAACGCAAAGCAAGGAGGCGTTGACAAAGCTATTCGCCTTATAGCGCGTTTTGTAAAAACGGCGATATTTGTTCAAAGACAAGGAAAAGCCCTTTGATGAGCCGCCCAATGTACTTGGTGTACATGACGGTGAAATCAAAGGGCTTTGACGCAGTATTTGGGCAAATAGCGCCGTTTTTATCGGGATTTGAGGAAGGTGCGGCACTTCGTCGCAAACGCCGAATCCCTCACATCGATCTGCTCATTGGCGCAAAGTCCGTTGTTGTTGAAGGCGCACTCGGCGGAGCACTGGACGAGAGATTCGAGGTCGGTTTGCATAACGTCGTCGCCCGCTTCGATATCGGCAAAGTTTTGGGCGAGCGCACCGCCCTCGCGTTTGATGCGGCTGATGCACTTTGCGTTTTCGCCGATCGAGATCACACCGGCGAGGCACTTATTTTTGAGGTTGTGTTCGCAGTTTGAAGTTGAACAATTGATCTGTTTCATAAATATTTCCTCCGACGCGCAGACGCGCTGACGACGTTATTATGCCCAAAACGGCGCAATAATATAGATAGGAAGATAAATTTATTGAAAAAACGAGCGGGCTATGCTAAAATATGTAAAAACACCCGATTTGGAGGAACAACATGAAAGTCATTATGCTCAAAGACGTGAAAGGCACGGGCAAACAGGGCGAAATTGTCGAGGTCAACGACGGGTACGCCCGCAACTATCTGATCAAAAAGGGATTGGCGCTTGAGGGCACTCCGCAAAATATCAACACTTTTGAGCAGCGCAAACGCGCCCAAGCGGCAAAGATCGCGCAGGAAAAGGCGCAAGCGCAGGCGCTCGCCGCGGAACTCAAGGGCAAGGTCATAACGGTTGCGGCAAAGGGCGGCGAAAACGGCGGCAAAATGTTTGGATCCGTCACTGCGGAGATGATCTCCACCGCACTCGCCGAAGCAGGTTACCAAGTGGACAAACGCAAGATCGACATCAAGGACAGCATCCGCGAGTTCGGCATGGCTCAGGTCACACTGAAGCTGTACGCGGAGGTTTCCACCACGCTTGACATCAACGTCGTCCGCGCCTGACCCGCATTCCCTCATTCGACAACAACGGCGCGACAGCGAAGGGCAGGATTTCAGCAAATTGACAAAATACGCGTTTTATCCGCATATTTTGCACAGATAAAGCGGCTTTATGGAAGTTACGACCAAACTTAACATTCGCGATTATATCATATTGCAGGACAGCGAAGGTTATATGTTTTCGCAGGATTCCGTGTTGCTTGCAAATCTTGCGCACTTCAAAAAAGGTGCGAAGGTCATTGACTTGGGATGCGGCAGCGGCATTTTGGCAACGCTTGCCGTGCTCAAAAAGGAAGCCTCGTTCGCGTTTGGGCTGGAACTTGATCCCTCGGCTGAACGCATGGCCCAAAAGAGCGCCAAACTCAACGGACTTGAGGACAAGCTGTCATTTGCATGCGGCGATGTGAAGGATATAAAAGCATTTGTGCAGGCGGGACAATTTGACGCGGCGCTTTGCAATCCGCCGTATTTTGAGGCAAATCCAAAGTTGTCCGCAAGCAGCGCAAAGGACGTTGCCCGCAGAGAGAGCACCGCTACGCTTGCGGATTTTGTCGCCGCGGCGGCATATTCGCTGAAAAACAGGGGCGAGGCGTGGTTTGTGTTGAAAACTTCGCGCCTTGCGGAGATAGTCGCCTTGCTTGTCGGGGCAAATTTGCAGCCAAAACATTTCATATTGCTCAAGCCGAAGCCGTCGGCAGAGGCGAACGCGGTCGTGATACGGTCCGTCAAAGGCGGAGGCAAAGGCTGCTCGCTGTCCACATTTGTATGCATGAATGAGGACGGAAGTTTTTCGGACGCGTACAACGCGCTGTATTCCGACAGCGCCGAATAGCCCGCCCGTTCAGACAGCGAGCGTCACGCGCCGCACGCATACGGCGCAAAAACAGGAGAACTATGGCAAAACTTTTTATCGTTGGAACGCCCATCGGCAATTTGGGGGACATGACTTTGCGCGGAATTGAAACGCTGAAAAGCGTAGACGCGATCGCCTGCGAGGACACGCGCCATTCCCTGCCCCTGCTTGCGCATTTCGACATAAGAAAGGAACTTATATCCTATCACAAATTCAACGAGGCGGAGTGCAGCGAGCGGCTGATCGACATGATCCTCGGCGGCAAAAACATAGCGCTTATCACCGACGCGGGCATGCCGTCCGTCAGCGATCCCGGCGCGGAACTGATCTCAAAATGTCACGACCGCGGCGTTGAGGTGGAGGTCGTTCCCGGCCCTACCGCGGCGATGAGCGCCCTCGCGCTGAGCGGAATAAAAAGCAAGGGATTCGTTTTCCTTGGTTTCCTGCCAGAAAAAAAGGCGGAAATTGAGGATATTTTGTCAAAAACGGCGTTTTGCGGCCTACCGCTTGCGCTGTACGTCGCGCCGCACGACCTCAAAAGGACGGCGGCTACGCTATGCGAACAGCTGGGCGATCGCA
Source organism: uncultured Clostridia bacterium (assembly GCA_947624885.1). Taxonomy (GTDB): domain Bacteria; phylum Bacillota; class Clostridia; order Christensenellales; family CAG-917; genus CAG-475. The sequence continues at coordinate 28,705 of CANQMD010000008.1, forward strand.
AAGTCTACGTCTGTCGAGAACTCACCAAACTACACGAATGTGTGCAGATCACCTCGCTCGCGTCGTTTGAGTGCGAGGAGAGGGGCGAAATTGTCATGATCGTTGACTCCGCGCCCGCCCACAATCCGCTGAACGACCTGCCCGTTGCGGAGCATGTGCGCCGCTATCTGTCTGAGGGCTACTCCAAAAAGGACGCGATCAAGCGCGTCGCGCAGGACAGAGGAGTGCCTAAAAACGAGATCTATCAAGCCTACATAGATATCGAGTGACCTCAACTTTTTTATTTCCGACCTTTTCGGCGCTAGAAAAACAGTCGCCCCAATCGAGCGCCAGCATTTTTTCAACTTTAAACATTAAAGCGTCAATATTTTGTCCGGTGCGGACGTACAAAATTCAAATTTTTCGCATTTTGTCTAGTATAGACGTACAAAAATTCTAAAAAATTAAGACTTTATTCCTAACAAGCGTCGACGAGAGGACGAGATATGCCGATACACAGAGCAAAAATGCGGCTATACGGCGGCAGTTTGCCCCGTCCATGCCTCAATATTCGTCCAAAAAGGAGTGGCGCACGCCCTGCTTGTCCTTGTATGCCAAAATTGTGGCGAGGTGGACGTTTTCGGCGCTGCTGAAGATGTTTTGTTCCACCTGCGGGTCTGTCTTTTTGAGTTCGCGAATGAGATCCTTGGTCTGTCTGCGTTTGGAGCCTGTGTTGGAGGTTTTGCACGCGTCGGAGGTGCAGGTGTCGGTGAAGCGGCACGCGCACTGGATGAAGCCGAGGTGGTAAAAGTCGCGCCAAGCCTTGATGTCGTCCTCGCGTATCAAATACATTGGGCGGATGAGTTGCATGCCCTCGAAGTTTTGGCTGCGGAGTTTTGGCATCATGGTTTGCATCTGGCCGCCGAACAGCATGCCCATCAGCGTCGTTTCGATCACGTCGTCATAGTGGTGGCCAAGGGCGATCTTGTTGCAGCCGAGTTCTTTGGCTTTGCTGTACAGATAGCCCCTCCGCATCCTGGCGCACACGTAGCAAGGCGACTTTTCGATGTTGAACACGTTTTCAAAGATGTTCGACTCAAAAATTGTGATGGGGATATTCAGCACGCGGGCGTTGCGCTCGATTATCTCGCGGTTTTCCTTGCTGTAGCCGGGATCCATGACCAAAAACACCAACTCAAACGGAAATTTGTTGCGGCGTTTGAGTTCCTGAAACAGCTTCGCCATAAGCGTGGAATCCTTTCCGCCGGATATGCACACCGCGATCTTGTCGCCGGGTTGCACCAACTCGTACGTCGCGATCGCCTTGCCGAATTTGCTGAACAGCTTCCGCGCGAACGCCCCGCTGCGCAAGCCCTCTTCCACTCGCGCCGCCGTATCCGACAGCATGTCGCCGATGTGCGTCCTCAGCCACTGCGCGTAGCCGCCTTCGAGGTCGTCCGCCGCATATCCCGCGCCGCGCAACTTCTCCGCGATCTCGCCGCTGATCTGCCCCTTTGCGCAGCACACAATTATCTGCTTATCTCTCGGCAAATTTGCAGACGAAAGTCGCTCCGCGGGCACGTTGACCGCCCCCGGAATATGCCCGCACTCAAACGCGTCCTCGTCGCGCACGTCCAGCACAATATATCTGTCCGCTTCCAGCCTCGACAGTTCATCCACACTCAACATCATATTCACATTCCTCTTGCCCAAATTATAAATTATCCCCGCCGCCATGTCAACAAAATGCGCCCTTGGCGCGCGCAACACTTCTTTTTTCAACCGCTTGATATGAAATCTCAGCGCAACTCGCGCCGACAAAGCAAAAACATAATCAGTCCATCAAATCGTCAACAGATTTTTTCAACCGACAGTTCGACCATTTAAGCACATCTCTGAACTGAATTATTTTGTAAAGATAATCCTTATGATTAATAGCTATTATTGTTTGAAATGCCCGTTTATATTATGATCGCGGCAAGCAGGATCAAAAACGGCAATGCGGCGATTTGAATTTTTTTGGAGGGGAGAGGGCGAAACGGGTGGAGGGATTTGAAATGCGGAAATGACAAAATGCGGATTTTATTTGCGCAAAATGTCAAGATAAAATGCTTGTTGTTCAAAAATGTCGGCGATTTGTTTTCTTGCAATTTGGCGCTGTTGCCGCGCTTGACACGCCCGCTTGCAATAGAGTATAATATGCGTATGAAAAAGCGCGTAGTTGTTGGAATGTCGGGCGGGGTCGATTCCGCCGTAGCCGCCGCTCTGCTGAAGGAGCAGGGATATGACGTGGTGGGGCTTTACATGTCAAATTGGCGTGAAACCACCGAGGACGGCTGCTGCACAGGCGAGCAGGATTGGAGCGATGTGCAAAGCATATGCAACCTGCTGTCCATCC